>NZ_PPCZ01000015.1:0-42630 GCF_002959815.1 Veillonella sp. T34266-5
CAAATGGATTATTCTCGGCAAAAGAATGCTTACAATGAGGGCAAATATATCGACGTTGTCTGTATTTTCCAATTAATGGTCCTCGTTGTACTTTTCCAAATTTTACCGTACGTATGTGGTAATCTTTAATACGCTCTGTAGTTTCTCCGCATTTTGGGCAAATATGTGGTGTTACCGGTAATTCTATGTCAAAAATAAATGTTCCGTCCAATTCGTAGCTGTTTGTAATAAACTCTTGTTTTACATTATGTAAAAATTCAGTATAATCAGTAGTAGGCATATAAGCTCACATCCTTTCTTTAGGACTTTGACACTTTTATTGTAAAGTATGTGAGTCTTGTATGCTTATTTTTTTGCAAAAAAATAATGTTGGAAGTGACACCGTAGTGGTGTCACCCCAACATTTATTATAGAACCTTTTTATATGAGATATTCTATTGTTTTTTCTTAAAAGATTTTAGGATGAAACCACCCACAGTTCCAGTGATACCGAAACCTAAGAGCCCCATACCAATTGTATGCATTAAAATACTTGTTTGATTGTTTTTAGAGATTTCTTGTGCCGCTTGCATTGCACTAGTAGCTTTTTTTGCAATCTCCACATTGTTAGCTGATGGATCTGGAATGACAAATAAGATTACGATGGCAATAATTAAACTAATAATACCAGCAATGAATAAATACTTTCCGCGTTGGTTTACTCTTTCCATAATATCCTCTCCTTTATATATTACGAAATAAGATATATAGTGTTCATCTTGATTATATCCTGTATGTATATAAATGTAAATTAATAATTCTGTATATGATTTTCGTAATTAAGTACTTATGGAAGGTTAATGAAAATGAAAAGGGAAAAGACAGTTTATGGTTTGTTTAAAAATAGAGATTTGATGTGGTTGAGATAATGTTCGAACTAATATTAAAATATATTTAAAAATACATAGAAACAACTAATTATTCAGTATCGTAAATGAATAGAAATATCTAATATTCATAATTAGTTCATGAAAATATAGTGAGGGTGATGCGTTTGGAATTTACTGTGCTTATTAAAATATTGATTATTTATAAGTAAATTGATGTATCGCATGAAAAGGGCACAAAGTATTCTGATTTTAAAGCTCATCATAAAAATTGATGAGCATATCAATAGGGTATAGAACAATGGCAATCAAGCTATTTTTGATGTATGTGAAGTGTTATTAATGAACTTTATATGGAAAAAAGTCTTGTGCATATCGTAAAATTTTGATATGCTATGCAAGTAATTAACAATATAAATTTTTCTTAAACTAACTCAAACATGATTATTTAGAGATAGAGAGAAAAAATATGTTTAGGTTAGGCTAAAGAGAGAGGCGAATAGAGAGACTGAAAAATTGTATTGTATATTGTTAAGGATTTTAATTTAGTGAGGGTGTAAGATGAGAGAAAACAAACATTCCAAAAAATTAGCATTTGCAGTATTGGCTGCTACAGCAGCTGTTGGTGTATCCGCAGTTGCTCCTGTTAGTGCAGCAACACCTGTATCTAAAGCAGGTGGTTTTATTTTTGCAGCCGTAGGTGATCAAGCTGGTCAAACTCCAGACACCACACACAATAGTGTTTCTTATGGTACTGTTGCAAATGGTACAGCTACTAGTATTGCAGTTGGCCAACATAATGAAATTACAAGTGCTACTGGCTCTAGTAGCGCTTATGGTAACCAAAATATCGTTAATGGTGATCAAGCTAATGCATTTGGCGATGGCAATACTGTAACAGGTGCTTATGCACAAGCATTTGGCGATAGCAATGTTATTAATGGTACACATGCTATTGGTTATGGTTATAAAAATACTGTAGGTGAATCGACTTCTAATTTCCGCGATCGTGATTATGATAACGAACCAGATAGTGCAACATTACGTCCAGGAGATTGGAAATCTAATTCTGTAGCTATTGGTTCTGAAAATACTGCATTAGGCAGTTCCGCATTGGCAGTAGGTAATGGGTCTCAAGCTAAAATGAGCGAATCTATTGCTATTGGTCACGCTGCAGAGGCTGAACGTACATGGTCTACAGCTATTGGTACACGTGCTAATGCATCTGAAGTTCGTTCTCAAGCTATTGGCTATGAAGCACAAGCTGCTGGCTATAAAGCTAATGCTATTGGTTCTGGCGCTCAAGCCACTGGTGCACATACTAATGCAATCGGTTCTTCTGCTATTGCCTCTGGTGATCATGCACAAGCTTATGGTGCGGGTGCACAAGCTCAAGGGTTACGTGCTAATGCTTTTGGTTCTGATGCACATGCTACTGCTGACCATGCTATGGCGATTGGTGATCACTCCGTTGCGTCTGATGCAAACTCGATTGCTATTGGTTTCCAATCCCAATCTGCTCCGGCAAGAGCTGTAAGTGAAGCTTCTATTACTACTACTAGTCTTACAAGTGGCGCTCCAATTAAAACTCATACATATGGTGGCTTTGCAGGTGTGGGCTCCGCTACTAATGGATCTGTATCTGTAGGTCAAGTTGGTCAAGAACGTCAAATTAAGAACGTAGCTGCAGGCGAAATCTCTGCTACATCTACAGATGCTGTAAATGGTAGTCAATTGTTCTCTGTAGCTCGTGATTTACAAAACCAAATCGATAATACAACACCAGGTCAAATCAATAATAATATTACTAACTTGAATAATCGTGTCGGCGATGTAGAACAACGCGTTAATAAAGTAGGTGCAGGTTCTGCTGCATTGGCTGCGTTACATCCATTAGACTTCAACCCAGATGATAAATGGACAGTAGCTGCTGGTTATGGCCACTACCATAATGCTAACTCTGCTGCATTGGGCGCTTTCTACCGTCCTAATGAAGATACAATGTTCTCCATCGGCAGCACAATCGGCAATGGTAACCCTCAATTAAATGCAGGCGTATCCATTCGTCTTGGTAAACGTGCTCCTGAATCTCGTTCCCGTGTAGCTATGGGGCGTGAAATTGCTGAATTGAATGCACGTCTTCAAGATATTGAAAATAAATACAATAACTTGTTACAAGTATTGAATCCACATGCAATTGATCCTAGCAAAACTGCTGAATTCCCTGATGTTCCTCGCAATCACTGGGCTTACCAATACATTAGCCAATTGGCTGGTAATGGTATCCTTGTTGGTTACCCTGATGGCACATTCAAAGGCGATGCAACAATGACTCGTTACGAATTCGCAACTATGTTGTACCGTGCTCTTCAGAATGGCGCTCCTATCGATGATAACATGCGTCGTGCTATGAACGAATTCCAACCTGAATTACAAAATATTCGTCTTAACCATTACCGTGTTGACCGTATTTCTGGTGGCGATAATGACCGTCATAAAACAGAACGTGTTCGCGTTAACAACGAACCTAAAAACCAACGCGACGTATATGGTTCCCGTATTAGCCAATAATACATTGACTATAACTTCCCCTCGAGCTTGTGAAAGCTCCAAAACAGGATGTATCCTCGTGATGCATCCTGTTTTTGTTTATTATAAAGATTATAAAACTTCATCAAATATTTATGTAAAATTATTGCATTTAGATACATATAGGAGTATAATTACATTTATGATAAATAAATATACAGAATATATGTATAAAATATAAATATGTAGTTTGATAAAGATATAAAATGAGGGCAAGAGAATGAAAGAATTCAGACAATTAACAGTAGAAGATACAGCGGAATACCATAAGGTTTTAATTGATGGTTATGCAGCTATTAAAGATTTTCCAATCACCTTTGATGCCATCGATTTTACCGAAGAAGAATCTAAAGAGTGGATTGAAACCTATCCTGTATATGGATTGTATATTGACGGACAATTAGTGAGCTCTATTACATTCTGCATGCCATGGGTTAAATACTCTACACCGGATAAATTTCCACATATTGCCCATTTCGTAACAGCACCAGCTTTCAAAGGCAAAGGCTATGCACGGGAAACACTTGGTTATGCAGAAGAGTTGTTAAAAACTCAATTCAAAACACCAGCCGTTACATTGGGGACGGCTAAAGAGCATCCATGGTTGCCTAAGATGTATGAATCCTTTGGATTTAAAGCTTATGATAAAGTACATTTTAGAGGAAAACAACATACAACGGTATTGTTTAAAAAAGACTTGATATAACTAATACAAGCACCTCGTGAGAATATTCCTCGTGAGGTGTATTTTTTTGTACAAGATGGTTCAGGATTTTTACATTTAGATATATAATATATACATATATGTCATATCTATGCGTTCATTTTGAATGGTAGATGGTTTATTGAAAGGATGTGAGACTATGTTAGTCTTATCTGGTATTTTAGTGATGGTCATCGGTCTGATGCTGCGCTTTAATGCCTTGTTAGTTGTCGTAGCCGCAGGTTTTGTAACGGGCCTTGCAGGTGGTCTCAGTATCAATGATATCGTTGGTGCTATAGGCGAAGCTTTTGTTAAAAATCGTTATATGTCATTATTTATTTTGATTTTACCTGTTATTGGTCTTATGGAACGTCATGGTTTACGTGAACGGGCAGAAATTTTGATTGGCAAGATCAACGCTGCTACGGCTGGTCGTATCTTTATGATTTACTTATTTGTGCGCCAAGTAACTGTAGCTTTTGGTATTAACATGTCCGGTATGGTTGCCATGGTACGTCCGTTGATTGCACCTATGAGTGAAGCTGCAGTAGCTCAAGGTCGCCCAGTATCTCAACGTACTCTTGATAAGGTGCGTGGTGTAGCTGCTTCTGCAGATAATACAGGCAATTTCTTCGGTCAAAACTTGTTCCTTGCTGCTGGTGGGTTATTGCTTATCAAAGGTGTTATGGAACAATTAGGCTATTCTGTAGAGTTAACAGATATGGTATTGTACGGATTGCCAACGGCTGTTTGTGCATATATCGTTAATTTTATTCGTTTTATTATTTTTGATGAAACAATTCAAGCCTCTGTAGCTCGTGACGAAGCTGATATGAAAGCTGGTAAATTAGTACCAAATGAATTTAATATCCTCGTTACTCCAGAAGAATTAAAGAAGGAGGCTAATTAATATGTTAGAAATACTCTATAAAATGCAGCCTTTAGATTATGTATACCTTCTTGTAGGTATTATTCTATTTATTTTCGCAATTCAATCATTTTTAGATAAAGAACATAAATATCGTATTGGTACAGGCTTATTCTGGTTATTGTACAGCGTATCCTTTATCTTTGGCTCTTATCTTTCTAAAGAAATTAATGGTTGGCTCGTAATTGGCATGGCAGCTATCGTTTTGGTGAAACAACTCGGCAAAGGTCATTACTCCGAATCTCCTATCGAATTTAAAAAAGGCGAAGCAGTTCGTATCGGTAATATTATTTTCGTACCTGCTTTACTTGTTGGTATTATTACCTTCGTAATTGGCTTCTTTACTAAGCTAGGTGCTCTTGTAGGACTTGGTATTGCAGCAATCATCGCGATGTGTGCCGCTCTTTACATTACAAAGGGCAATCTTAACCAAGGCTTCCATGAAGGTCGTCGTCTTATCGATGCGATTGGTTGGACTGCTATCTTGTCCCAATTATTAGCGGCTCTAGGCTATCTATTTAATTTGGCTGGCGTTGGTAAACTTATCTCCAGTGCCGTAGCAAGTGTAGTACCAGCAGATAATGTATTCCTCGTAGTTGTAGCATACTGCATCGGTATGGTCATCTTCACAATGATCATGGGGAACGCTTTTGCAGCCTTTGCGATGATTACAAGTGCTATCGGTGTTCCAATGCTCGTTGTAGCTCATGGTGCAAACCCAGCTGCTATTGGTGCTATCGCAATGCTTGCTGGCTATTGCGGTACCTTGATGACACCTATGGCGGCAAACTTTAACATTGTACCGGTAGCGCTTCTTGAAATGCGTGATCAATACGGTGTTATTAAAGCTCAACTTCCAATTGCATTGATTATGCTCGTGTTGAACATCCTATTGATGTACTATTTTATTTAAGACCTTGTTCTGTGGATGAACAATCTTTTGAAATATCCTTATGAGGTGTTATGATGAAAACTATTTTAATTACTGGATTTGATCCATTTGGTGGCGAACCTATTAATCCTGCATGGGAAGCTGTAAAAACGATGGATGGTTATACTGATGGCGATTACAAGGTGGTAACTCAAATGGTGCCAACTGTACGTTATACTTCTGTTGATACTGTGAAAGCAGCTGCTGAAAAATGCGAACCAGACTTTATTCTATGTGTAGGCCAAGCAGGGGGCCGTCCAGATATTACAGTGGAACGTGTTGCTATTAACTGCGATGACTTCCGCATTCCAGACAATGCAGGCAATCAACCAGAGGATGAGCCAATCGTAACTGATGGGCCTAGTGCGTACTTTTCTACATTGCCTATTAAAAACATCGTCAATGCATTACATCAAGCGAGCATTCCTGCAAAGGTTTCTAATACAGCCGGTACCTTTGTATGCAATCATTTGATGTATGGTGTATGCCATTATGCGGCACAAAAGGGCAATATCAAGGCTGGCTTCATGCACATTCCATATTTGCCATCTCAAGTGGTGGATAAACCAAATCAACCAAGTATGGCTGTTGAAACTGTACGTGCCACATTAGAAACCATCGTGCATGTATTGGCTCATGGTGAAAGCTACAAGGCACAAGATATTAACTATACAACACCTCATGAATAGGTGGTATCTTTAATACGTGTATCGCATGTTATATAGTATGATGATGCGGTGTAGATAATATAGAGTCATATATTTTGTTTGTGTATAGATGAGAGTGGGTTATCTCTATGAATAGAAAATTAGTAGCAAGTTTAGTTTCTTGTTTTGTATTGGGTTCTGTCAGTGCCTATGCAGCCAATCCATTTAGTGATGTAGAGCCTTCTAGTTGGGCCTATCAATCAGTAGAACAATTGGCATCTGTCGGTATTATTAATGGTTATCCAGATGGGACTTTCAAAGGCAATAAAGATATTACACGGTACGAAATGGCTCAAATGGTAGCGAAAGCCATGGCGAATCAAGACCGCGCTAATGCAGAACAACAAGCTATGATCAATCGCTTAGCCGATGAATTTAGTAATGAACTCAATACATTGGGCGTGCGTGTAGCAAAATTAGAAGATCAAGTGGGTAATGTGAAGGTAACAGGAAATTATCGTTTACGCTATCGCGGCAGCCAATTGAAAAATGATGCGTATGCTTATGGAAAGCATTCTTCCTTTGATTATCGGGCGCGTGTGATTTTTAATGCTAAGGTCAATGATAAAACCGATGCCGTTGTTCGTGTACAAGGTTCCGGTGAGCTCGGCAATAGCAATGCTAATATAGCTCAGGTAAATCTTGCCTATGTCGACCATCATTTTGGTAAAGACACAACATTGCGCGTAGGTCGTCAATTATATACGCCTGCACTAGGTCTTATGTATGATGACCTCATCGATGGGGTGCGCCTCATGTATAAACATGGTAAGCTAGATGTATCCGCTAGCTATGGTTACTGGTGGGGTGGTGCAGGTACGTACCAAAATAAGGAAAACACTATCTCTGCAGCTATGCTAGAAGTGAAAGGTAAACTTAACAAACATGTTACCCTTGGCGGTATGTATGGCCGATTCCACAATGGTAAATTATACCAAGGTCAAGACATTGATGCGGCTACAGGTAAACAAGTTAAATCCTTTATCGATTCCCCGTACAAAAATATTTGGGGTCTTAACGCGAATATGAACTTCAACCGTTGGAACGTATTCGGCGAATGGCTTACAGCACCAGGCATATCCAACTCCCAAGCTTGGATGGCTAGTGTAGGTTATGGTAATTACAATATTAGTAAAGCCCGTACTTATAGCGTACGTGGTCAATATTACTATGAAGAAGCTAACTCGCCTGTCTTTAGTAGTGCCTTTGCACCGGCCTATAGCTTCTACAATCAACACTATGTGGATACTAAGGGCGTTGCTCATGTACGTAATGGTTTTAAAGGCTTTGTAGCTAATGTAAACTACGTACCATTCCAAAATGTATCCATCGGTGCTTACTATGGCTTCGGTAATAAAGACATGGACGGTAATAAATTAGGTAATTACTGGCGTACAGACGTGAACTTCATGTTCTAATCTCAGAACGTCTTATATATGTGGTTCTAATCTTAGAACGCCCTATACATGTGGTTCCAAAATTAGTACAGGCCTGTACTAATTCTCAGAAAGGATATATAGGGGTACTACAAAATAGAACAGGCCTGTTCTATTTTGTAGTAGGGGTTGTTCAAAATGTAATAAGAGGCTGTCATTATTGACAGCCTCTTTTGCTATTGTTGAGCTATATTGGGATGAATGAAATTGATGTATTTTTCGTCGAGTAAACGTATGAAATAAGCAGATCGTTGTTGGATATAGGATTCTAATATATCTAATTTTGCATCTGTTAATATATCTGATGGAATACGATTAAATTTAAAATTTAGTAATGGTGTTAACATGGCACGGTGCGAATCGTGAAGATATAATTTTGCCAATGTATCAAAGGAGAGTCCCCAAAAACTGATATCTTTCACACCATTTAAATCGGCATATTCATCGTTAGTTATATTGTAGAATAATGAATTTCCATGATCAAATAAAGGTGCAGGACCTAGGATACGATTGCTTTCATTATCGATGAGAACACCAAAATTGTTGAGGTGTCGGTCAGTATTATGAATGAGTGCATCGAATACCATCATATCAGAAAATGGGATAATACCGTACAAGCTAGCTATATCGTGCTGTGTGTCATATAACATAAGTTCGTCACGAGATATCGTTTCTTTTAGGAGACTAGATATAGGCATGTATCCGACCTGTTCCGATGTGAATAGAGGGCACGCACTAACTAGTTGGTCGTGGAATGTAGTGAGTTTATATTCCACATGTGCTAACCCCATAGCTGCTGCAATCTGACTAGCATATACTTCACTGAGTGCCTCAAGCCCTCCATTGGCATAGCGAGGTGTTGAACCTTTATATAAATAAATGACATCATTTTCACGATGCCAACACTTACGGAGCATGCCGTTTGTTGTGTATTCTGGGGTCGTCACAATCCCTTGTATATGACTATCTTCGCCTGTGAAAGCGATGCCTGACACAATTTCGCTAAATGGATTGTCGTATAAATTAACATCTGACCATGAAATAGTGGAATGAGTCGGTTTTACCCAATATGTATCATTTAGGGATAGACCATAGGTTACATCTAAATATCGATATGGATTTTCTGTATCTGAAATGGCATCTAATAAATTCTCAACAAATGCACGATTATTTGGAATCTTACGTTGTAATAACCAATTTTTTAGTCCTTTTATGGTAGGTTGCATATTTATTGGCAATGTCGCATTATCTATGATTGTTAAATCAGAAATATCCATGCGAACCAATGTGGTTAAGTTGACAACATCTTCGTGCCTCTCGATGCAAAACTGCAAGAGAGGGGTATCCTTGTTGAGTAATACATACTCCATATGAATCCTCCTTTCCTTTGAGTTTTATATATGCTCATTATAGCATACGGAAAAGTCTATATATTTTATAAATTAGTACACGCCTGTACCAATTTCAAAGTAGCTTATATATGTGGTTTCAGAATTAGAACAGGCCTGTACTAATTCTCAGAAAGGGTATATAGGGGTACTACAAAATAGAACAGGCCTGTTCTATTTTGTAGAAGGGGATGTATTCGAGCCTCTATCTCCTAATGTTCTATAATTTAGCAATTAAAAAGAGTCGCACCATATGATGCGACTCTTTTTCTGTACCCAGTTTCTATTTACAATTATTTTGTAACAACTTTAAGATCTACAGGGATTTTAGCTTCTACAGCTTCGCCTTTGATAACTTTTTGAGCTGTATCGATAGCGATTTTACCCATTTGGTCTGGTTGTTGAGCAATTGTTGCAGCCAATGTGCCGTCTTTAACAGCTTTGTCTGCGTCAGCAGTACCGTCGAAGCCTACGATGAAGATTGTTTTGCCTGCGGATTTAGCTGCTTGGATAGCGCCCAATGCCATTTCGTCGTTATGAGCGAAGATAGCTTGTACGTCTGGGTTAGCTTGCAAGATGTTAGTTGCTACGTTCAAACCTTTTGTACGGTCGAAGTCAGCGCTTTGTTTTGCTACTACTGTTAAGTCTTTGTCAGCTACGTTGTGGAAACCTTGGCCGCGTTCACGAGTTGCGGAAGCACCAGGGATACCTTCAATTTCAGCTACTTTTGCAGCTTTGCCAACTTTATCAACGATAAGTTGAGCTGCCATTTCGCCACCTTTTACGTTATCGGAAGCGATGTGAGCTACTACTTTGCCTTTGTCAGCAGAGCGGTCAACAGTGATTACAGGAATGTTTTTAGCATTTGCTGCTTCTACAGAAGTAGAGATAGCTGCAGAGTCTACAGGGTTGATGATCAATACGGAAACGCCGCTTTCAATCAAGTCGGAAATATCATTTGCTTGTTTTGCAGGATCGTTTTGAGCATCAACGATTTTAACTTTAAGACCAAGTGCTTTAGCTTGAGCCTCAACGCCTTCTTTCATAGATACGAAGAATGGGTTGTTCAATGTGGAAACAGAGAAGCCGATAGTGCCGGATTTTTTGTCGCCGCCGTTATCAGCGCTTTTACCACAGCCTGCTACAAGACCGATAACCATAACGGCCATCGCCAACAGTAACAATAGTTTTTTCATAGGAACCTCCTAGGCTTTCTTACGGTCTGCAAGAACAGCCAGTAAAATAACAATACCTTTTACAACTTGTTGATAGAAACTGGAAACGTCGAGAATATTTAACCCATTGTTGAGGGTACCGATAATTAGGGCACCAATTAATGTGCCAACGATATGACCACGACCACCAGCAAGGCTTGTACCGCCAAGAACTACCGCTGCGATAGCGTCAAGTTCGTAGCCTGCACCTGCTGTAGGTTGTGCAGAGTTAAGACGAGAAGTGATGATTGCACCAGCGATACCACAGAGCATACCAGTTAAGGCATACACGAAGATTTTAACGCGGTCAATCTTGATACCAGCAATGTAACTTACCTTTTCACTACCACCTACGGCGTATGTTTTACGACCTAAGGATGTGCGGCTCAATACGAACCAGAGGACGATGAAAGCTAGGAACATTGTGATGGCTGGAACTGGAAGGCCTGCAATATCCCCTTGGCCAAAGCCGTGGAATAGAGGGTCTTGTGTAAGGCCAGAGATTGGGTTACCGTCTGTAAATACTAGCGTCGCACCACGGTAGATTGTCATGGTCGCCAAGGTAGCGATAAATGGAGCTACGCGGCCATAAGTAATAACGAGGCCGTTAATACCGCCCAATACAAGGCCGGCACCTGCGGCTAATACGATAGCCAATACAGGGTCAGTACCAGTTACGATGAGGTTAGCCATCACTGCACTAGAGAGGGCAAGGATGGAACCGACAGATAAGTCGATACCGCCCGTTAAGATGACGAACGTCATACCAAAGGCGATGATTGCATTGATGGATACTTGGCGCAACAAGTTACGCAAGTTAGAGAATTCAAGAAAACTGTCATTCATGACAGAGATAATGATAAATAATAGGATGAGGCCGATGAGGGGGCCTAATTTTTTTACATATTGTAGAGCTTTGCTGTCCATTATTGTCCTCCTGTGGCTAATGTCATAATCGATTCTGGTGTTGCATCGCAGCGGTCCAAGATACCTGCTACGCGACCTTCATGAATGACCATAACGCGGTCGCTCATGCCTAGCACTTCAGGTAACTCAGAGGACACCATGATAATGGACACACCATCGTTCGTTAATTCGTTCATTAAATCATAAATGTCACGTTTCGCACCGATATCGATACCGCGTGTCGGTTCGTCCATGATGATAATGGATGGCTTTTTACCAACCCATTTCGCGATAACCACCTTTTGTTGGTTACCACCGGATAGGGACGATGCCGGTTCGTGAATAGATTGTGTTTTAACGCCTAGCTTTTTAGACAATTCGTCAGCAAAGGAATTGAGCTTGCCCTTATCCAATACATGGGATGGGCAAATATCACCAAGGTTCGGCAATGTAATATTGGAACCGATGGAGAAATCGAGGATCAAGCCTTCGCTCTTTCTATTTTCTGTGATGAAAGCAATGCCAGCTTTGATGGCATCTTCTGGTTTTTTACAGTTCAGAACGGAGCCGTTAACTGTTACGGTACCGCCATTATGCTTATCTACACCGAAGATAGCACGCATGATTTCAGTACGGCCAGCGCCCATAAGGCCTGCTACGCCGAGGATTTCGCCTTTGCGCAAGGAGAAGGAAATGTCGTTGTCGAAACCTTCTGGTTTGAGGTTATCTACGCTCATTACCACTTCGCCCGGTGTTGTAGTGCGAGCAGGGTAGAACTCGTCGATGGAACGGCCTACCATGTGGCGTACTACTTCGTCTACAGAGATTTCAGCAGTTGGTTTTGTAATGATAGTATGACCATCACGCATAACTGTTATAGTATCGCATTCGCTAAATACCTCTTCCATACGGTGAGAGATATATACGATAGCAACGCCACGTGCTTTCATTTTGCGCATCATGTTAAACAATGTCGCCGTTTCACGTTCTGTAAGGGCTGCTGTTGGTTCGTCCATGATGACAACTTTGGCATCTAACATCAAGATGCGAAGGATTTCTGTCATTTGTTGGTGCCCAACGGAGCAAAGGCCTGCTTCCGTTGTGAGTGGTAATTCGATACCTAGCTCGCGGCATGTATTTTCCGCCTCAGCGAGCATCGCTTTTTTATCGAGCATACCAAATTTATTGCGCTTTGGTCTCATTAAATATAGATTTTCTAACAATGTTAGATTTGGCCAAATGTTGAGCTCTTGGTGGATGAAAGCCACGCCGTTTAGCTCGGCCTCTCTCGGGTTCGGGAAGGTGCGCTCTACGCCGTCAATAGTGATTGTACCAGCGTCTGCCTTGTGAATGCCCGTAAGAATATTCATGAGGGTGGACTTGCCGGCGCCGTTTTCGCCCATCAAGGCGTGAACCTCGCCCTCCTTAAGGGTAATACTTACATCGCGCAGTACTTGGTTCGTACCAAATGCCTTTGCAATGCCTGACATAACAATTTCCATAACTACTCCTATATGACTTGTGAAAGTATCTCTTAATCTATTGCTCTAGGGACGATCGCTGAAAATACAATCGGCACGCAAGATAATGTTCGCATACGGAGATGCTTCACCAGTTTTAATAATGCATTTGCATTGTTTTGTTGCTTCTTTGAAAGCTTCATGGCTCGTTTCAATCCATTCGTATTGACTAGATGGGAAGGTAGACTCCAAAAAGTCATAAGCTTCAGGATTATTTTCCTTAATTTCCTTTGCCACATGAACCGCTTCGGATTTCATATGCTTAGAGATGATGGATACCACTTGCTCGAAGCTTGGTACACCAAAATCTAAGGCTAAATCAATCTTTTGAACCCCTTCAGGTACTGGCAATCCACAGTCGGAGATACAAATCGTATCTGTGTGACCAAGATCTGCAAGAACCTTAGCAATATGGCTATTTAAAATGCCGTGTCGTTGCATATAAACTCCTTTCATTCCAATGAATGAGGCTGCTAAAGCCTCGTTCATTGTTCCTTTTATTATATAGAGGTTGAAAGTATTCGTTATTAGGTAAATATTTGTTGGAGCTGACTAGGACTTTCAAATCGACTTTACCTTCACTGTGGATTTCGATTCTCGAAATCTTACGTTCAGGACTAAGTGATGTGTGGCTCCCATGCGTCGCGTTGCTCCTCTGTTAGCTCACACCCTACTTATGTCCCTGCGAAGGCCGTAGGCCGAAGTCAGACCCGGCCGGTGGAGCTTTTAAAGTCCTGTTCAGTTCGTTAATGCTTAGACAAGAATGCGTCGACCTCATCCTTGGTAGGCATTCCGGACTGAGCACCTAGTTTTTGGATGGATAAGGCCGCAGCTGCATTGCCGTAGTGCAATGCGTCGGCTAAGCTTTTACCATTAACGATAGCTGTTGCAAAGGCACCGTTGAAGGTATCGCCTGCACCTGTTGTATCCACTGGTTCTACCTTGAATCCAGGAACAATGTGAATTTCGCCATCGTCTGCGTAGCCTACACCTTGGCTGCCGAGAGTAACGATGATCTTGTTTTCATTAGCTAATAATGTTTCCTCTGTAGTTTTGTTAGGGTAGAGGGCCGATAATTCATGCTCATTTGGCGTGATATAGGTTGCTAATTCTAACCATTCAGGATTGAGGTCCGCCGCTGGAGCCGGATTTAAGAGGACCTTTACATTAGCATTGTGACACCGACGAACGATATATTCGATGGTTGGAATAGGAATCTCGTTTTGTATCATTACAAGATCTGCTTGTTCGATAGCAGACCAAGCATTATCTACGACAGATTGGTCCACCTTAGCATTAGCACCTGCAATAACAATAATACTGTTATCGCCTTCAGCCAATGTGATGTGGGCTGTGCCAGTTGTCGTATCTGGGACAGTGACGATATAGTCCGTATTGATATGATTTTCTTTGAGGTTATCCAAAATCATTTGGCCGTATGCATCTTCGCCGATACAACCTACCATGGTAACCTCTGCGCCTAGGCGAGCGGCAGCAACCGCTTGGTTTGTACCTTTGCCGCCATGAGCGATGTGCAATTCGTTGCCCATAATTGTTTCGCCTGCTGCGGGACGCTTATCCGCGAGGACCACAATATCCATGTTGCAACTACCTATAACAACAATGCGATTCATGATATCTCCTTACCTGTTTATTAGTGTATCTTAATTCTGTTATTAGTATAGCGTAAATAACGTTGTTTATCTACATAAATAACCATAAATTATGGGAATAAAAAATCGGTATACATTTTCTTGAGAGAGAAATGTATACCGAAGGTATTATATGTAATTATAGACCATTTATAATATTAATATTAGGTTAGTCTAATTGATGTATCATTTTATCAATACTATTAAAAGTTTCCTCTATGGTTATTGTACGTCCTTGAATGATATCATTTTGTCCTTCCACTAGAGCGGTTAATATTTCTAACTGGGCTTTTAATTTATTATATGTTTTACTTTCTAGAATGATTGTATCATTTGAATTTCCCATAGATATCTCCTAATATATGGTAGTTTATAAAAACGATGGTTTATCGTAGTGTGTACCTGGTTCACCTACACCAATGCTGGCACGGCTGAATGGCGTTTCGTCTTCAACGTGTAGGATATCATACACGGCTTTTACTACAGCTTCGCGTGTAACTTGTGCGTCGTTGAATGGGGCGCCTTCTGCGATAAATTCATAATTTGTGTTCTCCATATTGTTATAGAGCCAAGGTAAACGCAAAATAGTGTAGTTTAGGTTAGATTCTCGTAAAACGTTGCGCGCCTGACGTTCGCCTTGTACATAGCTAATTGGTAGAGTATCGAAGGTAAATTTTTCTAAAGCCGTTGGAAATTCACCAGATAGGCCAACCATGGATAAGCCGATGATACGACGAATATTTTGGCGAGCAAGTGCTTTCACAATAGCAGCCATATCACTGCCAGTTTCCATAGCACTGAGAAATACGACTTCTGTATTTTTAACGGCTTCCTCTAATTTTTTAGGGTTTTGAAAGGATCCTTCGATAACGGTTATCCGTTCGTGTTCTAAAATTTCCGGATGAATGCGTGTGCTCAATTGGCGTCCATATAATGTGATGTGCATATCTGTATATGTTAGAAGTGTTGCTGTCAATCGTTGTGCGATTTGGCCTGCAGCGCCTAAAATTGTGATATATTTGTACATGTAGACCTCCTGTGTGGGCGTAATTAATATATGCATTATATCATAACTATGTGACGTGGAAGTGAGAATGGTATGTATAGTGAGGTTACAATTTATTCGTTTATATAATGCTGTAAAATTTATTGTTGAATTTACATGATAATTTAACTACAATAATAATAAGACATTTGAAAAATGAGTGTTATATTACTAAAGTTTCTTGGAGGTGATAGTATGCCGAATATAAAACCTATTTCAGATTTACGTAATTATTCTGAAGTATTGCGTGATGTTGCTATAGATAGTCCCGTATTCTTAACTAAAAATGGTAGAGGTCGATATGCAATTATGGATATTCAAGACTATGAACGTGTAATGGCTACGATAAAACTTATGGGCGCTTTAGAGACCGGTCGCAAATCTGGTGAAGAACAAGGGTGGATTTCATCAGAGCAACTAAAGAGTGAATTGGGGATTTAATTGTGGATTATCAAATTAGTTATGCACCTAAAGCACGAGAAGATTTGCTTAAAATAAAATCCTATATAGAAGAAGAAACTGGTGATATTGAGTTAGCTAAGAAAACTATTTCGGATATAGTGACTACTAATGATTCCTTAAGCGTTTTTCCCGAAATGGGACAGCGGTTATTGATAAATATGGGGAGTAAAATTGAATATAGATATTTGCTTTGTCATAATTATTTAAGTTTTTATCGTTATTTAGATTGGACTATCTATATTGATAGAATATTAAATAGTAGACGTGAATATCTTAAAATACTATTGGATGAAGTACATTAGTTTTTAAAGGCACCATCATTAATAGATGGTGCTATAAAATGATTTTAATAGTAACATGAAGATGCGTGAACACTCTTTATAATTTGAATGCATTGTGATTTAATGATATAAAAGTAAGATTTTATTTAATTTTAATCTGTAATTGAAAGAGAGAAGGCATTCATTACAAAATTATTTGGAGGGAACTAACATGAAGTTTTTAGATCAATTAGGAGATGCTGTAAAGGATGTAAAAGAATTAGCTAAGTCTAAAGCTAGTGTTGTAAAAGATTTAACTGCTGATGCAGCGCAAGAAGTAAAGGTATTGGCTAAAGAAAAGGCGGCAGATGTAAAGGCTAAATCCGCTGATGCGGCGCAAGAAGTAAAGGGCTTAGTTAAGGAAAAGGCGACGGATGTAAAGGCGAAATCGGCTGATGCAGCACATGATGTAAATGAATTAGTAAAAGCTAAGTCTGCAGATGTGGCAAAGGACCTAGAAGCGACCCTTAAGGTGAAGGCTGAAGAGCTAAAACAAAAGGCTAGAGAAGTGAAAGATATAACGGCTGATGCAGCTAGGGATATTACAGATACCGTGAAAGAAAAATCCGCAGGAGCGGCAAAAGACATTAGAGCGAAAGTTGCTGAAACAACAGAAGGTAAAGAAAACGCTGAAGTTCCGAGTGAAGCAGTAGCAACAGAGGATGGAGAAAAGACTGAATAGAATTTTAGATTGAATAAATCTAATCTACATTTATATATACGTATTGACTTATACTGTTTTAATTTGTAATATTATTGCACATAGAAAAATCTTATATGGTTTCAAGCGGCGGCATCGTTTATTCGGTGTCGCTTTATTTTTTGTATGAATTATATTGTTGCATAGAAAAGGATTATAAACTTTCACAATACCCATATAAATGTTAAAATAGACAGTATATATTCTATTGAAGAAAAGAGGGTATTATGGAACGAATAAAGGATCTCGTGTACACCCATGATCAGGGTGGACAGTTTAGATGGGTAACAGTGAGTACCTTGATGCTCGCGTTAGGCACGATTTTGCATTTAGTAAGTCCTAGTTTTGCAGGTGTTACACCAAACTGGATGATTGCGGCCTATTGTGTGGCGATTTTGTTGACGAAACCTAGCGTCTCTCAGGCATTAGGAATTGGCTTAGTAGCCGCTTTGATTGAAGTTTTAACCTCAAAATCTGGCTTCCCTTATGGTAACTTGTTGTCCGAGCCAGCTGGTGCATTGGTGATAACATTCATTTCACGTACCATGACATCTATGAAAATCGGTAAAATTGGTTCCTTTGAAATCACGCCGATAGTAGGTGCATTTTTTACAACTGTTGTATCTGGTGGTATTTTCGTTACGTTGTTATGGCAAATTGCAGGATTACCTAATAATGTATATCTGTATGCTATGTGGCCTCTTGTGTTAGTGGTAGCGGCTGTAAATGCAGCGATTACACCAGTGTTGTACATTCCGGCTCAAAAGATGTTCGCTAAGAGAGGCATGTTGCCTACCGGTAGCGAAGCTTCTAGCGACCATAATGGTCTCGTTATTACGCCAGAACGGGATGCAAAGATTTCCATTGAGCATATGAATTATTACCATCCTAAGGCGACTGCGCCTACGTTAAAGAACATCAACCTCGATGTGCATGATGGTGATTTCCTCGTTGTAACAGGTCCTGCCGGTTGTGGTAAAAGTACGCTTTGCATGGCCATGGTTGGGGCGGTGCCAAAATTCTACGGCGGTCGTCTAGAAGGTATGGTATTCGTAGATGGTAAAGCGACTACGCAAATGGAAATTCCTGAATTGGCTAATCACATCGGTGTAGTTCTTGCCGATTACGATACACAGCTTGTTACGATGACTGTTCGTGAAGAAGTAGCCTTTGCCATGGAAAATCGTGGTTACGATCGAGCTACTATCGATGCTCGTTGTACGGAGGTATTTAAACAAGTTGGTATTGAAGGCCTTGAGGATCGTAAAATTACGAGCTTGTCCGGCGGTCAACGTCAACGGTTAGCGATTGCTTCCGTGCTGGCAACCAATCCATCTGTCCTCGTTCTTGATGAACCAACTAGTTCACTTGATCCAGATGGGACAGCCGAACTATATCGCCTCGTTGGTGATTTGAACCGCAATCATGGTATCACTGTTGTAGTTATCGACCATGATTTGCATGCCGTATTGCCATATGCTAATCGCATGGCACTTATGGTGGATGGTGAAATCGTATGTGATAGCGATGTGGCTACAACATTGGAATACATGTACAATCATAATATTTATGTAGAAGCATTGCCATCCGTATTTACAACGTATATGGAATTGGAAAAGGCCGGTTATCATAGCGATGAACCTTGGCTTAGCATCGAATCGGCTATTAAGGGTCTTCATCACATCGAAATGGCTAAGGCCATCGATCGTTCTCGTTATGAGCATATAAATGTAAATGGTGAAAGCCAAGCTCAACAAGGTAATCGTGTAGGTGAAAGTACAGGAGGTGGCGCACATGCTTAAGGTAGAAAACTTACGATTTGGCTATGTGCCTACCGTAGATATTTTTAGAAATGTAAACTTTACCATTCGTGAAGGCGAATTTATTGCTGTGGGTGGTAAGAATGGTTGTGGTAAAACGACGATTACCCGTCTCTTAGTAGGCCTTGAAAAGGCTAGTGAAGGTTATATTCGTTATAACGGCAAGGATATTACATCCATGCCACCATCTAAACGAGGCCAATTTATTGGATATGTGTTCCAACAACCAGATCGCCAAATGTTTAGACCTACTGTGGCTACAGAGGTAGCGTTTGGTCCTGAATCCTTGGGACGTTCTAAAGATGAGATTACACACATTGTGGACGAAGTGTTAGATCGCTGTGGTATCAGTCATTTGCGTGACGAGTATCCACCTACATTGCGCCGTGGCGAAAAACAACGTGTTGCCATTGCATCTGCATTAGCTATGCAGTCTAAAATCCTCATCCTCGATGAACCTACAAGTGGTCAAGATGGAAAGGAAACAAAAGAATTGTTAGCCTTGCTCCGTCAGTTGAATAGTGAAGGCATTACGATTTTATTGATTACTCATGACATGGAAATCATGGCGGCTGAATGTTCTCGTGCCATCATCATGGGCCATCGCACCGTATCCTTTGACGGTACACCAGAAGAATTATTTTCGAAATCTACCGATGAATTACATGATCTTGGCCTCACAAAACCGCCAAGTGTAGAGCTTTCACAAGCGGTACCGGGACTAGGTTACTGCAAATCGATGGATGAATTACGGACGCGTCTTATCGCGCAATTGGCAGAATAGGAGGGGACCATGGAACGATTAGTACCATTAACAAAAATTTTGATGACCCTCGCCGTATCCGTATGGGCCATCTTCTTGCGAGACTGGATGTCATTGATGGCATTAGTTGTCGTAGAATTAGTAGCATTGTTGTTGACCGGTTTATTATGGAAACAATACAAGGCGGTGTTTGCTTTAGTTGTGTTCGCCGTATTCCTAGGCGCCGTTCAATACTTAGGTAGCGGGGACGTTGTATCTGCCGTTGTATCTGGTCTTCGTATGCTTGCCATGACACTCGTATTTATTGCACTTTTGGCAACGACTAAATTACAAGATTTAACCGCGGCCCTTGTAACACAATGCAAAATTCCTTATGAATATGCATTTATGTTTACGGCAGCACTTCGCTTTGTACCGGATTTCATTGGTGAAAGCAAGGCTGTACAAGAGGCACAATCTTGTCGAGGCCTTTCCTTAGAAGGCAATATTTTTAAACGCATGAAATCCTATGCCTCTGTTATACAACCATTGCTCTTAAAATCCTTGGGCCGCTCTGAAACGATGGCATTATCCTTGGAACTAAGAGGCTTTGGTGGCAAGACACATAGCTTTGCAGCGTCTGTAGGCCTTAAATTATTAGACTATATAGTTATTGTTGCGTTAGTTGTAGTTACGCTTATTCTATTTGGTGTACTATAATTTTTGGACAGGATTTACAAGAATATAGAGTAAATCTATTTAAGCGTAAAAACAATACTTTTTACTCTTAAGAAATTTAAATATATAAAGTGAGTGGTAAAAAACGTTGTTTTTACCACTCACTTTTGTTATATTGAAAATATAAAAGTAAAATTTATGATTTTTACGTTTTAAAAGTCTATGAAAGGAGGAGGAAGTATGTCATATGAACCTTTATATAAGGTGTATTATAAATATCCCGAAAAATGGCAAGAGATACTTAATACACGATATACGTCTGAAAATACAGAGCATATAGGAATATCTATAACACAAATTAATAGAAGAAAAAGTTTTTCAGCTTTCTTTGTATATCATAAGGATATTCTTGATGTAATGATTAAAATTGAGAGAAAACATTCTGCATTTTTAGAGTTGTTAAAAGAAGTTCCTTTAATTATGCATCCGTATTTACTTAACACTTTTTTAGTCGAAGAAATTAAGGCTAGTAACGATATAGAAGGTGTTCATAGTAGTAGACGGGAAATACAGGAAGCAATTGGTACGAATGTTACTGAAATCAAACGGTTTAGTAGTGTTGTTTCGAAATATAGAGATATCTTAAATCCAACAGGAAAAAAAGAGTTTTATTTAAATGAAGAAATTAGATCTTTGTATGATGCATTGGTCTCGAATGAGATTGAAGAGAAAAATAAGTTAGATGGGAAGATTTTTAGAAAAGATTCAGTTTCTGTTTATGATGGTTTTGATAGAGAAATACATGTGGGAACAACACCTGAATCGGAAATTATTAGACTTATGAATATTGCTTTGGGTTTTTTAAATAATAATGAGATACAATTGTCAATTCGTGTTGCAGTATTTCATTATATATTTGGGTATATCCATCCTTTTTATGATGGTAATGGGCGCATAAATCGATATATATCCTCTTCATATTTAGCAAAAGAATTTCATCCTTTGGTAGCGTTGCGTTTATCAGCTTTGATAAAAGCAAATCGTTCTAAGTATTATAAAATCTTCAGTAAGACTACATCCGAATATAATGGGGGTGATTTAACACCTTTTATAATTCAGTTTTTAAATTTTTTAGTTGATACGATAGATAATTTACATGACTTGCTTAATACTCGTTTAGAAAGATTACGTAATGCTTGTAATCAATTAGAACAGTTCTTTATTAATCAAGGTATCACAGATGAAGTGGTACAAAATATATATTATATTCTGTTACAGACCTCTTTGTTTATGATTGGTCCAGGCATTACTAGAGAAGAATTATGGAAGAATCTTGAGAAAAGTAAAAAGACAGTGTATGAGCGTATTAAACATATACCACGTGAACATCTTAAGATTCAAAAAGTTGGTAAAATAGAATATTTTAAATTAAAGAAATCTATACTGGGATCTATCCAGTAGAATATGGTGGGTATTATGAGTAAATTACAAATCCGTAGGGCTGTAATTAATGATGTACAGGACTGTCTTACAATTTACAACTACGAGGTCGAACACGGCGTAGCCACCTTAGACCTCGAACCACGCACGTTAGGAGAGTGGCATGAATGGTATAATGCTCACCGCGATGAGCATCATCCTATTATTGTGGGAACCGTTAATGATGTAGTGGTAGGTTATGCATCGCTTTCACCATATCGATTAAAGGATGCTTTCAAAAGTACTGTAGAATTATCCATATATATTCACAAAGATTACCGTGGCCAAGGTGTGGCAACACAGTTGATGGAACGTATTTTAGAGATGGCTAAAGAAGATACAATGCTTCATAATGTAGTATCTGTTATTACGGCAGGCAATGAGGAAAGCACGAAATTACACAATCGATTCGGCTTTACCTATTGTGGACTTACCCCTGAAGTTGGTTTTAAACATGGAAAATATCAGGATACCGAAACTTACGCATTATTGGTATAATAATAGATATTAAATCATTCATATGTCCGTGGGGTTGCGGATTATATGTTACACATAGACAGGGGTAAAGTAAGTTATGATAAATATGAAAGCAGAACGGCAATTCATAGGCAATAGTACGTATCGTAGCCGATTGGTGGATGGTCATTTTCATACTGAATTATGTCCACATGGTAGCGGTGATAGAACGGCATTGATGATTGAAAAAGCCATTGAATTGCGCATCGAAAAGGTGTGTTTAACAGAGCATGCTCCGTTACCAAAGGCCTTTGAGGCTGAGTATGGCGGTGATAAAATTGCCTATGATACGGCGTCTCTTAAACTCAATCAAGTGGATTCTTATCTTGAATTGGGACGTGAATTACAACGTGCCTATGGTACGCATATCGATATTTCCCTTGGCTTTGAGGTGGATTATATCCCTGGTTTTGAAAGCGACATTCAAGACTTTCTTGATCGCTATGGTCCATTGACGGATGATAATATTCTATCTGTTCACTTTATGGATGGCGTAGGTGACAAATACTACTGTGTTGACTATAATACAGAGGAATTTGAAAAGGGCTTTGGTCCTTGGATTTCTAATCAAAGTGAATTGTACTATAAATACTTTAGTATCATTCGCCAAGCGGTGCGTGCTGATTTGGGTGCCTATACGCCAAAACGAATCGGTCATTTTGATTTAATTAAGAAATACCAACACCATTTCGGTTTTGAACACCATTTAGATAAACGAAATGCTCAATTAGTGAGCGATATATTACATATTATGCGCGTTCAAGGTAGAGAACTAGACTATAATATGAGTGGATTCTTTAAACCTGATTGCGGTGAAATGTACCCAAGCCGTTTTATTCAAGGGATAGCTGCCATTATTGGTGTACCCTTTGTGCTTGGATCCGATGCGCATAGCGTAGCAGATGTAGCAAAGGTTTGGGACTAGAAATAATACTCCTCTATTGACAATTCTATAGAGGAGTATTATTATAGTTTTATGCTTTAGCGTGATAAAGTGATAAAATCTAAAAGAATCTATATATTTTAAATAGAAATATTAGCATGGTTTATAGAAAGGATGATCCTCATGGTACAGAAACAGTTGCCTACAGGTTTTCGGGATGATATAGGTGCTGTAGCGGAGCGCAAGGATGATGTGAGTCAATATTTGCTCAGCCTTTGTCGCAATCGTCAGTATACAAAAATTTCTACACCCCTTGTAGAATACAAAGATGTGTTTAATGGTTATACATTAGGCCGTGGTCAACATATGTACGAATTCTTTGGTAGTTCTGATGCATCTGTGGTTATCCGTCCCGATTTAACCATGCCGATCGGTCGTTTCTTGGCGACTACGAATATTGAATTGCCTCGCAAGTTCTACTATCTTGGCGATGTGTTGATGAAAAACAAACAGCATCGCGGCGATATTAACCAAGTTACACAAGGTGGTATCGAAATGGTCGGCTATGAAGGTATTGATGCCGAGTTAGAATGCTTTGCCATCATTAAAGAGGTGAATGAATCACAGCTCAATAATACCTTATTATTAGAAATTGGTGATGCTCGTTTCTCCCGTGCTATCACCGATGCATTGGGCTTGACCGATGGGGAACGGGCAGATTTGCTCGATGCGTTATTTACAAAATATTTGCCACACTATAACGAATTGATTAGCGAATTTAAAAATAATGCATTGTATCCATTCCTTACGATTTGGCCTCGCTTATTCGGCACTGTAAATGATATTAAAAATGAGCTTAGTCAAGTCATCTTGCCTGCAGGAGCACAACGTATTTTAGATAGCCTTATGGATCTAGCGGGACAAATTGAAGCGACTGGCCAACAAGTTCGCATTGATGTGTCTACAGAACCACTTCAATCCTATTACACAGGCCTTACCTTTAGAGGTTATGTAGATGGCGTATCGCAATACATCGTCAGCGGTGGTCGCTATGACGGTCTCTTATCTGGATTTGATGGCACGCCGATGCCATCCGTTGGTATGGCTTTCAACATCGATGTCCTTACAGATGTGCTTATGCAAGGTGAAAGCAACATTCAAGATAATGGTAAATTGCGAATCGCCTTGACAAAGGGGCGCGTTGAAAAGGATTTTATTCCACTCTTAGAGTCCTGTGGTATTGACTGCGAACCATTACGCAACAAAGCGCGCAAGTTGATTATCCCATTGGGGGATTCGGTAGAGGTTATCTTAGCGAAGGGCCCTGATGTAACGACATATTTGAATAATGGTGTCGTTGATTTAGGCATTGTTGGTAGTGATGTACTGGATGAACAAGACAATACATCTTATGAAATGCTAGATTTGAAAACGGGCCAATGCCAATTTATCTTGGCCTCCTTAGAAGGGTACAATCCGAAGGAAGGCCGTCGTCAACGGATTGGTACAAAATATCCAACCATTACAAAACAATATTTCGGATCCCAAGACGTAGAAATCATTAAAATCGAAGGTTCCGTTGAATTGGCGCCCCTCGTAGGTCTGGCCGATGCCATTGTAGATATTACAGAAACGGGTACAACGCTACGAGAAAATAATCTTAAAATCTATGATTGGCTCCAACCAATCTCGACGCGTCTTGTAGCAAATCCATTGGCATTGAAACAAAAAAGAAATACCATCTTTGCGTTGATTGATCAATTACAATCGGCTATTGATAAATAATAGATAGCATAGGCTATTGCGATGTGATGAGAAACGTTTACAATAGAAGTATTGATATACATAGTTTGAAATGAGGACATACAATGAAAATTTACAAAGAATCCCTTGATGCAATGCTCAGCATTGTCCGTCAATATACACAACAAACAACAGATATGGAAATTGAACGCCGCGTGTACGATATCATTGAAAATGTACGTGCTAATGGCGATGCAGCACTCCGTGAATATTCTGAAAAATTCGATGGTGTAAAACTAGATGATTTCAAGGTAGAACAATCTATTATCGATGCAGCGTGGGACAATTTACCAGAAGATTTAAAACACGCTTTATTGGTAGCGAAGAAAAATATTACCGAATTCCACAGTCGTGAAATTGAACAGGGCTTTGTAGATATGGATACACCAGGCATCACACGTGGTCAAAAGGTAACGCCATTGGCTCGTGTTGGCCTCTATGTTCCTGGTGGCACAGCAGCGTATCCGTCTACCATTATGATGACTGCATTGCCTGCAAAAATCGCTGGTGTTAAGGAAATCATTATGGTAACGCCACCACAAAAGGATGGTATTAATCCTGCTGTACTAGGCGCTGCAAAACTTGCTGGCGTTGATGCGGTATACCAAGTGGGTGGTGCTCAAGGTGTTGCGGCTCTTGCCTATGGTACAGAGCAAATTCCTAAAGTAGATAAAATCGTAGGCCCTGGTAACATTTATGTAGCCACTGCAAAACGCCAAGTATTTGGTCAAGTCGATATCGACATGATTGCAGGCCCTAGTGAAATCGGCGTTATCGCTGATGAAAGTGCTAATCCAGTACATCTTGCAGCGGATTTGTTATCCCAAGCAGAACATGATCCACGAGCTCGTGCTATCATGGTTACAAATAGTGAAAAACTAGCCCAACTCGTATCCGATGAGGTAGAACGTCAACTTTCACAATTACCTCGTGAAAGCATTGCTCGTCCAGCTATCGAAAATAACAGCTATATTGCTGTTATGGATAGCGTAGAAGATATGTTTACTGTAATGAACGAAGTGGCGCCAGAACATTTGGAAATTCAATTGCCAGACCCTATGGAATATATGAGCATGGTAGAAAATGCAGGTTCCGTATTCCTTGGCAGATATGCATCTGAACCATTGGGTGACTATGTAGGCGGTACAAACCACGTATTACCTACGAGCGGTACTGCAAAATTCTCGTCCCCACTAGGTGTGTACGATTTCGTAAAACGCATTTCCTTTACTCAATTTAGTCGTGAACGTTTGCAAGAAGTGGCGAAGGATATTACTACATTGGCTCGTACAGAAGGCCTTGAAGCACATGCTCGTGCTATTGATGTACGCTTTGAAAAATAATTGTATGGATCGGGAGATTCCCGCAAGGGCCTCCCTAATGATAAAGAGGATACTATGATGAGAACAAATCGGTCAGCTACGGTAACTCGTAAAACGGGCGAAACTGATATTACAATTACACTTACCCTAGATGGAAATCAAGATATTCACGTTGATACAGGCATCGGTTTCCTTGATCATATGCTCCATTTGTTGGCTAAGCATGGCCGTTTTGGTCTGGCTGTGAAAGCCGTAGGCGATACGTACGTAGATGCGCATCACACGGTGGAGGACATTGCATTAACCTTGGGTCAAGCATTGACACAAGCCCTTGGTGACAAGGCGGGTATCGAACGCTATGGAGACGCGTGGGTGCCTATGGATGAGGCGTTGACACAGGTTGTCATCGATCTAAGTGGTCGTCCATACCTCGTGTTTAATGGTGAATTTACAACACCTGTGTTGGGTGGCAATTTTGAAACAGAATTGGTAGAGGATTTCTTCCAAGCCTTGGCTGTGAGCGGAGCCATGAATTTACATGTGCGCAATGAATATGGTCGCAATACGCATCATATTATTGAAAGCATGTTTAAGGCTACTGGTCGCGCATTGCGTAAGGCGGTTACGATTAACCCAGACATTCATGGTGTGAATTCTACAAAGGGCATGATTTAATCGAGTCCTTGTGAATGGTGAAAGCAGGGCCACATAAGATTCGTGAATAGAGGAGATACTATGATTTTTCCAGCTATAGATTTACAAGATGGTCGCAGCGTACGCCTATATAAGGGCGATTTTGCGAAGGAAACCATCATTAATCCGGATCCGGTTGACCAAGCATCTCAATACGAGGCTGCTGGTGTTGGTGCGTTGCACTTCGTCGATTTAGATGGGGCGAAGGCAGGGAAACCGGTCAATGTAGATATTGTTAAACGCGTACGCGCTGCATTTACAGGTGTGTTAGAAATCGGTGGCGGTATTCGCGATAAAGCGGCTGTAGATTTATATTTAGAAATGGGCGTTAATCGCGTTATTCTCGGCTCCGTAGCCCTTAAGAATCCTGAATTGACGAAACAGGTTATCGCAGAATACGGCCCAGAACGCATCGTTATCGGTGTAGATGGTAAGAATGGTAAGGTCGCTGCGGAAGGTTGGCTCGACCAATCTGATGTACCTATGACCGACCTTATCGGTGCTATGGTGGCAGCCGGTGCTAAGTATTTTATCGTTACCGATGTGGACCGAGATGGCACTATGCAAGGTGCTAATGAAGACCTATTGGGTTCCTTACAAGATCAATTCCCTACGGCCCGTATTGTTGCATCCGGTGGTGTCCGCAATTTAGAGGATATTAAAAACCTTGAACAACGCGGTGTAGTAGACAGTATTGTAGGCAAGGCCTTGTATGAAGGCACTATTACATTAGAGGAAATTGCTGCGTTTAATAAGGAGAATGCATCATGTTAGCAAAACGGATTATTCCTTGTTTAGACGTAGATAATGGTCGCGTAAAAAAAGGTGTTAACTTTGTAAACCTCGTTGATGTAGGGAGCCCTGTTGATATTGCTGCTACCTATGAGGAGCAGGGCGCCGATGAGCTCGTATTTCTCGATATTACGGCTACGGTGGATAGACGTACGACAATGCGCGATGTGGTGACAGATATTTCAAAACATGTGTTCATGCCCCTCACCGTAGGTGGTGGCATTAAAACGGTGGATGATATGAGCGCGCTATTGAAAGCTGGCGCCGATAAGGTATCGCTTAATTCAGCGGCTTTAGCGCGTCCAGAACTCATTAGTGAAGGCGCTCAAAAGTTTGGCAACCAATGTATGGTAGTAGCCATTGATGTAAAAACGGATCCAGAGACGGGTAAATGGTATGTGTATACCCATGGTGGTCGCAAGCGTAGCGATTGGGAAGCCCTTGCGTGGGCTAAAGAAGCTGTGAGCCGTGGCGCTGGTGAGTTACTTGTAACGAGCATGGATAAGGACGGCACTAAATCCGGCTTTGATATTAAACTATATAAAGCCTTGGAAGAGGTCGTAGATGTACCAATTATCGCCTCCGGTGGTGCAGGTACGGTACAGCATTTTATCGATGTATTCACCGAAACTGGTGTTACCGGTGCGCTGGCAGCGTCTATATTCCACTTTGGTGAAATTAGCATTCCCGATTTAAAATCACAATTGAAGGCAGCTGGCATTGCTGTTAGATAGGGTAGGAGATTGTAGCATACATGAAACCAGACTTTAATAAGGGTGGCGGCCTGTTACCTACGGTCGTTCAAGATAATACAACAAAAGTAGTGCTCATGGTGGCGTGGATGAACGAAGAGAGCTTTCACAAAACATTGGAAACCAAGGAAACTTGGTTCTGGTCTCGTTCTCGCCAAGAACTTTGGCATAAGGGTGGTACCAGTGGCAATGTGCAACATGTGGTGGATATGAAGCTCGATTGCGATGGCGATACATTGCTAGTCCTCGTCAATGCGGAAGGGCCTGCATGTCATACAGGAGCGGTGAGCTGCTTTTTTAACGATGTAGAAGCGTAGAGACATACGAAATATGAGGTGAGATGACGCATAGGCGTTAGCTTTCACAAAGGAGAAGAACAATGGCCAATCAACAAACATTAGAAGAATTATACGCCATTATCAAAGGGCGCAAGGATACCCCAAAGGAAGGATCCTATACGAATTACTTGTTCGACAAAGGACTCGATAAAATCTTGAAAAAGGTGGGCGAAGAAGCAACAGAAGTTGTCATCGCTGCTAAAAACGAAGACCCTCAAGAGCTAGTATATGAAACAGCAGACGTACTCTATCATTTGCTCGTGCTATTGGTAGAAAAAGGCGTTCCTTATGAAGCCATCTTAGAAGAGTTGGCAAGCCGTGAAGGTGTCATCAGCAAAACACAGGAACGCAAAGCGATTACAGAGTTGTAAGGAGTAGAGTATGAAGAAGATTATTGGCCAATTAAAGCCGTATGTGCCAGAGGAACCGGCGGAATCCGTCAAAGCTCGCCTCGGTGTGGAGCGCCTTGTGCGATTATCAGCTAATGAAAATCCTTATGGTACATCGCCAAAGGTGCGCGAAGCAGTATTAGATTATGTTACGAACAATGATGCCAACCTATACCCTGATGGCAATGCATCATCCTTGCGAAGCGTCCTAGCAGATTATTGGAAGGTAGCAGAAAATCAACTCGTCATTGGCGTCGGTCTTGATGAAGTGATTTCCATGGTAAATAAAACATTTATCAATGCCGGTGATTCTATTGTCATCAGCGTTCCAGCCTTTTCTGAATACGGCCTTAACGGCCTCGTAGAAGGGGCGGACATTCACGAGGTGCCATGCATCGAGTCTACAGGTCAATACGATTTTAAGGCGATGCGTCAAGCCGTAGATACTACGACGCGCCTCGTATGGATTTGTAATCCTAACAATCCAACAGGGACCTATGAAACTGTTGAAGATATTCGTAACTTTATCAGTACATTGCCAAAAGATGTGTTAGTCATCATCGACGAAGCTTATATCGATTTCGTAACCTCCGTAGAGGTGCCAACGGCACGAGCTTTGCTTGATGAATTTCCTAATGTATTTATTATGCGTACCTTCTCTAAGGCCTATGGCCTTGCGAACTATCGCGTAGGCTATATGATGAGTAGCGCTGAATTAGCGAACTATATTCAAACCATTCGCTTGCCATATAATTTGAATACTTTGTCCCAAGTAGCTGCTGAGGCTGCCTTTGGTGATCGTGAATTTTTGCGCAGCACTATAGAGAAGAATGCCGCAGAACGTGCCTTGTGGGAACAAACATTGGATGAAGTGGGTGGTACTTATTATAAGAGCGGTGCTAATTTTATCTTTATGTCCGTACCTAATGCGGATAGTCTTGCTGATGAATGGCTCGCCAAGGGCTATCAAGTACGCCGTGGACAACGAGACAATTGGTTGCGTGTAACATTGCCACCTGCTAGTGATGGTGCTATTATGCGCGCTATTTTGAAAGAGTATATGGCTCGTCAATAATGTAGGCCATTTATATAGCGATGTACATTGCGACGTATGTTGCTATTTACATAGGCGTAAAAGAAAGGATGTCACTATGATTGCCATAATTGATTATGATGCGGGCAATACATTTAATGTACAAAAAGCATTACAACATATCGGTCTTGATGCGGTATTGACCGCTGATCGAGATATTATATTGGCTGCTGATGGTGTGATTCTACCGGGTGTCGGCGCCTATGCATCGGCTGTTTCCGTCCTTCGTGAGCGCGGTCTTATTGACGTTATTCATGAGGTGGTGGAGCGCAATATACCATTGCTTGGTATTTGTTTAGGGATGCAGCTTTTATTTGATGAATCTGAAGAATATGGACCGACTCCCGGATTGGGTATTATACCGGGCACTGTGAAAGCCATTCCTAATAACCTCGGCCTTCGTGTACCTCATATGGGGTGGAATCAAAATACACTATGCCGCAAAGACAGTGCTTTTTCTGATGTAGCTGATAAATATACATATTTTGTGCACTCTTATTACGTAGAGACAGATTCTCAATATGTTACAACAACTGCAGACTATGGGATTAAAGTACCGGGCGTTGTTGAGAAGGGGAATGTGTATGGCATGCAGTTTCACCCTGAAAAAAGCGGATCTGTTGGGCTTAATCTGTTACGCACGTTTGGAAATATCATATTAAAAAAATAAAATAGTCTTCGATATATGCTTTTAATGAATAATGAGTATCTAGAATGAGAAAGTGTAAATTGACATATTTTTGTTTAGATATACAATGAGTATGTAAGTACTCATCAATTTATAAGCTACAGTGGCATTGGAGACCTAGTTTTATTAGAAATATTTATTCGGCACCTCCGATGTCATGTACATTGGAGGTGTTTTTATGGTTATGAATGGTATTTACTTAGTTATAGCCTCCGCGTGTATTCTAATTTTAGCGTACCGCTTTTATGGGGCTTTCATAGCGGCCAAGGTGCTCACACTCGATCAGTATCGCCCAACGCCAGCTATGGTTCACAATGATGGTCACGATTACGTGCCAACAAACAAATGGGTAACATTTGGTCATCACTTTGCAGCGATTGCTGGTGCAGGCCCTCTCGTAGGTCCTGTTATTGCAGCTCAATTCGGGTATTTGCCTGGTGCATTATGGATTCTAATTGGTTCCGTACTCGCTGGTGCCGTACATGACATGGTTATCTTGTTCGCATCTGTTCGCTATGATGGTAAATCTATCGCGGATATTGCCCGTGAAGAAATCAGTAAATTTGCTGGTTTCGGTGCTATGCTTGCTACATTGTTCCTATTAATCATCACCCTTGCTGGTATGGCCGTAGTAGTAGCTAACGCATTGCATAACTCCCCTTGGGGGTTCTTCTCCGTATTTGCTACAATCCCAATCGCTATTTTTATTGGTATTTATTTGAAATGGTTGCGTCCTGGTAAAATTCAAGAAGCAACTGTTATCGGTGTAGCATTGATTTTTGCAGCTATCATTTACGGTCCAAACGTAGCAGCTAGCGAATATGCTTCTTGGTTCACATATGATTTGCAAACCATCGAAATCATGCTTGCTATCTATGGTTTCTTTGCAGCAGCATTGCCAGTATGGTTGTTGCTTGCTCCTCGTGACTACTTGTCCACATACCTTAAAATCGGTACAATCGGCGCATTGGCTCTTGGTATTATCATCGTAATGCCTGAAATTCAAATGCCAGCTGTTACCCCTTACATCTGGGGCGGCGGTCCTGTATTGAAAGGTTCTGTATTCCCTTACATCTTCATTACTATCGCATGTGGTGCGTTATCTGGTTTCCATACTGTTATCGCAACAGGTACAACACCTAAAATGCTTACTAATGAAAAAGAAATCTTGCCTATCGGTTATGGTGCGATGTTAACAGAAGGCTTCATCGCCATGATGGCGCTGATCGCAGCCACTGCATTGCATCCAGATGATTACTTTGCTATTAACTCCACAGTTGAATCCTTTAAGGCATTAGGACTTCAAGTTCATGAATTACCAGCATTGTCCGCAATGGTTGGCGAAGACTTGATGCACCGTCCTGGTGGTGCCGTATCCCTTGCAGTAGGTATGGCTCATATCTTCTCTAAATTGCCTAACATGTCTCACTTGATGGGTTACTGGTATCATTTCTGTATCATGTTCGAAGCATTGTTCATCATGACATTAATCGATGCTGGTACGCGTGTAGGTCGTTACTTGCTTCAAGAATTATTAGGTCATTTCCATCCTAAATTTAACGATCAACATTGGAAACCAGGCGTATATGGCTGTGCAGCTCTTATATGCGTATTGTGGGGCTACCTAGTTCTACAAGGTAACATCGGTATTATTTGGCCTCTATTCGGCGTATCTAACCAATTATTGGGTACTATGACATTGGCCGTAGGTACTACAGTTATTATGCGTCTTGGTCACAAACGCTATGCATGGGTAACAGGTATTCCTTGTATCCTAATGGCTATCGTTGCTATCGCTGCGGACTTTGAAAACGTATTTAACAGCTACATTCCTGCTGGTAAATGGATCCTAGTAGCATTCAGTGCTGCTATGTTCCTCATGATCCTCATCGTATTAGTAGAGGCTGTACGTAGCTGGATTCGCTTGTCTAGCATGCCTCAAGACTACCGTACACAAGCTGAAATTGAAGCTGAAAGCCTTGTAAAATACGGTAAAGAAGTAAAAGCATAATTCTGATTTGCTATACTATACGAACACGCACTCACATTAGTGGGTGCGTGTTCTATTTGTTTGAGTGTCAATTAAGATACATTTGTCATTTCATATATTCTATAGAATTTATTGACATATAGTTAGAAATGCTATAGGATGTAAGTAAAGATGTATTTCAACAATAAAATAGTTAGGTAACGGTGCCTAGTTTTCAGAATATTCTGAGACTAGGTGCTTTTTTTATGAAAGGAGTCTATTATGATAGGTATCGATACAGGTAATACGGCATGGATACTCATAGCGGCTGCTATGGTGTTTTTCATGACACCAGGGCTTGCCTTATTTTATGGAGGTATGGCACGGAGTAAAAACGTACTTAGCACTATCATGCAGAGCTTCTTTCTAATCGGTGTGATTTCTGTAGAATTTATGCTCATAGGCTACACATTGATCTTTGGTGACGATGTACATGGTATTATTGGTAGCCTCAATAAAATTGGTCTTATGGGCACAGAGAATAGCATCATGGAAGGTGCGAATATCCCAGAAATGGCATTTATTGCATTTCAATGCATGTTTGCTATTATCACACCAGCTATCATGAGCGGTTCTATTACGGGTCGTATGCGTTTTGCACCCTTTGTAGTATTCGCTGTGATTTGGTCCGTACTCATTTATAATCCTATGGCCCATTGGGTATGGGGCGGTGGATTCCTCGCCAATCTAGGAGCACTCGACTTTGCAGGTGGTCTTGTTATCCATGTATTATCTGGCGTATCAGGTCTCGTACTTTGTTTGCTCTTAGGTCGTCGTCGCGGTTATGGGCGCATGCCAATGTTACCGCATCACTTGCCAATGACCGTCCTCGGTGGTGCCATGTTATGGTTTGGTTGGTTCGGCTTTAATGCCGGTTCCGCTCTAGGGGCAGGCCCCTTGGCTGCAAATGCAGTGTTGACGACCCAAATGTCTGCTGCTATCGGCATCGTTGGATGGGTATTGGTAGAACGATATCACCGTGGTAAACCGACCGTGTTAGGTGCCGTATCTGGTGGCGTATCTGGCCTTGTTGCTATTACGCCAGCAGCTGGTTTTGTAACACCTGTAGCGGCGATTCCAATTGGCTTTATCGGCGCCATCTGTTGCTATGTGGCGGTCGCAATTTTAAAGAGCAAGTTTGGTTATGATGATTCTCTCGATGCCTTTGGTATTCATGGTGTAGGCGGTACGTGGGGCGCTATTGCAACAGGCTTATTTGCTACGGTTACTGTAAATCCTGATGGCGCAGATGGATTGTTCTATGGTGGTAACTTGCTCGTTCCTCAATTGATTTCTCTCGTCGTAGCCATTGCCCTTGCTATTATTGGCACAGTTGTCATCTTCAAGGTGGTTAGCTACTTTATGGATATGCGCGTTAGCATTAGTGCCGAATCCTTGGGAATCGACATTAGTGAACATGGCGAAGGTGCGTATAATCAATCTGAATTTAAGAGCAGTGGACGTTTTATTACCTCTGACCAACATTCCTTGGTGTAACGTATTCATGGTGAAAGCTAGCTTTCACAGATGGTACAATAGAAGTAATGAAAACGCAGATGAGGTGATACTATGAAACGGATGAAGAAAGTAGATATCATTGCTCGGGCAGAGCAATTAGAAGATTTAAAAGAGGCCTTGAATCGCATTGGCATTCAAGGGATGACGGTTTCCCAAGTATTTGGCTGTGGATTGCAAAAAGGGCATACCGAAGTCTATCGTGGGCAAGAGTATGCGGTCAATCTCGTACCAATGGTGAAGGTTGAAACCGTTGTATGTGACGTGCCTGTTGATCTTGTAATGGATACGGCGCGCGATACCTTGCAAACTGGCGAGGTAGGAGATGGTAAGATTTTCGTGTACGATGTAGAAGATTCTATGCGGATTAGAACCGGTACGCGTGGTACGAAGGCCGTTACTGACGATGAAGCTTAATTAATCATATATATAATATATGAGCTGCTACATACCTTGGTGTGTAGCAGCTCTTTGCGTTTATACATTTGTGGGTGATTGGTTTTGTAAAATTTAATGCTATAATAATTGTATGACTAGACGATTACGCTCGTATTGGAGCAAATATATACAACTATATAAGCGAGGTATACTAGGCATCATTGCATTTATTGGAATTACGGTGGTCATTATTTCCATCTTAGCTACTATTGCGAGTCGAGGGATGGGGGTTATTTTTAATGATGTGATAGCACGTCAGACCATGATGCGAGGGACTATTACCGTCGCTAGCCTGAGCGCTACCCCATGGGGGACCATATCTTTTGAGGATTTGCAATGGTCTGATGACGATGGGCGTCAGTTGATGACCGTACCTTCCGGTAAGATACGCGTTAATATGTGGGATGTGATTACTCGTAATTTCAAGGCCTCTGCCATACGAGGCATAGAATTAAATGATGCGGTCATTGTAGTAGATTTAGATGACGATAATCGAGTTGATTTTGTGCCGGCTTCTCCTGATATTAACAAACCCTTATCTGAAGTAGAACAGCGACCTAAAGCACCAAAAAAAACGACCCTAGAACGTCAAGAAGAGCTAGGGAAAAAGGTGCGTAACTTTAACTGGAATGGTCAACATATCGATGCGATTGTGAAGCTTTCAGACTGTCAATTGGAAATATTCCAAAAGAATCGACATTATGTGATGAATAATGTTAATGCTCGATTTGATATCGATACGAATCGTGCCATTCGCATGAATCTAATAACTGGTAAATTCGGAGGCACCGCCATTGGGGATGGCCTCACATTGGAAGGCCGCATCGATCTAAAGGATGTGCTCAAGCATCGTATGCCTACACTCGATATGAAGTTAAATATTTATGGCGTAGATCCGGCGTCCCTGGGATTTGGTGATAGTATTCACGATAAGATGACCTTGCTGACAGCAGTGACGGGGGATATTAATCGGCCCTTTGCATCGGGGCGTGTTACCATGCCAATCCTTAGAATCCCTGCACTAACCTTTGAAAATGTGGTAGGCGATGTGACCTATCAAGATGGAATATTAGATTTTAAAGAGGTATATGCTAATGTATTTGGCGGTAAGTTAAAGGCTAAAGGTGTATATAATCTAGATACACGGGCCTATGAATTAACAGGGGTTGCCACGAATCTAGATAGTAGCATGGCCTTAAAAACACCGGATTTTGCTGTTCCTGTATCGGCGGACCTTAACTTCTCAAGTAAGGGACAGCCTAAAGATATGGTGGTGTGGGGCGATTTTACATCTGGTGCAGGTCGTTACATACTCATTCCTATACAATCTATTACGGGACGCTTTCACAATCAAGGACGTCATTTATCGTTCTTTGATGTGAAAGTACATACATCGGTAACAACGATTTCAACGGATGCATTGCATATCGATAATGGCGAATTAACATTGGGGCCATTGAATATTACATCCAATGGGGGGAGTAATTTTGCCATTTATGATGAAAGTATCTTTGGCGAGCTTGGGCGTACAATGGATGGTATAAAAAATGATATGGCACAGGCAAGTCAAAATATGAAACGCGCTCAAGATAATAGTCAATCGATGAAGCACGAAGGTATAAAGCCACCAAGTGATGCAAAAGGCGTTTTAGATGATGCCAAAGAAGCAATCAAAGGATTTTCCGATAGCTTGAAATCGATTAAGATTCGATGAAATTTGAAAATTTTCATGTTCAGCTTATCTCTTAAGTATAAAATGCGAAATGTTATCAAAACATTTGATAACATAGTGGATTATATATGTGTTTTATTAGGAGGTTTCTTATGAGAAAAGCTAAAAAATTATCTATAACACTTATGGCGTCTGTTATGGCTTTAGGCGTTGTAGCATTTACAGCACAACCAGCTAACGCATCTTATGGCTATAAATATACTGATTCCATTCGCCCACCAGTTTTGACACCTACACCATCTACGGGTAGAGCACCTTTGGAACCTGTAGCCACTACAGTTACACCAGCTCCTGCTGCCAACACTACAACAACAGTAGAGCCTACTAAAACGGCTGGTTCTGTAACAACAGCTAATACTACAATTAATACAGATAAAACAGCACAAGATATTCTTAGCTCTTTGCTTTCCTTGTTGCAAAACTTGTTTAACACTCTATTTAAATAATAGGGGATAACAAAACGGCGGTCCTTCTTGGAACCGCCGTTGTTGCATATACCAAAGCCCTTCGGTATCATCCGAAGGGCTTTACTATTTGTATTATTATTTTGTGTTTTTGTCAGTTGTTTGCGTATGTTTAACCTTGATAAGAGGTTCGTCCTTTGTAGTGGATTTTGTGTTGGATTCCACTTTAGAACTAGTCTCTACCTTATCAGATGTATTGTCTGATGGCGGCAAGAATGTACTGATTTCGTTTTTGTGAGGCCCGTTCGTATTGGTTGTAGATGCTAGCTGAGCACGTTGTGGAGCAATAAAAATTTCATCCTTCGTGATTTTTACGTCATTTAATAGCAATTTGAATGCGCTAGGACTCACGAATAATTGACCATCTATCATGCGCGGTGTAGGAAGCATTGATTCGGATGTATCAAGGTTGATGATTTGCAACTTGCCTTTTCTTACGATTTGCGCATGATCTGGTTGGATGGCTAGTGTAGCAATGCTCATGTCTACCAATGCAGTTTTTGTTGGTGCGTCCCACGCTACCTTATAGCCTAACGCTTCTGATACTTGGCGCAATGCTACGAGCGGTTGGCCATCTACATAGGCTACGTTTTGATGGTCTTTCACCGGCTCTAATACCTTGCCATCTACATTGATGTGATGTTGTGTCGTTACAGATGCAGGTTTTTCTAAATTTTGAGCTGGTGCAGGTGTTTCTATACCGATTGCTGCATGTGCTGGTTGCGCCATGCCTACTGTGAAAGCTAACGCACCTAGAGCGATGCTAGATAAAATAAGCTGTTTTAGTTTCATAAGGAACCTCCATAAGGTGTTATATCGTTCTGAATAAACTAATGTTATCAGATGTATATGAATATTTTATTATAAACTTTAATTTCATGCAATTTAAATTAAGCTAGAATAAGTTAATGGTTTATTTTGTATGAATTATAAACTCATTGATAATATAAACTTTGCTAAAAAAATCAACCATGTTATCCTGATGTATATAAAATTGTTGGTGTGTGGTTAGGTCGTGTAATGTGTCATACTTCATTAGGTGTTACTGGTGCAACATTTGGCTGTCACGTTAAAGATGAAATTAAATTTAATTTGAAAAAGGATATAGATAAGTAATGTATCAAGATTTAATCATAATGTTTGGTATTATATTCTTTATATACAAACTTATTACGCATAAAGGTGAGCTTAGTTTAGCTAGAATTATCTATACTTTTAGTTTAGTACTTGGATTGGGAATATTTTTCTTACGTAATTTAATATCTCCATTTACTATGTTGTTTTGGTGGATATTTTGTATGGGGATTTCTTTGGTTGGAATGTACTTTATGCTTAAAAATGATGAGTTTGAAAGTGATAAAGTAGAAATATTACAGTCTAATTTTAAAGCAGGCGTATATGTTTGGTTATTTCTAGTAGCATTATACATATATTTATATGTTTTGACTTATTATTAGATACTTTGATCGTATATAGCGGGATATTTAGGACTTTTTTAGCATTACGTATGATATAATTTATTTATATTGAATACTTTCGCAGAATTTATATTTTATAGAAAGAGGTTCCTTATGGCATCCGGCAGATCTGAAAAAGAGTTACAAGGCGTAACGATGTTAGGTCACAAGACCGATTATCCTACTGATTATGCACCACAGGTGTTAGAGGCATTTGATAACAAACATCCTGATAATGATTATTTCGTTAAGTTTAACTGTCCTGAGTTTACAAGCTTGTGTCCTATGACAGGTCAACCAGACTTTGCGACCATCTATATTTCGTATGTACCAGATAAGAAAATGGTAGAGTCCAAGTCTTTAAAATTATATCTATTTAGTTTCCGCAACCATGGGGATTTTCACGAAGATTGTATCAACATCATCATGAAGGACCTCATTAAGTTGATGGAACCTAAGTACATCGAAGTATGGGGCAAGTTTACACCGCGCGGTGGTTTGTCCATCGATCCATATGCAAATTACGGCAAGCCTGGTACAGAGTGGGAAAAGACGGCGAAAGAGCGCCTTCATTTCCATGATATGCAGCCTGAACGCGTAGCGTACCGTTAAGATGAATTACGAATTTATAGCTGTCATCTCGGCAATCATATTTTGCTTTGTATTTGGCCTATTATTGTCTTTGCATCCAGCAGCGCTCGTCGTTGGTAGTCATAGTTCATTACATACATACAGCCGATGGACACGATGGAGTGCTTATATAGCGTTGATACTATTAGTATTGCGCATCGACATTACTGTAACAGACAGTATGGTGCCGTCTAGCTGGCTGTTTAGTGAATGGTTTCAGCTCGTTACCATTGTTATATTTGCTCTCGTCCTACTACAAACCTTGGGATTCGTAGATTTTACACATGGGGAACGAAATGTACAGTTTCACTATTGGCAAATTGAGCAAGGTTACAGTTCGAACTCTTGGATGGAACGATATTTACAACAGCATCCTGGTCAAGTAGCAGGGGCATTGGTAAATTATTGTTATGTCTTATGGATGACATGGCGTTCTATGTGGCCTGCCATATTGATGTTATTCTGGTATAAACTATGGGCTGTTGAAGTGAATGGCTTGCTTTCACCAATTATATCTAGAAAAGAGCATATGCCAGATGTGGTTTCTTATTTGATATTAGATCCACATATTTTAACGTATACCTTGGCTGGTTTCTTATGGGGTCATATTGTATTGCATGAACGAAAGAACATCATCCTACATGGCAATAGTAGGGCGTTCCAGTTTGTGCTCTCTAGGCTTATAGTTATCGTGGGTAGTCTTTTATGGATAGGAATTGCCGTTGCCATTGTGACTGTGCCTATTACGTGGGATTCGGTAATTAACACACTTAGTAAGATACGATAAACTCAGTTATTTCCTATAAACTGCGGACTTTAAAGAGCCTCAAAATTCTTGACAGATATATTCCTAGGTGTTAGAGTAGGAATATATTTATAGAGTGTACAAATGATTATACCCAGTGTATAGTTTGGTTATCGTTAAAACCGTGACTTACGCCCTTGGGAGTATCCAAGGGCGTTATATTTTTGATAGACACACTGTTCGTGTAATGAATGTAGATATGGAGTACTTATGATGCAAGGTTTGCGCGAATTATGGGGCAAAATTCAATACAATATTAAACGCGTCATGGATTCTGACCCGGCTGCCACAAATGTGTGGATGGTTATATGGACGTATCCTCATATTACGGCCTTGTTTTGGCATTTCTTTGCGCATCGCCTCTATAAGGCAGGGTGGCCTACATTGGCACGCCGTATAGCACTTCATTCTCGTCATGTAACAGGCATTGAGATTCATCCCGGTGCTACCATAGGTCGCGGCTTATTTATTGACCATGGTATGGGCGTTGTTATCGGTGAAACGGCCATCGTCGGAGATAATGTAACATTGTTCCACCAAGTAACATTGGGCGGTATGTCCTCTAAGAAAACAAAACGCCATCCCACCATTGAAGATGATGTACTCATTGGTACAGGTACAAAAATTTTAGGGGATATTACGATTGGAGCGCGCACTAAAATCGGTTGTAATCTAGTTATAAAACACGATATTCCGAAAGATATGGTTATCTTTGAAACAGATCCAGAAAATATGTACGTTCGGAAGCCTAGACGAAAGAATAAAAATGGCGCATCTAATGATAGCCCATATCCTGAAAACTACATAGAATACTATATATAATATAGATTGGTTTAGACCTCTTGCTGTTAGATGCATATCTGATGGTAAGAGGCTTTTTTGTTTCATAAAAATTTCATTGAAAAAAATCGATAAAGTTATTGACAAGGAAAATCATTATTGCTAATATAATCATGTAATCAATATTGATTACAAATTACAGAAATAAATAACAGGCATAAAAGCCGACTGGATTTATCCTGATGTTAGGATAAATTGTAATTGAGAATTAAATGAAAAAGGAGTAATTATTATGAAAAACGTACAACAAGTTAATCAATATTTAGCAGATCTTTCTGTATGGAATGTAAAATTACACAACCTTCATTTCAATGTAACTGGTCCACAATTCAAATCTATCCATGAATACTTGGAATCCATTTATGATGAAGCATTTGAATACTTTGATGCAGTCGCTGAACATGTAAAAATGCAAGGTGAATTCCCATTGGTAAATTCTGTTGAATATGCTAAATTGGCAAAAATCGGTGAACTAGGTCAAGAAAATATTCCTCAACATAAAGTTATCGAAATTTTACTTCATGACTTCAAATATATGAAAGATCAAGCTGCTGCTATTCGTGAAGCAGCTGGTGAAGAAGATAATTTCTTGCTTTCCAACATGATGGAAGACCATATTGAATATTATGTAAAACAAATTTGGTTCATTGAATCTATGTTGAAATAATTCAATTGACAACGCCTTATTGGGTATGATATGATTACCCAGTAAAGCATGGAGGATTACTCAAGAGGCTGAAGAGGACGGTTTGCTAAATCGTTAGGGCGGGTTACCGTCGCTAGGGTTCGAATCCCTAATCCTCCGCCATGCTGAGACCTCACATCGTCTGATGTGAGGTCTTTTTTATTGTGCGCCGAATAGGCATGACTAAACCCCCAGTTAAACTGGGGGTCGGTAAAAAATTCTTAGAGAAAAGGAAAGAACCTCCTAGTGGTAAAATAAAGTTGGTCTGGCAACCACAACATTTCAACATAGGAGGTTCAATGTCAATGAATGACGTAAAAAGCTTATCACATAGTAAATGGAGATGTAAATATCATATTGTTTTTGCACCAAAGTATAGAAGACAAATAATTTATGGTCGGATAAAAGCTGATGTAGGTAAAATTTTAAGAGATTTATGTAATAGAAAAAATGTAGAGATTATAGAGGCAGAATGCTGTCCGGATCATATTCATATGCTAGTAACTATTCCACCACATTTAAGTGTATCAAGTTTTATGGGATATTTAAAAAGCAAAAGTAGCCTCATGATATTCGATAAACACGCAAATTTAAAATATAAGTATGGAAATAGACATTTCTGGTGTAGAGGATATTATGTGGATACGGTAGGACGATATGAAGGAGCGATAAAAGAGTAT
>NZ_PPCZ01000016.1:0-124122 GCF_002959815.1 Veillonella sp. T34266-5
TAAGTCTAATAATGATGTTACAGTAAATGAACTGTTAATAGCGTATACGTATTGCATGTTGTTATCACCTCAACTATAGTATCGGTGATACAATCAAAGTTGTACATTCTTATATCATCATTTTTGTACATTCTTAGAGTATCATTTACAGTCAGATAAAAAAAGATAATGATTATAGTTTAGAAATTGGTTTGTTACACTATAGATTGGGAAATTATCCTATTTCTTTAAAACTTTTGCGTAAGTGCCAGAGTGATATTGCTACTTATTATATAGCAATGATGTATCTTAATGGGCTAGGTATATCTAAGAATATTAAGAAATCCCGTGATTTATTTTTCAAAATTAGGCATTACAGGGATTCAAATGACTGGTATTTAGAATTAAATAAAATTATTAAAAAGGAAGAAAAGCGTAAGGATTCATATAATTCAAGTAAGAGTTATAATAGGAAAATTGATGTTGAAGACTATCATGATTCTTGGTGTTTTATATCCACTGCTACTTGTATCGCACTGAAAAAAACTTCTAATTGTGATGAATTAAATTTATTAAGAAGGTTTAGAGATACATATTTAAAATGTTTTGATAAGGATGGATTAAAACTAATAAATGAATATTATAGAATTGCTCCAACTATTGTAAATCATATAGATGAGGAGGAATTATCAAATCAAATCTATATCAATTTATATCAACATTATATATCTAAATGCTGTTTTTATATAAAAAATTATCGCTTTAATGATGCAAAAGCATTATATATTGAAATGGTGGCTAGTCTTTGTGAAATTTACAATATTACAATTTCTCCTGATATAAAGAAAATTTATAATTATAATAACTAAATGTATATACTTTAGGAGATATTAAATGCCAAAATTCTACCCAACAATAATAAATAGTTTCCACGGTAGTGAAGGAGAGCGTCTCGTATATGAGGCGCTCTCTAAATTAAATAACGAATATGTAATTTTTCATTCTTATAGATGGTTAGGGGAATTAAATCAACGTAGGAGTGAAGGTGAGGCAGATTTTGTTATTTTACATCCTAAAAAAGGTATTTTATCTATAGAGGTAAAAGCTGGTGGGATTTCCTATCGTGATGGAAACTGGATTCAAACGAATCGAAATACAAAGGAAGAAAAAATTATAGACCCTTTAGGACAAGCTGCAGAGAGTCAATTTAGGATTCAGAATTATTTACGTAAACATTATAATGGTCAAATGCCTGTTATTGGTCGTGCCGTATGGTTTCCATCTGTGGCAATTCATAATAAGGTTTCATTACCACTAGAAGTAAATAGAGATATTGTGTTTGATGTAGATTGCTTACTTAATCCACAGGAATCTATGGATAAAGCTTTTAGCTATTGGAAATCTAATTTAGGATTTAGAGATTCTGAATTATCAATTAATGATTTTCAGAACATGATTAAGACGTTGATGCCTACATTTAATATTGTTGAATCAGTTGCAAGTACAGCTCTTGAATCAACGAAAAGTTATATTCAAATGACGAAACAACAAGCATCTATATTGCATTTTTTACGTGAGCAGCCAACGGCTGTTATTCATGGCCCTGCAGGTACAGGTAAAACGATGTTGGCTATTGAAAAGGCTAAAATGCTGGCTGCTGAAGGTAAGAAAGTCTTATATTTATGTTTTAATGAGTTCTTATTATCTTATGTGAAAGAGCATTATTCTTGTGAGAATATAGTATTCCATAATGTGAGATCATTAGCTGAAGAGTTGATGCCTAATACTGATTATGCTATTTCTGAAATTATCCCCCAGTTTATAGAGTACTTTCAAAATGAATATGATGATTTAGAATGGTCTTATGAAAATGTAGTTATTGATGAAGGTCAAGATATTGATGAACGTATATTGGAACATATTTCTATATTAGTAGACATGTTAGGCGGTCATTATTATGTGTTCTACGATAAAAATCAGTATATAATGATGCATAAATCGACGCATTGGTTAGATACTTATGGGGATTGTCGCCTTGTATTGTATAAAAATTGTCGCAATACTGCAGAAATAGCAAAGACTGTAGGTACAACATTAAGTGATATAAAGAAAGATGCTTATATAAATGAACTGTCAGGGATAAAACCATTTGGCTCATTTTACAAGAATGAAAATGAATTACGTAACATTGTTACAAAGTTTGTTACAAAAATGATTCAAGATAAGGTTAAACCTGAAGACATTGTTATTCTTACTACAAGTAGTGTTCCTAACAGTATGTTAAAAAATATTTCTGCTATTAATGGAGTATCTATTTCTACTGAGCCAAAGAAAAATAATATATTGTTCACATCAGTTCGTAAATTTAAAGGATTAGAAGCCAAAGCAGTTTTACTAATTGATATTTTAGTCAATCGCCTCACTAATGAATTACATAAACGTTTGGTTTATGTTGGTTCATCGCGGGCAAATACATATTTACAATTAGCATTCTATGATAATGTACCTAATGAAGATTATAAGTCTATTCTAAATCATTTAGGTGTAAATGAAATCAATGGACCTAGTAAAGAAGCTTTATTAGAAACTTTTGGTCTCAATTTATTAAAATAATATTTTGATGCGTTATTTTTTTCGCATACACTTTTGTACAATATACATGTAATCAGTTAGTTATTCTAATGTTGTTTTATAGTATAGAGGTGTATGGTATGAAAACAGATGTTATCAAAGAAGCTCTTGAAAGTGTAAAAAAAGAAGATCCTAAATTATACGAGGATGTAGTAGAGTATATTTCTTCCAATAAAAATAAAACTGGTGTTCATCCTGAAGGGGTGTATCAAGAACATAGATGGCCTAATATTATAGGACCTATGCCTGGACCATTTCCACATCCACGGAATCCATTTGAACAAAACCCATTTGGTGTATTCTGGCCATTGGCTGGTTTATATCTATTCTATAAATTAGTTAGAAAGGTATGGCGATTATTACGAGGCAAGAATCAAAATATTTCTTTAGATGATATTATTACGTATATGAATAATCACAAATAATGTGTTGTAAGGAAGAGTAGCTATGGCTTCAAGAAAGTTAAAATTAGGTGATATTGTTTTTTGTGAACGGCATAGTGGATTATTAGGCCGTAATTTATATCAGCATTATGGAGTATATGCCGGTTATCATAAGATTATCCACTATATAAAAGGGGATTCTCCACTAGATGGACGAATTGCCGAAACTAGTATTGAAGAGTTTTGTGACGGAGATACCTTATATATTGCTGAGGACGATACATTACTATCTATTTTCCAAGACTCTGATGTAACTGCTAGCTTTTATGGGCCGCGTAAAACTGTACAACGTGCAAAATCTATGATTGGAAAAGGCGATTATAATTTGTTTGATCATAACTGTGAGCACTTTGCTATTTGGTGTAAAACAGGTCAATTAGAATCTACACAACTTAGTATAGAAGGTATGGCAGCAAGAGTGTTTAAACCTTCGTGGGGACCAATGAAATGGTTGGTTGATGAAATTTGGCGTGTTGAGGCAGAGTATTAGTAGTAACTATAAGGGACTAGCAATGCAGTAAAACATGTGTTGCTAGTTCTAACTTTCAAAAAAGCAAAATATTTTAAAAATAATTGTTGACACACACGGATGCGTGTATTATAATTACATCATCAGGTGAAAGAAATCACCAACATGTAGAACAGAAAGACTTAGATTCTAACAGCAATCCTATCACATACATAACTTGATTAAGATGAGTATAGAATCTAGTATAATTTCATAGTTATCGTTCATAAACGATTCATAAGGTTAGACACTAGCAGCAATCATTTGATTAAATAACCAGAAAAAGTAGTTATGGAGACCATTTGGTCTAGAATATCGTGTCTAGTAAACCTTAGCCTCAGTGAGGTTAGTAATTGTCTTGAACTTTGTATTTTAACCGCTCATGGTTGTCTTGTTTATTTTGCTTTCAAAATTTACGTTGTGATAATCCGCAGCGGTTTTTTATATGCCAAGGAGATATGAACTATGAATACATTTATGGACGCTTTAACAAATAATGAAAAGTCTTATACTGCTAATGGTGGTACTGCGTATCGTACGAGTGGCAGTTCCCTTGTAGATCTAAATTTCTCTGTGCCTGCATTGCGTCAAGTTGCGGTTGATTTTTATGGTAAAAGTAAACATGACCGCTATTTCTATGGTGCACATCGCACTATGGATGCTGTGGAAGCATTGCGCTTATTTATTACATCCTACGATGAAGATCCTCTATATACCATGAAATGGCTTATGTATGTCCGTCATATTAAGCTAGGCCTTGGCGAGCGCGATGTATTTCGCATGATGCTCACTAAAATTGGTGATTTGCATCCAGAGATGGCATTGCAGTTTATCATCGGTACTGAGTTGTGGAACTATGGTCGTTGGGATGATGTGCTACGCATTTTCTTTGATACGACGAGTGGTATTTTACATGATGGACTAGGTGAAGTCATCGCCAATCAGTTTAGACGTGATGTAATGGGGTGTGGACTAGGCGACTCTATTAGCTTGTTAGCAAAATGGATGCCGTCCAATAATACATCCTCTAAGCAGAAGCGTTCTGAGGCGGCTATTTTACAATCCTTGTTACATCTAAATGCACGAGAGTATCGTAAAATGTTGTCTAAATTGCGTGAACATTTAGCGGTGGTAGATCGAAAGGCATCGCTGAACCAATGGAATGATATTAATTATAATCATGTGCCATCTAAGGCGAATCTAAAATATCGTAATGCCTTTTTAAAACATGATGAAGAACGCCGCCAGGCGTATCTTACATCATTAGAAAAGGGCGATGATTCTGTTAAGATTAATGCCAATTCTATGTTCTTATATGATATTGTACAAGCCTATATAGACAATAATAGTTGCTGGAGGAATATTTTAAGACCGTATGATGAAACATTAGAGCAATTATGGCATGCCCAAGAATCACCTAAGGATTATGACGATATCTTAGTTATACGCGACGGGTCTGGATCTATGGGGCAACAACTATCTGGTAATAGTTCCGTTACCGCACTTAATGTAGCAGATTCGATTGCATTGTATTGTGCTCAGCATAATAAGAATGAATCTTTTAAAAATCGATTCATCACCTTTAGCAATCGCCCTCAGATGGTAGATATTTCGATGTGTGAAACTTTGCGAGATAAGCTTAGACGATTGCATCGCTTTGACGATTACAGCAATACGGATATAGAGGCAACTTTTGACTTAATTCTAGATACAGCTGTAAAAAATCATCTGCGTCAAGAGGAATTACCTTCAGCGTGTCTCGTTATTTCTGATATGCAGTTTGACCAGGCTACAAAGCATGAGGATAACACAACTGTTATTGAATCATGTCGTAAGAAATTTGAGGCCCTTGGGTATACTATGCCACGGCTCATTTTCTGGAATGTATCGGTCTATGCGCATAATACAATTCCTGTACAAATGCATCCAAGCGGTGTCATTCTCGTATCTGGATTCTCTAAATCCATCTTAGATATGGTGGTATCTAGAGAAGTCAATCCTGAAACGGCACTCAAAGCCGAATTAGATGCTAAATGTAGTATTGTAGATACAGTATTACAAGGCTATGTAAAGGTAGCGTAACATTTATATAATCTCATTAAAATAGGTTCCTGTTAGTCGCAAAATGACTAGTAGGAACCTTCTTTTGGTGTAATTAATTTGTGCTATAATGAGTTGTAGGTTTTATAATAAAACAATCATTTATATATACGAGGAATTAAGTATGGCAATTAGCAAAGAAATACAAAAATCTAGCGAAATGAAGTTTGATGGTAAATTAATTAAGGTTACCTATGATATAGCTGATGTAAATGGAAATGATGCATGGCGTGAGGTGGTGCACCATCCAGGGGCAACTGCTATCGTTGTCGTTTCAGAAGATAACAAAATTGTAATGGAACGTCAATTCCGTTATGCTTTACAACAACCTTTGCTTGAAATTCCGGCAGGTAAACTAGACCCTAACGAAGAACCTATTAATTGTGCTAAACGTGAATTGGCAGAGGAAACTGGTTACCGCGCTAAAGAATGGATTTCATTAGGCACAATTGCGACAAGTCCTGGATTTTGTAATGAAGTACTACATCTATACTTAGCAAAAGATCTCACCATGGGTGAAACTCATTGGGATCCAGATGAATACGTAGAGCTTGAGTACTTTACATTACCTGAACTGCTAGAGGCTATTAAGAATGAACAAATTAAGGATAGTAAATCCTTAGCAGCTCTAATGTTAGCTATGCCTTATCTTAAATAGACTTCCTTTGGGAGGAGTTATTATGTATAAAAGAATCATTATATTAGTTATGGATTCTGTTGGCATTGGTCATGCCCCAGATGCGGCAAAATTTAATGATGAAGGGGCTAATACATTAGGACATATCGAAGCAACTGCAGGTTTGATTCATTGTCCCACATTGCGTTCTCTAGGGTTGGCAAATATTGCGGATATTAAGACCGATGAAACACCTGTTATGGGTGCTTATGGGAAAATGGAGGAAGTCAGTACAGGGAAGGATACAACTAGTGGTCATTGGGAAATGATGGGACATCCTGTTACGGTTCCGTTCCCTACATTTTACGATGGATTCCCTAAGGAATTGATGGATACTTTCACTAAAGAAACCGGTTATGGGTATCTTGGTAATGAGGTGGCATCTGGTACGGAAATTATAGAGCGTCTTGGCGTAGAGCACATAAAAACGGGGAAACCTATTGTGTATACCTCTGCCGATTCTGTGTTCCAAATTGCGGCTCACGAGGATGTGATTCCTTTAGAGGATTTGTATCGTATGTGCGAAATTACGCGTAACAAAGTATGCGTTGGTGATTATTATGTAGGTCGTATCATAGCTCGTCCGTTTATAGGTAAACCAGGTCATTTTGTACGTACCTCGAATCGTCATGACTATAGCCGTATGCCTGAACACCGTATGGTGCAACAGGAATTACAAGCAGCTCAAATTCCTACGGTGGCCGTCGGCAAAATTGGTGATATTTATGCTCATGTTGGATGGGATGAAAGCTATCCAACGAAATCGAATGCTCACGGCATGAATGTAGTGCCATATTTATTAGGTTCTTCTTTTGAACGAGGCCTTATGATGGTAAACCTTGTAGAGTTTGACAGTCTATATGGTCATCGCCGCAATGTAGAAGGTTACAAACGTGCCATTGAAGATTTCGATTACCAATTGAGTGGATTATTACCCTTATTGAAAGAAGATGATTTGCTTATCATCACAGCTGACCATGGTAATGATCCTACATGGCATGGCACAGACCATACGCGTGAACATGTTCCATTACTTGCCTATAGTCCAAGTATGAAAGGGGCTATCGATTTAGGTTTGCGCCATAGTTTTGCTGATATAGGACAAACCGTATTGGCGAACTTTGTACTTTCACCATATGCAGTAGGCACATCATTTTTAAAAGATATTATGAAATAGTCGTATTGTGTAATATAATCCTTGCGTCACAATATCTTGTATGATATAATCATTCAGGTATAAGAAACGATTTTTAAGGAGGTGACTCAATTGCCAAACATTAAATCCAGTATTAGAAGCGTAAAAACGGATGCTGAACGTCGTGCGAAAAACGCCGCTGTGAAATCTCAAATCCGTACAGCAGCTCGTAAAACCGTTGAAGCTGTTCAAGCAGGCGCAGTAGAAGAAGCAAAACAAGCACTTGTTCAAGCTACTAGCGTAATTGATAAAGCAGCCTCCAAAGGTGTACTTCATAAAAACACTGCAGCTCGCAAAAAATCCAACCTTGCAGCTAAAGTAAACGCTTTATAATTTTATAGAGCCAAAGCCCATCGATGATGGGCTTTTTTTATACCCAAAGGATGCCAAAAGGCGTCCTTTTTCTTTTGTACTCGGCAGTAATAAAATTGATTTTTAGTGCTAAATGCTGTAATCATAAAATATATGCATAACATTTTGAATACCTTATGGGAGTGGACTGAGGGTAGCTCCAATACCGACTTTGGCCCTGCGAAGGCCGTAGGCCGTAGTCAGACCCGGCCGGTGGAGGTTTTGGGGCTGCCCTCAGTCCTATTCTGCAAAACTTAGAAAGATGAATGCATATATTTTTGATAGAAGCAAAGGTAGCAAAAATCAATTTTATTACGCCCCAATATGCTATAATGAAACATATGATTAAGCGAGGTGTACTTATGAAAAAATTAATGATTATAGATGGCAGCAGCCTGTTATTCCGTGCCTTTTTTGCGCTTCCTCCGTTGAAGTCTGCTCTTGGCACGCCAACCAATGCAGTATATGGTTTTTTGACAATGCTCATTAAATTATATGAAGAGATTAAACCTGATTATATTGCGGTCGCATTTGATAAAGGTCGTCAAACGTTCCGTACGGAAATGTATAGTGAATACAAGGGTAATCGCCCTGATGCACCAGAGGATTTACGTCCTCAGTTTAGCTTGATTCAAGATGTGTTAAAGGCTCTTGGCATTTGTGTTATTAAAGAGGAAGGTTATGAGGGGGACGATATTCTTGGTTCCTTGTCTAAAAAATTTGGATCTTCTGATTTAGCAGTGCAAATTATTACTGGTGACCGCGATAATTTACAGCTTGTTACCGATTACAGTCATGTATTCTTAACGAAAAAAGGTATCTCGGATATGCTTGAGGTTACCTTGGATAATATGTCTGAATTATATGGCTATGGCCCAGATAAAGTTATCGAAATGAAGGCGCTTATGGGCGATTCTTCCGATAATATTCCAGGCGTTCCAGGGGTTGGTGAAAAAACAGCTCTTAAATTGATTAATGAATATGGTGATTTAGAGTCAGTATATGAGAATATTGATAATATTTCTGGCAAGAAATTAAAAGAGCGTCTTGTTGAAAATAAAGAGTTAGCCTTCTTATCTCGTCAATTGGCTACTATCAAGACTGACATGGATTTGTCTTATACGCTCGATCAATTTGTACAGAATTTCCATCTTGGCGAAGTGAAACCGATGTTTGAAACATTAGGTTTTACAAAATTGACACCTCGTTTGGCTAGTGTGATGGGCGTAGAAGGTGGCGACACAGAGGATTTTGGTGGCCTATTTAGTATGGCCGAAGAGATTAAAATCGAAGACCTGTTAGATGCATCTGCTCTTACTGAGGACTTTTACAAAAATAAAACCATTGGTGTTCATATTATTACGGATGGCAAAGCGCCGTTCCGTACGATTACATCTGCTTTCATTAACAATAGTGAAAGCATCATCAAGTTAGATGGTTCTCATAATGATGTATTACTAAACGCGTTAAATGGTGCGAAAACGGTTGTGACAACACAAAGCAAAGAATTAATGGAAGTTCTTTGTCACGATGAACCGGCTCAAATCAGTTTGTATGAAAATGGCGTGGCTCGTATTCACGATGTATCCTTGATGGCTTATCTATTGGACCCAACGCGTACCAATTATGGATATCTCTATTTAACAGAGCGTTTTAGTGTGCCATCTATTGCCACAGGTAGTGTAGATGTAGAATGCGTCTCTATGGTGAAAGCATTGCTTGCTATGGACGATGCTGCTGTTAAGGCATTGCAAGACGAATCCTTATGGGAGTTATACAACAATATTGAATTGCCATTGATTCATACATTATTAGTTATGGAGAAAAATGGTATTTATATTGACCCTGTAAAATTAGAAGAAACAACTGTTAAATTCAAGGCGGAACTCGAAGCTGTTCAGCAAGAAATTTATGAATTGGCAGGGGAAACGTTTAATATTAATTCTCCAAAACAATTGGGCATTATCTTGTTTGAAAAGATGAATTTACCTGTCATTAAAAAGACGAAAACAGGTTACTCTACAGATGCAGAAGTATTGGATATGCTTCGTCATGAAAGTCCTATTGTAGAGAAGATTTTAGCTTATCGTTCTGTAGCTAAATTAGTTTCTACCTATTGTGAAGGCTTATCGGTCCTTATTAATCCTGAAACACATCGCATTCATACCACATTTAACCAAATGGTAACAGCTACTGGACGCTTGAGCTCTTCAGATCCGAACTTACAAAATATTCCTGTTCGTACAGAAAAGGGTCGTGAAATTAGAGCGTTATTCTATCCTGGCGAAGGCTTTGATACATTGGTGAGTGCCGATTATTCACAAATCGAGCTCCGTATCTTGGCGCATTTGTCTGGTGATGAAGCATTAATTAAGGCTTTCAACGATGGTAAAGATATCCATAGATTTACTGCTGCTGAAGTGCTTGGTAAGTCTCAAGATGAAGTAACCAGCGAAGAACGTTCTCACGCAAAGGCTGTCAACTTTGGCATTATCTATGGTATTTCAGATTTTGGTTTGTCTCGTGATTTAGGCATTACACGTCAAGAAGCAAAAAACTATATTGAGCTTTATTTTAGCCGCTATCCAAAGGTTAAAGAATATATGGATAACATGGTAAAAGAAGCCCATGAAACCGGTAAGGTGCGTACGATGTTTGGTCGCATGCGCGAGTTACCAGATATTAATAGCCGTAATTTCAACCGTCGTTCCTTTGCAGAGCGTACAGCAATGAATACACCGATACAAGGTACTGCTGCTGATATTATTAAGCTCGCTATGAACAAGGTAGAATCTATTTTAGAGGAGAAGGCGTTTAAATCTCGCTTATTATTACAGGTGCATGATGAACTTGTATTAGAAGTGGTAACTGAAGAATTGGATGCTATTCAAACGTTGCTTAAGGAAACTATGGAATCCATTGTAGAATTACAAGTTCCACTTATCGTCGATGTACATAATGCGGAAAACTGGGCACTTGTAAAATAAATTTTACATATAACGTTAGAGTAGAAGGATAGATGCAGGAGGCACATATGTTAAAAATAGGTTTAACAGGTGGAATTGCATCTGGCAAGAGTACAGTACTAGATTTTTTTAAAAAGAAGAATGTACCTTATATTGATGCCGATGTAGTAGCACGTGAAGTGGTTGATCTTGGTACGCCTGGACTCGCTGCTATTCGTGAATTATTTGGTGATACAGTGATTCTCGATGGTGGTAGATTAAATCGTGAAGCACTTGGTAGTATCGTCTTTCACAATGAAGAAAAACGCCTACAGTTAAATAGCTGCTTACATGGTTTCATTCGTCAGCGTATTGATGAACTGAGTGCTATGTATGAAGAGGAAGAAGCTCCAGCCGTCATTTATGATATTCCTCTTCTCATTGAAGGTAAGTGGTATGAGCGACTCGATACGGTTTGGCTTGTCTATGTATCGCCAGAGGTGCAGGTTTGCCGGTTAATGGAGCGCAATGGATACTCAAAAAAGGACGCATTAGCGCGTATTCAAAGTCAAATGTTATTAGATGATAAACGCTCCTTTGCAGATGTCATCATTAATAATGATGGTACACCTGATGAATTATATATTCAGTTAGAAAAATTGTGGCATGAGAAACTACTACCGTTGTATAATAAATAATTATCAATATATATAAGATTGAATCGATTCAAAATATATACGGTTAGGATTAAGGGGAGGATGTATGAAACGAAATACAGCAACAGCATTGGCTGTTGTCGTGTTGGGCTGGTTTTATTTTAACCATATGCAAGATCCTGTAGCACGCTATACGGCATACCCCTTTGATTATAGAGATGTAGTTGTATCGGCTGCGGAAAAAGAAGAGGTGTCACCATCGTTGGTGGCTAGTGTTATTTTAGCTGAAAGTAAATACAAGAATACGGCGGAATCCGAGACGGGGGCGCTTGGACTGATGCAGCTCATGCCGGATACGGCCCGTTGGGTAGCACAACAAATGGGACATGGTAACTACACAGATCGTCAGCTAAAAGAGCCAGAAACAAATATTCAGCTGGGGACGTGGTATTTAGGGTATTTATTAAAAGAATTTAACGGTGATGAAGTGCAAGCGTTAGCTGCTTATAATGCAGGTCGTGGACATGTAGAATCATGGATTAAGGAAAAAAATTGGAATGGCATGGTTGATACGATTCCATTTCCAGAAACGCGTATGTATGTTAAAACCGTTTTAACCTATCAAGAAAGGTATGAGTCATTATATGGAGAACATCATTGAAACCTGTAAGTCTTTAGACTATTCTTGGTTGCCACCGGAGATTGGTAATTTTAAACTCAAGGTGACAGGGCCCGATGAAATTGTGAAAGCGCAAGAAACATTAGCTGCAGGTGAAGCTGTGTTGACTTTACCTTTATTTCACTATGAAAATGATTTAGGTTGGAAGTGGTGTGCTCTCTACGATAAAGAGGTAGAGGATTATACAGTGCACGTAGTGATGCCTTTGTTCACATTTGTAGATATATCTTTTGTGCGCCAAGAGTTCGAACCGTATTGGCAGGGCCTACAAGAACGTTGTGTTCAGGGGCTTTCAAAATTACTAATCAACAGTGCAGAAAATTTTACCTATACCTATATGCGCAAGGGGCTACAAAATTGGGATTATGAAGCTGTTATGCCTGCTGAGTTAGAAGGATTTGTACGAGATATAACACCTAAAAATGCGGTGCGCATGATTAATGGTTCCTATATCATAGGTGAATATCGAAAGATGGATGAATGTACAGGATTACTGTTGTACTATAATGAATATCGGGATGAATTCTTTGCAGAATTACGGTATCAAAATTATCCAGAAATTGATCATCATCTTGATGCTAAGTCATTAGATGATTTGGAACATGTACTATCTGAACATTTAAAAAATATACTGTGTGAATTAAATTCACGCGGTTAAATTGTACATTTTAGCGGAATTATGCTATACTATACATGACTTTTATATAAACTTTTTTAAGAGTGGGCTATTTTTTGCTCACTCTTTCGTTTATGATTGGGTGAAATTAGTCATATAATTGCATCAAATTGTATGATGAAAACAGCGTATATGATCGATATGTAGTATGTTATAAGGAGGCGATGGCTATGAAAAGAGAGGCCGTAGAGGAATTTGTATCCTCTGTAGTTGAAGGCGTTATAGCTGGCACGAATCTGGAATTAGTCGATGTCGACTATGTTCGAGAACGGGATTGGTATTTGCGCGTGTACCTTGATAAACCAGGTGGTGTCGATTTGGATGACTGTCAAATGGTCAGTGAAAAATTGAGCGCAGCTCTCGATGAGAAAGACCCTATTGCAGAAAATTATTTGCTTGAGGTGTCTTCTCCTGGTCTTGATCGAGTTCTAAAAAAGGATAAAGATTTCATTCGCTATAATGGCCGTGATGTAGATATCCAATTGTTTAAACCTATTAATGGCAGTAAACAATATACGGGTGTACTACAAGGCTTTACAGATACAACGATAGAATTTTCAATCAATGGTGAAAGCTTAACATTTGAACGTTCTGCCATTGCACAAATTCGATTACATCTTGATTTTTAATATATGGAGGCATACGAGTGAGTCAAGAATTAATTCAAGCAGTTATGGTGCTGACAAAACAAAAAGGTTTTGCACCTGAGGTTATTTTTGAATCCCTAGAAGCTGCATTATTACAAGCATATCGTAAGGAACCACATTCTAATCCAGATGCGTATGTGGAATTGAATCGTGAAACTGGTGCTTATAAGGTAATGGCGAAGAAACAAGTTGTAGAAACTGTAGAATTCCCAGAAACCGAAATCAGCCTATTAGATGCTCGTAAAATCGATAAACGCTATGAAATTGGCGATATTGTTGAAGCAGATGTAACACCTGCTAACTTTGGTCGCAGTGCAGCTCATACAGCTAAACAAATGTTAATTCAACGTTTGAAAGAGGCTGAACGCAGTGTTGTATACGAAGAATATTATAGCCGTGAAGGTGATATCATTACGGGTGTTATTACACGCGTTGAAGGTAAAAACGTATATATCAATCTTGGTAAAACAGAAGCTATTTTACCTCCAACTGAGCAAATTGCTACAGAAACATATCATGAAGGGGACCGCATTAAATGCTATATCGTAGAGGTTAAGAAAACTACGAAAGGCCCTCAAATTATGATTTCCCGTACTCATCCAGGCCTATTAAAACGCTTGTTTGAATTAGAAGTGCCAGAAATCTATGAAGGTGTGGTAGAGCTTAAATCTGTAGCTCGTGAACCTGGTATGCGTTCTAAAATCGCCGTATATAGCCGCGATGAATCCATCGATCCAGTTGGTGCTTGCGTAGGTCCGAAAGGTCAACGCGTTCAACACATTGTAGATGAATTGCACGATGAAAAAATCGACATTGTAAAATGGGATGAAGATCCTGCCATTTATATTGCGAACTCTTTAAGTCCTGCAAAGGTAATCTCTGTAGATGTTAGCGAAGAAGAAAAATCTTCTTATGTTGTAGTACCTGATTACCAATTATCCTTGGCTATCGGTAAAGCTGGTCAAAATGCTCGCTTAGCAGCTAAATTGACAAACTGGAAAATCGACATTAAGAGTGAAACACAAGCTGCAGAAAATCCTTTTACAGGTTTTACAAGTACTGAAGCAGCGGAAAGTGAAGACTAATGAAAACCAAATCTCAACCTATGCGCACCTGTGTAGGCTGTGGTGAACCAAAGAGTAAGCGCGAGTTAATGCGTGTTGCTCTAAGCCCAGAAGGGACAATCAGTATCGACAGAACTGGTAAAGCCCCTGGTCGTGGTGCTTATATCTGTGCATCCATGGACTGTTTTGAGTCTGCGTATAAGGGTAAAAAACTAGAACGCTCTTTGAAGCATGCTGTATCAAAAGAGGTATATGAAGCATTGAAGCACGATTTGGAAGGTCATGAATAATTTCAGCATATGAATGAAGATAAAGTTTTAAATCTCTTAGGCTTGGCACAACGGGCCGGAAAATTGAGTTCCGGAGATTTCATCGTAGAGAAAGCGATGAAGAAGAAAACCCCTAAGCTTGTTCTATTAGCAGGTGATTGTGCGGCCAATAATGAAAAGAAATACATACAATTAGCAGAATTACATCATATCCCATTGCGTAAAGTCGGCAGTAAAGAAACATTAGGTACGGCTATAGGCAAAGAAGTACGTGTAGTGGTAGCCGTAGAGGATGATGGATTTGCAAAAGCATTACTAAAAGAGATTGATCAGTAAGAAGGGGGTATGTAGATGTCCAAAAAGCGCGTACATGAAATCGCTAAGGAATTTGGCGTTGAAAGTAAACAGGTTATTTCTATTTTGCAACAACATAATTTTAATGTTACAAAAGCTGTTAATACAGTAGATGATGCAGGTTATACTGTGGTAAAAAACCAATTAGGTGGTAAATCTAATGGGGTCGATACAAAGGCAGCAGCTGCTCCTGCTAATCCAAGCAAACATGAAAAAGCTGCAACACCTAATAAAGCTGTAAAAACAGATAAACCAGCAAAAGAACAGAGACATAAAAAAGAGGCTAAACGTGATGATAAGAAACATGACGATAAGAAATCTAATGTTCGTCATGTACAAATTAATGAGCCTACTAAAAAACAAAATAATGGCCAAAAACAAGATGGTCGTAACCATCAAAAACAAGATCGTCCAAATGGTAATCAACAAGGCCAAAAGAATGATGGTCAACAAGGTCAAAAAAATGACAACCGTAACAATGGTAATGCAGATAACCGCAACCGCAATGGCCGTGTAGATAATCGCAACAATAATGGCGGTAACCAACAAAATGGCAATGATCGCCGCAATAAGAAAAATAAAAAAGGTAACAATCGCCCACAATCCTTATTGTCCACTTCCATGCAAAAGAAGAAAAATAAGGTAAAACATCGTAACGAGCAATACTTGCAACATAAAGCGGAAGAAGAACGTAAAGCACAAGAAGCAATCGCTACGGAAATCGAATTAAGCGGTCCTTTAACAGTAAAAGAATTGGCTGAAAAAATGGGCCGAGAAGTATCTGAAATCATCAAAAAATTGATGTTGTTAGGTGTTATGGCAAGTATTAACCAAGAGGTAGATGTTGATACAGCTACCATCGTAGCAGAAGATTTTGGTGTAACCGTAACAGAAGTAGAACCGGAAGAAGATCCTACAGATATTATTGAAATCGAAGATGCACCAGAAACATTGAAACCTCGTCCTCCTGTTGTAACAATCATGGGTCACGTTGACCATGGTAAAACATCCTTGTTGGACGTAATTCGTCAAACAAATGTAACAGCTGGCGAAGCGGGCGGTATTACGCAACATATCGGTGCGTACCAAGTTCGTTATAATGACAATAAGATTACATTCCTTGATACACCAGGCCATGAAGCTTTTACAGCGATGCGTCTACGCGGTGCAAAATCTACAGATATCGCAGTTCTTGTAGTAGCTGCCGATGACGGTGTAATGCCACAAACTATCGAAGCTATTAACCATGCTAAATCTGCAGATGTGCCTATTATTGTAGCTATCAATAAAATGGATAAACCAGGCGCTAACCCAGACCATGTAAAACAACAATTGTCCGAACATGGCCTTTTACCAGAAGAATGGGGCGGAGATGTAATCATGGTTCCTGTATCTGCTAAGAAAAAACAAGGTATTGACGACTTGCTCGAAAATATCTTGCTCGTAGCAGAGGTTATGGAATTGAAAGCTAATCCTAACCGTAAAGCGTACGGCGTAGTTATCGAGGCTCAACTTGATAAAGGTCGTGGTGCTGTATGTACAGTATTAGTACAAAAAGGTTCTCTTCGCGTAGGTGATACCGTTCTTGCTGGTACTGCATATGGTAAAGTTCGTGCCATGACAAATGAACGTGGAGAAAAGGTTAAGATTGCTCGTCCATCTATGCCAGTCGAAATCTTGGGCTTCTCCGAAGTTCCACAAGCTGGTGAAATCATTCATGGTATGGATGATAATGAAGCACGTACAATCGCTGAAAAACGTATTGCTAAACAACGTGTACAAGAATTACAAGCTACTCACAAGGTTACATTGGATGATATCTTCAACCAAATTCAACAAGGTGAGTTAAAAGATCTTAATATCATCATCAAAGCGGACGTTCAAGGTTCCGTAGAAGCATTGCGTCAATCCTTGGAAGGTATTAAAAACCCTGAAGTTCGTATCGTTATCGTTCATGCTGCCGTAGGTGCTATTAATGAATCTGATATCATGTTGGCATCTGCATCTAATGCAATCGTAATGGGCTTTAATGTACGTCCAGATGCAAATGTTCGCCGTGCTGCGGAACAAGAAAAGGTAGATTTACGTACATATCGTGTCATCTATGATGCTATTAATGACGTTGAGTCTGCTATGCGCGGTATGTTGGCACCTCAATTTAAAGAGGTTGTCGTTGGTCGTGCAGAGGTGCGTCAAGTTATCTCCACACCTAAGGCCATTGTTGCTGGTTCCTATGTAACGGAAGGTCGTATTACGAACGATTCCGAAGTACGTTTGATCCGTGATGGTATTGTCGTATTTGAAGGTAAGGTTGATTCCTTACGTCGTTTCAAAGACGAAGTGAAAGAAGTTAAAACATCCTTCGAATGCGGTATTTCCTTGGAAGGTTACCGCGACATCAAGGAAGGCGACGTAATCGAAGCGTACTTGATGGAAGAAGTTGCACCTCAAATTTAGGAGGTTACTATGAGTGATGTTCGTGTAAGAAAATTACAAGAATTCATCAAACAAGAAGTAAGTCAAATGTTGATGCGTGGGTTGAAAGACCCTCGCATCGGCTTTACTACAGTTACCGATGTCCACGTGACAGGTGATTTGCGTGAAGCTACGATTTATGTTTCCTTGTTTGGTTCTGATAAAGAGAAAGAAGATACTCTTATCGCTTTAAAACATGCATCTGGCCATGTGCGTACCGAGCTTGGCAAGGTATTAAAATTGCGCCATATTCCAACGATTACCTTTGATAAGGATACATCTTTGGATTACAGCATGCATATTGAATCCCTTTTGAATGAAATCAAAAAGGATGAAGAAACAAATTAACACAAAGGATACAGAACATGAGTAAGATCACAATTAATCAATTACACATGGCTCTGTGTGAAGCTAATTCTATAATGCTCACTGTCCACGTACGACCAGATGGCGATGCTATTGGTTCTATGGTTGCCTTTTATGAGGCTCTCGTAGCACAAGGCAAAACTGTGTATATGGTCGTGGATGATGTAATACCTGAAAAATATTCCTTTTTATCGTATATCGATCAAATTAAGGATGTTGCCTATTTTGAAATACATCCTGTACAGGTTGATATGCTAATGGTATTAGATGCTAGCACGTATGAACGGATTGGCCGCGTAGGTGCACTCTTTAGTGCACCTATTTTTAATATAGATCATCATATTTCTAATTCAGAATTTGCAGATCATCTATATTTAAAACCTGATTTTGCGGCTACAGGTGAAATTATTACGGACTTGTGCGAACAATGGAATTGGCCTATTACAGAGTCTATGGGCAATGCTCTTTATATGGCGATTGCCACCGACTGTGGATTCTTTAAATTTAGTAATACTACAGCTAATACACTTAAAATGGCTAGCCGTTGTGTCGCTGCTGGGGCTCGCCCTAATGTTATTTCCGAAACGATTGAGGCCGTAAGTGCAGCACGTCTTGAATTAACGAAACAGGTAATGCAAACTATTGCTTTTTATAAGGATAATCGCGTTGCTACTATCGAGCTATCTCCAGAGGTTATGTCTATATTAGGCGACGATACAGATGGATTCGTCGACATTATTCGTAATGTAGATACTGTTGATGTGGCCATTTTATTGAAAGGTGAAAGCCCAAATCGCACGCGTATCAGCCTTCGATCTAAGGGGACAGATGTGAATGCTATTGCTAATCATTTTGGCGGTGGTGGTCATATACGTGCTGCTGGTTGTACCATAGAAGGTTCTATCGATGAGGCTAAGTCTCGTCTATTGGAGGTTATCAAATAATGGATGGAGTGTTGCCATTTTTAAAACCTCCTGGTATTACCAGTCATGATGCTGTAGGTATATGTCGTCGCATTTTAAAAGAAAAACGAATAGGTCATAGTGGTACATTGGACCCTATGGCCTATGGTGTATTGCCTATATTTTTGGGTAAGGCTACACGTCTCATTGAATACACAGATGGATTTAATAAGACCTATGTAGCAGAATGTAAATTTGGTACCTTTACTGACACTGAAGATAGTACGGGACAGCCGGTATTACCTGACGATGATATGAATCTCACTAGTGGCGTTACATTACTGGCGGATCACTCTGCAATTAATGAACGATTGATACCGCCAACGTGGGATGAATTATCATCAGTGCTATCTAGATTTATTGGCACACAAGAGCAACGCCCATCCAAGTACTCGGCTATAAAAATTAATGGTATACGGGCTTATGAATATGCACGTAAGGGGATACCTGTAGAGTTACCAATGCGAACCATTACGATTTCTAATATTGAATTGGTAGCTTATGGTTTTCCTTATTTTACAATTCGTGTCACCTGTTCTGGTGGTACCTATATTCGTTCGTTGTTACGTGATATATGTATTCAATTAGGCATTCCTGGGACCATGACTTCCTTGGCAAGAACTTGTGTGGGGCCTTTTGATATTCAATCTGCCTATATAGCGGAGGAATTAACGATTCACGGTGAAAAATTGTTGTTGCCTACGGATATTGCGGTATCTCATCTTTCAAAAGTGGACGTAGATAGTGTACAATTAAAGATGATGGTACAAGGTAAGGAATTACCAATTGTAGAGGCCTTTTCTCACACGATTCCATCTAACAAGTATAGAGCTTATGGACCTCATGGGTTTGTAGGCATTCTAAAACGAACGAAACATTCACTTAAAGTGGATAAAAATATTTTTATTGAAGGATAAGTATGAAACATTTACACTCGTTTGATGAATTACGTCAAATTAATCGTAAAATCGTATACGCATTAGGCACATTTGATGGTGTACACCGTGGTCATCAACGGGTCATTGGTAATGCAATTGCAGAGGCTAAGGCGCATGATGCCGTTACGATTCTCGTCACATTTAGTGCGCATCCTATGACTATATTGCGACCTGGAGATGTTCCTAAACGGGTATTATCTGCCGATATTATGGATGAAATCTTAGAATCTCTAAAGGTAGATTATATCTTACGATTGCCTATGAATTTGGACATATTCAATATGTCACCTGATGAATTTTTAGACGCTCTTTGTGGTGATATAGATGTTGTAGGTATCGCAATTGGTACTAACTTTACATTTGGTGCCAAAGGGGCTGGCAATCCTCAGTTAATGCGGGAGCGTTTGTCTGCAAAAGGGATTCATATCATTGTTGAACCCTTGCTATCTACAGAAGAAGGTCCTATCTGTAGCACGAATATACGTAAGGCTATAGAAGAAGGGCATATGAAACAAGCTACAGCTTGGCTCGGACGTCCATACCAGTTTAGAGGTATCGTCATAAAAGGTGATCAACGAGGCCGTACATTAGGATTTCCAACAATTAACTTTTTATTGCCCAATGAGATGGCAATCCCACCTGATGGTGTATATGCTAATCGGGTTTGTATAGATGGCATTTGGTATGATGGTGTTGGAAATATAGGGGATAATCCAACTTTTAAAAATCAATATCATCGATGTGAAGTACATGTATTTGATTTTGACCAAGACGTATATGGTAAGGAAGTAACTGTTCAATTTATATCATATATACGCGGTGAGGTTAAATTTAATAATTTGCAAGAATTGATCGACCAAATGAAGGTCGATGAGGAAACAGCAATTCGGATTTTACGTAATAACCCATAAGGGGGAGCTATGGATATTAAAGACGCACGCAAACAAATAGATACTATTGATGCACAGTTAGTAAACTTATTTGAACAACGTTTATCTATCATTAAATCAATTGGTAAATATAAGGATGAACATCATTTACCACTGATTGATGAAGAACGGGATCATGAGATCATTTCTAGTCTTAAAACTGAATGTGACGATTTACGTATGTTGACATATATTGAATCCTATATGAAGGATGTTATTTCGATTAGCAATGAGTTCTTAAAAGAACACATGCATAAGCATATTTTCCTAATTGGTATGCCTGGTGCCGGTAAAACTACGGTTGGCAAAATGTTAGCTAAAGAATTAGGACGAGACTTCTATGATTTAGATCAAACGATTCAAGATAAAGTGGGGAAAACCGTACAAAATATCTTTATCTATGATGGAAAAGATGCATTTAGTAAGTATGAATACGAAACAATTAAAGAATTGATTCATAATAAACCATCTGTTATTGCTACGGGTGGTGGCACAGTGACATCTGAAAAAATTGTAAATCTCATGAGAAATAATGGTTTAGTTGTCTTTGTTAATCGCGACGTTAACCATATTCTCGATGATTTGGATTTAGAAATTCGTCCACTTGTGAAAGAAAGTATTGAATATATTTTCAATGTTTACGAGGAACGTTATCCTTTATATGAAAGTGTAGCTCATATTAAGATTGGCAATGAAGGTAGCATTACTGACGCTGTTCAAGAAATTATCGAAGCATTACCTAATACGGAGAAATAATGGAAGTATTACGAGGATTTGTATACCGAATTATATATCAGAACACACAGAACACGTATTGTGTATTTCTTGTGAAAGATTATAATGAGGAATACATTACTTGTACTGGTCGCTTTGAAGCCCCAAAAGAAGGGGAAGATATTGAGATTAAAGGCCGTTATGTAGAACATCAAAAATATGGCATTCAGTTTGATGCATCTAGTATAGAAAAATTAAAACCCGATAATATGGGTGCTGCTAGAATGTATTTGATGAACTTAGGCATAAAGGGATTAGGCGAAAAATCTGTAGAGAAAATCTGTGATTATTTCGGTCTCCGGTTATTAGATGTACTGCGTGAAGAACGGCCAGAAGAAATTAAAGATGTGCCCGGCTTACGCAAAGGCGTTAAAGAGGAATTATATAATACATTACTCGGTGAAGGTATATTATCCGATTTAAACCATTTCTTTGAGTCTCATCAAATTTCTTCTAAATGGTCTCGCACTGTGTACACATATTATGGTGCATCCTCTATAGATGTCATACAAGACAATCCTTATAATTTATTGCGTATCGCCCCAGATATGTTATTCAATACGGCTGATACATTAGCTATGAATTTAGGGCTTGATGCTGATGACGAGCGACGATTAGAGGCTGGTGTAAACTGGATTTTAGGGAATTTAGATAACCAAGGTCATACGTGTTTACCTGTCGATGAATTGATAGGGCGTACCTACGATTTATTGCAAGTAGATGCAGATTTAATAGCTAACTATATTGACTCATTAATTTCTCAAGCTATCATGTATAGTACCTATTATGATGATATACTCTATGTATATCCACCTGAAATGTATGTATCTGAAGTAGAAGGTGTACACTATACGCGTGATTTCTTAATTGAAGCTGATCCTATATCTCTAGATATTCCAGATTTTATTGAGCGATTTGAAGCAGATAATCATATTACCTTTGGTCCTGAACAGAAGGAAGCTATAGAATTATCATTTTTTGAAAAATTTTCACTTATTACCGGTGGACCTGGCACTGGTAAAACTACGATTATTAAAGCCTTAGTTAAAGGTTTTCAATTAGGTGGATTAGGACGTATTATTCTTTGTGCCCCAACGGGACGTGCAGCAAAGCGTTTAACAGAGGCCACTGAGTTTGAAGCCACAACTATACATCGCTTGCTCATGCCTGTAGCTGGCAGTGATTCTTATGATTTCACTAAAAATGAAGATGATCCTCTTGATATAGATGTTATTATCATCGATGAAGCATCCATGCTCAATGTGCGATTGTTTTATTCTCTAATGTCAGCGATTCCTCGTGAGGCCCATGTTATTATCGTAGGCGATGTGGATCAGCTGCCTCCTATAGGTGCTGGATTCGTATTGAAAGATTTACTTGATAGTGATATGGTTCCGTATACGCGATTACAACATATTTATCGTCAAAGTTCTGGTAATAGTATCGTCGATAGTGCGTATGCTATTAACCGTGGTGAAATGCCAAATCTTGATACGACTAGTGATGAATTCTCTTTCATTTCCGTTAACTCTCTTGGTGATATGATGAAAGCCATCGTTGATGTGTATAAACGGGAAAAAGAATTTGTCGATGATGAACTTGATATTCAAATCATTTCTCCTATGCGTAGAGGTAAGGCTGGCAGTACAAGTATATCTCAATATGTGCAGCAATCCGTAAATCCTCCAGATAGTTATAAAGGAGAAGTGCGTGTTAATGGAATTACATTCCGCGTTGGTGATAAGGTAATTCAAGTTCTTAACAATTATGAATTAGAAGTTTTTAATGGTGAAATCGGCGTTATTTATGCCATTACCAAATCTGATATCTGCATTCGCTTTATTCATAAAGAGGTTCGCCTATCTATTGATGAAGCGCATATGATTATGCCTGCTTATGCTATAACAGTTCATAAAAGTCAAGGCAGTGAATATGGTGTTGTTATTATACCATTTGTTCCTATGTATGGTGGTATGTTACAACGGAACTTACTCTATACTGCCGTGACAAGAGCCAAGCGAAAGGTTATCATGATCGGTACAAAGAGTTCTGTAGAGCGTGCTGTTAAAACGGTTAATGGTGAAGAACGATATACATTATTTAAAGATCGTTTACAAGGAAGATGTGATGGATAATGAATCTATTTGATTTTTTATTTCCTCCTGTTTGTCCTCATTGTGGTACCCATGTACAACAACAAGGGGATTGGTGTGATGCTTGTATTGAAGAAGTTCTACATGTAAGACAAGTGCCATCTAAATTACTGTCTTCGCTAGATTCTGCTTGGATTCTAGCTGACTATCGAGGTGGTATTAAATCCATGATATATGACGTTAAATTTAACGAAAAAAAGGAGCAGTCCAAAGGGGCTGCTCCTTTTTTAGCATCGTACAACTTGAGGATGCACGATTATAGACCTCATTATGTGATTCCTATACCATCAAGTGCAGAAAAAAAGAAAGTTAGAGGATATAATCAGGTAGATCTATTTTTTTATAATTGGGTGTTTTCATTTTCAAATTCTAATCGTATTGATGGTAGAAGCAGCGATGACAGTGTAAATGGAGTTATGGAATATAATACTGAAAAAGAGGTCTGTTATAAATGGTTTGATTGTTTATATAAAATGGATACCCATAAAGAAATGTGGAGCTTATCTGGTAGTGAACGTCATAGCATAATCGATAAGGCATTTATGTGGAAGGAAACTTGCGATTCCTCATTGTTATATGATAAGCGAATTTTATTAGTTGATGATATATTTACGACAGGAGCTACCTTAGAGTCAGCGGCTCGAATACTAAGAGCATATCAACCTCAATATATTGAAGCATTGACATTAGCTAGTGGTAGTTTTTAAAAATAAAAGGCTGTAATAGATTTTTGTTCTATTACAGCCTTAATTATGTTGTTTAACCTAGTACATCGATAAATGCTTTTACAACATCTGGATCAAAGAGGGAACCAGATGCGCTAAACAATTCTTCTTTTGCTTTAGCTTTTGTTTTTGCCCAAAATTCAGTGGATGGATTCACAGTGGAATCATAGTAATCCGCAACAGCAATGATACGTGCCCCTAGCGGAATGTTGGCGCCACGTAAATGTTTTGGATATCCGGAGCCGTCCCATTTTTCATGATGGTAACGAATATATGATAGGATTTGTTGACAACATGGATAGTTTTCAATCATATTAGCACCACTAGCAGCATGTTGTTTATATTTTGACATTTCTTGCTTGTTCAAGTATGGTGCTTTTTGAATCATCGCATTAGGAATCATCAAAAGACCTACATCATGTAATAGTGCAGCATGACGGATTTGTTCAATTTCATTTAATGGCAATCCCATTTTTGCAGCAATACTAACTGCATAATTGGAGACTTGTACAGAGTGTGTATACAAGTGATAGCTTTTCATTTGTATCATTTGTAATAGTTGAGCACTAATGGCCTCTAAACTATCTTTCTCCAGTTCATACAGCCCGGACGGCTGCATCAATGATAACATAAACATAATAAACCCCTCTACTATACAAATATGTAAAGTCCCAACCCCAAGGACTTTACATCGTACAACTTATAGTCCGTTCTTCTTTAACAGTATTCGTATTATACAACAATTTTTATGCTTTGTGTATCGGTATAATGTTTGGTTTTTGAATAGGTATTCATATTTAGCATAATAGAAAGTGTTGACAAAAAAGGAATGCATTAAGAATGGGATGTAAAAATCGTGTTTTAAGAATTATAATAGAAAAATGAAGAATTATTTTATATTCCTATTCCTATTTTCTATACATTGAAATTAAGACTTGCATTTTTTATTCTCATAGCAGTGATATTGATAAATACATATGTTTGTATTATCTGCAAATAATAAAGATATAGACATAGATATAATTTATAATCTATAATATTAAAATACGGGTCTGTGGTTGTAAGTCGAGGCCAGTCGCAGGCAAAACGATCCACATAAGCAGTCCAAAGGGCTGTGAGCATGGTGCGGCTTAGATGTAAGTCCTGCCGGGAAACCGAGAGGAGTAGTAGTGGGGGGCCATGGGCTTATGAGCGAACCTTCCAGCAGGCGAGTGTGGGGGCAAAGACCAGGTCAGCCGTATAACGGGCACATGAGGCTTTTCTCATGTGCTTTTTTTCATTTATACAGATGTATAAATGAAAATTGTAGATATTGCGTTTGTTAAGCTATATTTTGTATACAAGGAGTGCATATTAATACATATTGTGTATAAAAATTAATAGAGAAATCATTAAAATATGGAATTTTAAAAATGTTATATACATTATTATTGACATAATTATTCCATGTATATATACTATATAAATAAACTTAGTTATATATGAGGTTAAGAAGATGTTTAATAAAAAAGTAAAAAAATTAGTTCTCGGTAGTTTGATGGTTGTTATGGCTGCATCTTTAGTTGGTGGTTGTGGATCTTCTTCTACAACAACGTCTAATAATAAGTTAATTGTTGGCACAAATGCTACATTCGTACCTTTTGAATTTAAAGATGATAAAACCCAAGATTATGCAGGTTTCGATATCGATTTGATTCGTGCAATTGGCAAACGTATTAACAAAGATGTAGAACTAAAAAACGTTGCCTTTGATGCGTTGATTCCAGCATTAAATACACATGATATTGATGTGGCAGCTTCCGGTATGACAATCACTAAAGCGCGTAGTGAAAAGGTATTATTCTCATCTCCATACTATGAAAATGCATTAGCTATTGTATATAAAGATTCTAATAGCATTCATTCCTTAGACGATTTGAAGAATAAAAAAATTGCTGCTCAAATGGGGACAACTGGTTCCGATTTAGCTCATAAGATTGAAGGTACTTCTGTAAAAGAATTCGATCATAGTAATGAAGCGTTGTTGGAGTTGCAAAATGGTGGTGTTGATGCTACTGTTATTGATTTACCAGTCGCTCAATATTACAGCACAAAACATCCTGATGAGCATATCCAAATCTTGCCATATCCAAATACAAAAGAGTACTTAGGTTTGGCTTTGAATAAAGATAATAAAGCTTTACAAGAGGAAATTAATAAAGCTATTGCTGATATGAAAGCAGATGGTGAATTTAATACATTATATAAAAAATGGTTTAATGTAGATGCACCTGCAGATATGCCTGTTGTGTTGGATTTTAAATAATTAGGGAGTTGTAAATGGACTGGAATGTCATAACGAGTAATTTACCATTATTATTATATGGGGCTTTAATGACCATAAAAATTACAGCTGTTGCTGTAAGCTGTGGTTTCATTATCGGTTTAATTGTTTCCTTAGCTAGAATGTCGAATTTCGTAATTGTTCGATTGATTGCTAAATGCTATGTAGATGTGATTCGTGGTACACCTATGTTAGTACAAATTTTCATGATTTACTTTGCATTACCTCAAATCATTGGCACTCGAATTGATCCTTATGTAGCAGCTGTTGCTGCTTGTAGTATCAATTCTGGTGCATATGTATCTGAAATATTCCGTGCGGGTATTCAATCTGTAAATAAAGGGCAAATGGAAGCCGGTCGTTCACTAGGTTTGTCTTGGTGGCAAACTATGCGCTTTATTATTATTCCGCAAGCGTTTAAAGCATCAATCCCTCCTTTGGGTAATGAATTTATTGCTATGCTAAAAGATTCTTCTTTAGTTTCTGTTATTGGTTTTGAAGAATTGATGCGTCGTGGTCAATTAATTATCGCTAAAACCTATGCGGCTACTGAAATTTGGGGAACGGTTGCCATTATCTATCTATGTATGACAATACCGATTTCTCGATTGGTTGCTTACCTTGAAAGGAAATATAACGTAAAATGATAGAATTAAAAGATGTGCGAAAATCATTTGGTAAAAATGAAGTATTAAAGGGCATCAATCTACAAATTGATAAAGGTGAAGTTGTTGTAATCATCGGTCCTTCAGGATCTGGTAAAAGTACAGTTTTGCGGACGATGAATTATCTAGAGGAACCTACCAGTGGTCATGTAATTGTGGATGGTATGGATTTATCCGATAAGAATAAATTAAATGCTGTACGCACAGAAGTGGGCATGGTATTCCAAAACTTTAATCTATTCCCACATATGACCGTATTGGATAATTTGACATTGGCTCCCGTAAATGTAAGAAAAACGGATAAGAAAGAAGCACAAGACATTGCTATGAAACTATTGGAACGTGTTGGATTAGCTGATAAAGCTCAAATGTATCCGGACTCACTATCCGGTGGTCAAAAACAACGTGTTGCTATTGCACGTGCATTAGCTATGAAACCGAAGGTAATGTTATTTGATGAACCTACATCGGCACTTGATCCTGAAATGGTACGTGAAGTATTGGATGTAATGAAATCTTTGGCTGATGAAGGTATGACGATGGTTATCGTTACACATGAAATGGGTTTCGCTAAAGAGGTTGCGGATAGAGTTTTATTTGTCGATGGTGGTCAAATCCTAGAAGATGGCACACCAGTACAAGTATTTGATGCACCTTCTAGTGATAGAACAAAATTATTCTTGTCTAAAATTTTATAGATTTTTAGGAACAGCACTCATAATTACTTAGTTTGTAATCATGAGTGCTGTTTTGTTGCACATTATCTTATAATAAATTTTGATAAATTACATATATTTACTTTAGCAATCACTACAATTAAGTGATTTCTCTAAATTTATTAATTCGTATAAATAGATGTTAGAGATAAATATTTGTGATAAACATACAGTTTATGCATCTATATAGCGCAAAAAATATTTATAATACTCATATATTTTAGTTATAATGAAATAAATATGAGTCTTTATCCTATAGAATATATAGAGTAAAACCAATAATTAAAAGGAATTAAGAATAAAAGTTATTTATTTCTTAGAGTTGAATCTGCATAATAATTTAAATGAAATACGAGAGTTGTAATTTGATATTTTATACACGCTATGTTATTATACAGATATAGAGCAAGACAGTAAGACAATATATATTTTATAGGAGGATATTACCCATGTTAGGTAAAGTAAAATGGTTTAGTGCAGAAAAAGGTTATGGATTTATTGAAAGAGAAGATGGTAGCGATGTATTCGTTCATTTCTCTGCTATTCAAGACGAAGGTTTTAAATCCTTATCTGAAGGTCAAAATGTAACATTTGACATTGTTGATGGCAATCGTGGCCCACAAGCAGCAAATGTTGTAAAAGCGTAATCATATACCAAATATTACATAAAAACTAAATTTAAAAAATCCCAACATCTTATTTGTTGGGATTTTTTGCACATTTAATAGTGTGCAATACATATTTCTACAAAAAATATAAAAATTTTTATCAAAAAAGAGGAGTTTTATATGTAGATGTAGAAATACTAATTAAGACACCAGAAATAGAGTAATAAGAACATTCTAACAACTGGTCGTTGATTTTTAGAAAGGGTGTTGACATATGAAAGTAGCAATCAGAGGTAAAAACATTGAAGTGACAGCGGCTCTTCGTGAGTATGTAGAAAAAAGATTGGGTAAGTTGACCCGTTACTTTGATGATGAGTTAGATGCACAAGCAGTATTATCTGTAGTGCGTGATAAAGCAACAATTGAAATTACATGTTTCGTAGATAAAATTGTACTTCGTGGCGTAGAAACAAATGATGATATGTATGCAGCAATCGATTTAGTAGTAGATAAAATCGTTCGCCAAATTCATAAACATAAAACTCGTTTGGCAAAACGTTTTAAACGTCAAGAAGCTTTCCATCCAGATGTAGCACCACTTGATACACCTGTAGAAGAAGAAAAAATTGAAGTAGTAAAACGTAAACATTTTGCTGTTCGTCCTATGGATGTAGAAGAAGCTATCTTGCAAATGAACTTGATTGGACATGATTTCTTCATGTTCTTCAATGCGGAAACAGAAACAATGAATGTAGTATATCGCAGACATGATGGTTTCTATGGTTTGATTGAACCAGAATTAAAATAATATGATCGATTATTCAATTAATTATCTTTCTACATTGATTTAATCGAGTGAAATATAGAATGGATACCAGAAATGGTATCCATTTTATATTTCTAGTTGTATATCTATAGAAAAGCCTTGAATTCTTTGACTATTCAAGGCTTTTTCGTTATAATGAATTAGATATAATAATGTAAGATATCCCGAAGAGGAGTGATTTGTTTGTTCGGCTTTTTACAAAGTCTTATAGGAAATAATAGCGCAAAAGAAGTTAAAAAAATGCGCAAAATTGTAGATCATATTAATGAACTAGAACCTAATTATGTAAAATTAAGTGATGCTAATCTCGTTGCTAAAACTGATGAGTTTAAACGTCGCTTACAAAAGGGAGAAACGTTAGACGATATTTTACCAGAAGCTTTTGCCGTATGTCGTGAAGCATCTAAACGTGTACTTGGTATGCGTCATTTTGATGTGCAAATGCTAGGTGGTATTTGCTTGCATAGAGGTAATATTGCAGAAATGCGTACTGGTGAAGGTAAGACCTTAGTTGCTACCTTAGCTGTATATCTTAATGCTTTATCCGGTAAAGGTGTTCATGTTGTTACTGTCAACGATTACTTGGCTACACGTGATAGTGAGCAAATGGGTCGTTTGTATAATTTTCTAGGCCTTTCTACTGGTTTAATTGTTGCAAATCTCGATTATAATCAACGTAAAGAAGCGTATGCTGCAGATGTAACATATGGTACTAATAATGAATTTGGTTTCGATTATCTTCGTGATAACATGGTGTCCGATGTATCTCAAATGGTACAACGTCCATTGAACTATGCCATCGTCGATGAAGTTGACTCCATTTTGATCGATGAAGCGAGAACTCCGCTCATCATTTCTGGTCCTGGTAGTCGCTCTACTGACAACTATTATAAATTGGCGCAAGTTGTACCACATCTTGTAAAAGATGAAGACTATACAATCGATGAAAAACAAAAGACGATTGCACCGACAGATTCTGGTATTACAAAAGTTGAAAAAATGTTAGGCATCGAAAATTTATATGATGCTGATAATATTGAACTCAACCATTTACTAGGTGCCTCTTTACGCGCTTATGCTATGATGCATCGCGATACAGACTATGTAGTAAAAGATGGTGAAGTTGTTATTGTCGATGAGTTTACAGGTCGTTTGATGTTTGGCCGTCGTTATTCTGATGGTTTGCACCAAGCTATTGAAGCAAAAGAAGGTCTTAAGGTTGAACGTGAAAGCCAAACATTAGCATCTATTACGTTCCAAAACTATTTCCGTATGTATGAAAAATTGTCTGGTATGACTGGTACTGCTAAGACGGAAGAAAAGGAATTCAATGATATTTATGGCTTGGAAGTAATTCCTATTCCTCCAAATCGCCCTTTGATTCGTGTGGATTTACCTGACCTTATCTTTAAATCTAAAGCAGCAAAATATCGTGCTGTTGTACGCAATGCTGTAGAACGTCACCAAACGGGCCAACCTATTTTGATTGGTACTACATCCATCACTCAATCTGAAGAACTTTCAGATATGTTATTGCGCGCTGGTGTACCACATAAGGTATTGAACGCTAAACATCATGAACAAGAAGCGGAAATTGTTGCCAATGCTGGTCAAATGGGTATGGTTACAATCGCTACAAACATGGCTGGTCGTGGTACTGATATTACATTAGGTGAAGGTGTGCCTGAACTTGGTGGTTTAGCTATCTTAGGTACTGAACGTCATGAAAGCCGTCGTATTGATAACCAATTACGCGGTCGTGCCGGCCGTCAAGGTGACCCAGGTTCTTCACAATTCTTCCTATCTTTGGAAGACGACTTGATGCGTATCTTTGGTGCTGATAATATTTCTGGCATCATGGATAAACTAGGAATGGAAGAAGATGAACCAATTGAACATTCCTTAATCACAAAATCTATCGAACGTGCTCAAAAGAAAGTTGAAGATCATAACTACAATATTCGTAAATATATCTTGGAATATGACGATGTTATGAATCAACAACGTGAAGTGTTATATGAGCAACGCCGTCGTATATTACGAAATGAATCTTTAAGAGATACCATTAATGAAATGATTGACAAGCTTGTAACTGAAGCTGTTGATACATATGCTGATGAAAAATTGTATCCTGAAGAATGGGATTACGAAGGTTTACATAAACACTTGAGTCAATACTTCTTGACTTCTGAACTAATGTCTACAGAAGAAATGGAAGAATATACACGTCAAGAATTGGATGAACGCTTACACGAAATCGCACATAGCGAATATCAAGATCGTGTTGATCTTTTAGGTGAAGCGATGTTTAGCCAACTTGAAAAAGCGATTATGCTACGTGTTGTCGATAGTAAATGGATGGAACATTTGGATAATATGGATATGCTTCGTGAAGGTATTGGCCTTCGTGCATATGGCCAAAAAAATCCTTTGGTTGAATATAAATTTGAGGCCTATGATATGTTCCAGCACATGATTGAATCTATTCAAGATGAAACAATCATGGCATTGTACAAAATTCGTGCACAATTGATTCAAGAAATTGAACAACCAGTTGATCACTTAGAAGGTGCACAACCCCATCATGAAGATGTGTTGGAGCCACAAAACATAGATTAACATTTGTGAATGGCACGTTGCTCAATGGGAAAACACCTTCTGGGCAACGGCCATTTTTCATTTTAAAAATACAGTAAATCGTTACTATGTACATGTAGTAATTCTATAAAGGTGGTGAACATAAATTGTTAGAGGATTTAAAACCAATTATCTCTGGTTTAGAAGAGCGAATTTATGGAATGAGGGATTCACTTTAACATAGCTCAGAAAGAAGAACGAATCTTCACACTTGATGTACAGATGAGTGATCCTACATTTTGGGATGATCCTGATAAGGCTCGTGAGATTTCTCAAGAAGCCACACAATTAAAAAACTCTGTAGAGGGGTATAAGCAGTTAGTGTCTGATATCGAAGATGCTAGTGTCATGTTGGATATGGCAATAGAAGAAGAAGATACCTCTATGGAGGGGGAAATCAAACAATTTGTAAATGGCATTCAAGAGGCTGTTGAAAAACAAGAGGTATTGCTTTTGCTCGGCGGAGAATATGATCAGAATAATGCTATTCTTACATTTCATGCTGGTGCAGGTGGTACAGAAGCACAAGATTGGTGTTCTATGCTGATTCGAATGTATTTGCGTTGGGCAGAAAAGACAGGATTTTCCGTGGAACTTATGGATGAACAACCTGGCGATGAAGCGGGAATCAAAAGTGCAACATTTCTTATTAAAGGCGAGAATGCCTTTGGCTATTTAAAATCTGAAAAAGGTGTTCACCGTCTCGTTCGTATATCGCCATTTGATGCTGCAGCACGTCGTCATACCTCATTTGCAGCTGTTGACGTAATGCCAGAAATTGATGATACTGTGGAAATCAATATCGATATGAAAGATGTCCAAGTTGATACATATCGTGCAAGTGGTGCCGGTGGGCAGCATATTAATAAAACGGATTCTGCTGTTCGTATGACTCATAAACCAACAGGCATTGTAGTTCAATGTCAATCTCAGCGTTCTCAAATGCAGAATAGAGAACAAGCTCTTCGTTTATTACGTGCAAAATTATTTGAATTAGAACTTGAAAAGCAGGCTGAATTAAAAGAACAAATTGGTGGGACATACCAAGCTATTGAATGGGGAAGCCAAATTAGATCCTATGTATTCCATCCTTATAACATGGTAAAGGATCATCGCACATCGGTTGAAACTGGTAATGTACAGGCTGTTATGGATGGCAATATCGACCAATTCATAGAAGGCTATTTAAAGAAAGAAGCTAATTTAACAGTATAGGTGTTATAATGAAAAAAATTTTAATATTCATCGTCTTGCTTATCATTGTATGTGTGGTGGGTGCTCAATTTGTAGTTCCAAAATATATGGAATCTATTGTAGAAGATGAGTTAAATCAATCACTTAAACCTTCAAGCCAAACTGTTGTTATTGAATCTACACCAGCCTTTAAACTGGTTTACGGACAAGCAGATCACGCGGCAGGAACATTGGAAAATGTTCAATTAGGAAAGTTGAATTTTTCTAGTCTTCATTATGAGGCAAATAATATTGTTATTAATCCTATTTCTCTCATTGCATCTCATGAGGTTGAGGTCCTAAGTCTTGGTCCATCCTATGCAGAAGGTATTGTGTTAGAGGATGATTTAAAGAAATTCCTTATTCAGAATACAGAAGGTCTGCAGGATGCTAATGTAGTAATTAATAATGACCGTATAGCGTTAACTGGGACTGTTAACATTATGGGGTCTTTGAAAGGAACAGCTAGTTTGGAAGGCGCCTTGCAGTTGAAAGATAATGTTTTATCATTTGCTCCTAGTCGATTTACAGTTAGTGGATTGACTATTGCAGGTATTACATCACAACAATTGCATCCTATTGCTATCTATGATTTTAATAATTTCCCAGTTCCGGTTAAAGCTGAGTCTGTTAACGTTGAAAATGGAGAAATTCATATTAAGATTAAACCTGTACTCAATTAGAAAGGAAATATCGTGCATACTGTTAAGAAAACTAAGCACTCATTAGTTCTTATACTATGTATCATAGTAGGACTTATTTCAGCACTCTATTTAGTAATGGAGCGCAATACAATTGAAAAGGCACAAAATCATATTGAGAATATAGTAGATTATGATGCTGTACTTCGAGCTAATGCCTTTGAAAAACGTAGTCAAAAAGATGCTTTTGATGCACTGAAAGAGGCGGGAATAACGGCATTTGCCATTTATGATAGAACATTAGAAAAGGCAAATGACGCTGGTGAAATTAAATTACTTTCATCACAAGATATGTCCGATGTTCGTATCAATGGTGGTTCTATTAAACCAGGCGCTACTTATGTTGCACTTATTCCTGGTAAAGAAGGCTATTATAAAGAAATTCGCGAAGACCTATATCATCGTATTAGTAAAGAAAAGGTTAAAGAACTTAATACTAGTATAGGACCCGTTTTAGAATTACAAGGTGCTACTTCAGATAGCTATGCGAAGATGAACTTAGGCATCTCTAAGATTCAAGCCATGGAAGTGGCCAATCGCGGATTTAATGTAATTGTTCGACCTACTAATTATCGCAATGTTACATCTGATGATATTAAATATGTATTTAATCGTCTAGATGGGGTACCTCATGTAACAGGCATTATATTTGCTGGTAAAGAGGCATTAGGTGCACCAGATCATATTGATGAAACCTTAGAGGCTATGAATAATCTTCATATTCCATTGGTTGGTATTGAAGCGGTTAATCAGTTGCAATATGAGCCTCAGTTAGGATTCTTAGATATGGCGGCTAAGAAGAATTACAGTGTAGGTCGTGTTTACACAATTTCTAAAGATGAGTTAAAGAAGATTACCCCGGAAGAAGCGGCTCAACGATTCTATATTAGCGATATTGAGCGTAACATTCGTTTTAATTTATTCCCTATGTATGAAGTAGGGCAAAATAATGAAACTGTGTTACAAACAACGATTAACTATGTACATAGTGCAACAGATAAATTGAGTGCCAAGGGCTATGAATTTGGGCCAGCAGATATTTATCCTGCCTATACACCTAATCCTTTATTAGTTGTTCTAACAATGATTGGTAGTATTGCCTTATTTGTGTATGTGGGACAAATGTTTATAGCTATGTCACAACACAAACAATTAGTTCTATTTTTTGCACTATCACTACTATCCATTGTTGGATTTATTGTAACTAGCGGTACATTATTAGTTCAAATTTGGGCTTTATCTGCAGCTATTATGGCACCTGTTGGAGCCTTGGTGATTCTTATGGAAGAATGGCGCAGATCAGATGGTACACGCCCTATAGGTGCATGGAAATCTACGCTACTCGCATTACTCTATCTCGTAATAGCAACATTATTTGCCGCTATTGGTGGCATGTATATTGCGGCATTATTAGGTAATACAAAATTCTTTATGGAATTTGAAATCTTTAGAGGTGTAAAACTTACCTTCGTATTACCAATCATCCTTGTTATGATCGCATATCTACAACGCTTTCCATTATGGAAAGGTCGCATGATCAACTCTGGCACAGAAGCCAAACAATTCATCAAAGAATTTTTAACTACAGATGTAAAAATGTATGTGTTCTTTGTGTTTGCTGCTATAGGTGCTGCGGCTTGGGTATTTGTAGGCCGTAGTGGTCATACGGCAGGTGTGCCTGTTCCAACAGTTGAACTCGTATTGCGTAGATTCCTAGAGAATACACTATATGCTAGACCAAGAGAAAAGGAATTTATGATTGGTCATCCATTGTTGATGCTCGCAACATTTGCATTCTTACGTAAATGGCCTATGGTTATTCATTTTGTATTAACTATAGCTGGCGTTATCGGCGTAGCATCTATGGTTGAAACATTCTGTCATATTAGAACACCTGTTTTCATGTCTATTATGCGTGGGTATGATGGTTTGTTGCTCGGTTGTGCTATAGGTATTGTTCTTATTCTTGCAGTTCGTTTCCTCATTTACATCTCGCAATGGGCTATGCATCGGGAGGACAGTCATGAGTAATATCGTTATTTCCGGTTACTATGGCTTTGGTAATGCTGGTGATGAAGCTATGCTTTGCGCCATTATCGACGCTATTCGTGATGTAGAAGACGATGCACATATTACGGTTATCTCCGGCAATCCTCAAGAGACTAGTAGAAAACACAATATTAAGGCTGTTGGAACATTTGCTGCCTTTGGTATTTTGAATGCCATACGTAATGCTGATTTAGTGATTAGCGGTGGAGGTAGTTTATTACAGGATGCTACAAGTATTCGAAATACCTATTATTATCTAAGTATTATGGGGCTTGCAAAATTACTCGGAAAACCTGTTATGCTGTACTCTCAAGGTATTGGTCCTTTATATCGTAAATCTACAAAACGAGCTGTTAAATTTATGTTGAAATATGTAGATGGAATTACAGTTCGTGATTCCATTTCGAAAGATGAGTTGAATGCTCTAGGGATTTATGATGTTGAGGTTACGGCGGATGCTGTATTAGCTATGCATAAGGCTAATCCTAGTATCGGTGCTAATATTTTAACCAAATATAATTGTGCTCCTATTGAAAGTGGTAGGAAACGCATCGGCATTGCTGTGCGTAGTTGGAAGGATGATACGGCGTATAGACAGAGTTTAGCAGATGTATTGAGCCGGTTAAGTTTGGAGCAAGATGCTGAAATAGTATTCATACCTATGTCTCATCCTGATGATACGAAGGAAGCAAAGATTATAACTTCATTAATGAAGGTGAAACCTATCGTATTAGAAGGACCTTTTACTACAGAAGAGCAACTATCCTTATCTGGCAATGTAGATCTAATGATTGGCATACGCCTACATGCACTTGTATTTAGTTCCTTAATGGGAAAACCAGTTATTGGTATTTCCTATGACCCTAAAATTACAAGTTTTTTACATATGATTGAACAAGAACCAATTGGTACTATGACAGAATTAGATTCTAATGTTCTATATGATCGATGTGTAGAACTTTTACAATCTACAGAATCTTATCAACATTCATTCAATCGCATTCAAACATTGCGTAAGGTATCGAAACGCAATGCAGAATTTGCTATTTCACTTTTAGAAGAGTATTAAATATAAATTGGAGATTATCCAGAAAGTGAGGTCTTTATGGCTACATTGAGTCAAGATCAAAAACAATTAGTACAAGAGAAAGCAAAAGCGATTCGCGTAAGCATCGTACAGTCCGTTACAGCGGCTAAATCTGGACATCCAGGTGGCTCTTTATCCATTGCTGATGTAATGTCTCTGTTATATTTTGTAGAAATGAATGTAGACCCAAGTAATCCTAAAAAGCAAGATCGTGACCGTTTTGTTTTATCAAAAGGCCATGCAGCGCCAGCATTGTATGCAACACTAGCTGAAAAGGGATATTTTCCAAAATCCGAATTAATCAATTTGAGGAAAATTAATCATTTCTTACAAGGTCATCCAGATATGAAACATACAGCTGGTGTAGATATGTCTACAGGTTCTTTAGGCCAAGGGATTTCTGCAGCTTGTGGTATGGCATTAGCCGGTAAAATCGACAAAGCCGATTATCGTGTATATTCCATTCTCGGTGATGGTGAACTTGAAGAAGGTCAAGTATGGGAAGCTGCTATGTTTGCAGGCCACTATAAATTAAATAATTTGACTGCCTTTGTAGATTATAATGGACTACAAATTGATGGTGATATTGAAAAAGTTATGTCCCCATTGCCAATTCCAGATAAATTTAAAGCTTTCAAATGGAATGTTATTGAAGTAAATGGTCACAATGTTGACGAATTACATCAAGCCATTGAAGATGCGAAAGCTTTCACAGATGGCCCTACATGTATCGTAATGCATACTGTAAAAGGTAAAGGTGTTGCAGAAATGGAAGGTCAAGCTGGTTGGCATGGTAAAGCTCCGAGTGAAGAACAAGGTGTGGCATTCGTAAACGAAATCATGGGGGTACAATAATGGGTAAAGCAACACGTGAAGCGTACGGTAATGCGCTAGCAAAAATTGGTAAAGAAAATTCTAATATTATTGTTCTTGATGCTGATTTATCAAAATCTACTAAGACTGATACATTTAAGAAAGAGTGTCCAGAACGTTTCTTTAATGTAGGTATTGCTGAACAAAATCTAATCTCTGTAGGTGCCGGTTTAGCTGCAGCAGGTAAGATTCCATTTGTATCTTCCTTTGCTATGTTTGCAACTGGTCGTGCATTTGAACAAATCCGTAATGCTGTATGCTATCCAAAACTTAATGTGAAAGTATGTGCTACACATGCAGGTATTACTGTGGGTGAAGATGGTGCAACTCATCAAAGTTTAGAAGATATCGCATGTATGCGTGTTTTACCAAATATGACTGTTATTGTGCCAGCAGATGAAAAAGAAACAGAATCTGTCATTCAATGGGCAGCTGATTATAATGGTCCAGTTTATGTACGTCTCGGTCGTGCTGGTGTTGATGATGTAACCGCAGAAGGATATACTTTCACACCTGGTAAATCCAATCAATTAAAAGATGGTTCTGATGTGACAATTATCGCTTGTGGTGCTTTAGTAGGCCCTGCAGTTGAAGCAGCTAAGCAACTAGAAGATGAACAAATTTCTGCTCGCGTTATTAATATGGCATCCATTAAACCTATCGATGCTAATGCTATCATTAAAGCCGCTGAAGAAACAGGTGCTATTGTGACTGCTGAAGAACATAATATTTTAGGCGGTTTAGGTTCTGCAGTATCTGAAGTTGTTGTTACACATAGACCTGTTCCTATGGAATTCGTTGGTGTTCAAGACACATTTGGGGAGAGTGGTACACCAAAAGAATTGATGGCGAAATATGGTTTAACAGCTGAAGATATTGTAAAAGCAACTAAAAAAGTGGTGACACGTAAATAAAAGGGGAACCAATGATAGAATTTAAGAATGTTAGTAAAGTATATGAAAACGGATCTACCGCACTTGATAATGTGTGCCTCACCATTAATGATGGTGAGTTTGTATTGATTTGTGGTCATAGTGGGGCTGGTAAATCTACGTTATTTAAATTATTAACTCATGAAGTTACACCAGATACTGGAGTTGTCATAGTTGATGAATTTGATGTTACAAAAATGAAACGTAGTAAAATACCAAAATTGCGTCGTAAATTAGGCGTAGTATTTCAAGATTTCCGACTATTACCTAACAAAAGCGTAGCTGAAAATATCGCTTTTGCTTTAGAGGTTATCGAGGAGAAGCCTAAGGTAATTAAAGAGAAGGTGGCTCACGTTCTTGAATTAGTTGGTTTATCTGATAAGGCGAATGATTTACCAGAGGACTTATCTGGTGGTGAACAGCAACGTGTAGCAATTGCACGGGCTATCGTCAATCGTCCATCTGTATTAATTGCAGATGAACCAACAGGCAATCTTGATCCTAATACAAGTAAAGGCATTGTAGATTTGTTCAAGCATATCAATAATTTTGGCACTACTGTAATTATGGTTACCCATAATATGGATATTGTTACATATTTAAATAAGCGAGTTATCGAATTAAAAGATGGTCGTGTTCTTAGTGATAATATGAGGGGTGCAGAATTTAATGAAGCCTAGAACAATGAAATATTTCTTTAAGGAAGCCTTAAAGTCCATGAAACGCAATGGCCTTATGACATTAGCGTCTATTTCCACTGTAGCATTATCTTTATTTATGCTTGGTGTATTTCTCTGTGGCGTTATCAATCTTAATAACATGGCATCGAGCTTAGAGAATCAAGTGCAGTTAAGTGTGTATTTGAAAGATGGTCTTACTACAGAGCAAATTATGGCTGTTGGTAAGCAAGTGAAAGCAATTCCAAATCTAAAACGCTTAGAATTTGTTAATAAAGAACAAGCTATGAAAGAATTTAAGGAACGCTTAGGGGATCAACAACAATTGGTGAACGCCTTAGGTGGTGTAAATCCATTGCCAAACTCTTATGTTCTTACCTTTGAAAATCCTGAAGATGTTAAATCTACAGCTAAATTAGTAACTACATTCCAAGGCGTAGAAAGTACACATTATGGTCAAGACATCATTGAGGAATTGTTCCGAATTACACAAATTATCCGTATTGGTGGTATCGTACTCATCGGTTTCTTAGCAGCAGCTACATTGTTTATTATTTCTAACACTATTCGTTTAACTGTATTTGCTCGTCGCAAAGAGATTGCGATTATGAAATATGTAGGTGCTACTAATGGCTTTATTCGTTGGCCATTTGTTATCGAAGGCATGTTGTTAGGCTTTATTGGGTCCATTATTGCCGTATTATGCGTGGGTGAGTTCTATCATTTTATTACCATAGAAGTATCCGATTCACTTGCATTCTTCCCATTAGTTCCTATGTTCCCATTCTTCTATCAATTAGTAGCATGCTTAATTGGCGGTGGGATTATCGTAGGCATTATTGGCAGTACCATTTCATTAAAACAATATATGAAAGTATAGTAGAGGGATTATGAGACAGTATACATTTAAAACTCGTCTCGTAGCAGCCCTTCTTTCGGGAGTGGTATTATGCGGGACACCAGCCTATATTATGGCTGAAGATGAAGATTTAACAAATCAATTAGATTCGATTCAACAACAAGTTAACCAGCAAAATGCTGCAAAAGCAGATGCGGAAACTGTGATTGGAAGCGTTTCTGAACAGTTGCGACAAATTGAAGAACAACTTCGTCAAGCGACTGCTGAGTTAGGTACGATTAAAGAGCAGCGTGTAGCTGTAGAAAATGATATTACACTTAATGAACGTCAATTGGCAGAGGCTCAAAAACGATTAGAAGGTCGAGAATCCATATTTTATAAACGAGTTCGTGATATTTATATCAATGGACGACTTAGTTATCTTGATGTAGTCATTGGGTCTAAAGATTTTAGTGATTTCGCTAATCGATTAGAGGTTTTAAAACGAATTATTGATTCCGATATTACACTGATTAACGAAATTAAAAAAGAACGTGCTGAAATTGAAGCTCATAAACAAAAACTTGAAGCAGATCGTGCTAAGTTGGTTGAATTAGAAAAAGCGGCTCTTGCTAAACAGGCTGAAATTGAACAGAAAAAAGCAGAGCGTAATGTGGTTCTTCAAAAAGCACAAAATGATAGAGCCACTGCTATGCAAGCCATTGAAGAACTTAATGCTTCTTCGGCGCAAGTAAGTGCTATGTTGAAAGAGCGACAAGCTGCACGTGCTGCTGCAGCTGCTGCAGCAGCGGCCGCAGCAGCTCAATCCTCTGGTGGGCAAGGTGCATCAGATAATTGGGTACAAGGTACAGGACAACTTGGCTGGCCAGTTAGTGGTGAAATTACGTCTCCTTATGGCTATCGTGTTCATCCAATTTGGGGTACTACGATTTATCATTCCGGTATTGATATTGGCGTTGATGAAGGAACACCTGTTCATGCTGCTGATGGTGGCGTCGTAGTTTGGTCCGGATGGATGGGCGGCTATGGCTATGCTGTAGTTATCGATCATGGTAATGGTCTTTCTACACTATATGGTCATAACTCTGAACTCGCTGTAGATGAAGGTCAGTCTGTTGCGAAAGGTCAAGTTATTTCCTATGCCGGTAGTACGGGCAATAGTACAGGACCTCATGTTCACTTTGAAGTTCGCGTAAACGGGGATCCAGTTGATCCTATGGGTTATTTATAGAATGAATAATAATTTTAAAAGAATTGGTTTAGCGCTAATTAAATATATATTTGCGTCCATTATTATGTTGTGGCTCGTATTTTGGTATATTTCCGGATCAGCTATGGGGTTGCCTCGATTTGTGGTGACTTATTACATAGCGACTCAGAAATTTATGACGCCTGTAAGTAAAGCCACATTGTTTGATGGTATGTTAAAAGGTTTAGTAGCTTCCCTAGGAGAACCTCATAGTGTCTATTTAGATAAGGATGACTTTGAATCTATGAAGGAGCATACATCTGGCACATATGCAGGTGTGGGCATGGTTCTTGGACATGGTTCAAAGGGGTTAGAAGCAGTATCCGTTATTGATGATATGCCGGCTTATAAAGCTGGCATCAAAAGCGGTGATCACATCGTATCCATTGATGGTGTAGATACTAATTCTATGACGATTGAGGATGCAGCTTCAAAAATACGTGGTGAGGCTGGAAGCAATGTAACGATTGTGGTTGAACGGGATAATCAATTATTAACGTTTAACGTAACAAGAGAAGAGATTGTATTACCTACAGTAAAAAGTAAGATGCTAACCGACCATATTGGATATATTCGAATCAGTCAATTTGCTGAACATACAGCAGGAGATTTTAAAACTCAATATGAGCAGCTTCTCTCTGAAGGGATGACTTCGTTAGTTCTAGACCTACGCGATAATCCTGGTGGATTACTTAATAGTGCTCAAGATATTGCCAGCATTATTATGCCAGAAGGTACATTAGTATCTTTCACTACACGTGATGGAAAGAGAAAAAACTACGTATCCGATGGAAAGAATCCCGCATTGCCTATGGTTGTTCTTATTAATAAAGGCTCTGCTAGTGCATCTGAAATCATTGCCGGCGCTATTCAAGATAGAAAGTTAGGTACTATTGTAGGTACTAATAGTTATGGTAAAGGGACTGTTCAAAGCGTATATCCAAATCTAGAGGATGAAGGTATTAAAGTGACGATTGCTAAATACCATACTCCTAATGATCGTGTTATTGATGGAACTGGTATTCAACCAGATGTAGTTCTAGAATTACCAAAGGGAACTACACCATCTAGTGATATGTCAGATATTCAAATTCAAAAGGCAATAGAACTATTAAAATAGTTTTGCAGAAAAGGATGTAATTATGTTTATAGATCGCGCTCGTGTATTTGTAAAAGCGGGTGATGGCGGAGACGGCATGTCCAGTTTTCGTCGAGAGAAATATGTTCCTAATGGCGGGCCTAGCGGTGGCGATGGTGGTCAAGGGGCAGATGTCGTTTTAAAAGCAGATAAAAATATTAATACTCTTGTAGATTTTCGTTATAAACGTCAATTTAAAGCACCGAAGGGTGGCAATGGTGAAAGTGCTAATAAACATGGTCGTGGCGCAGAGGATTTAATTATTCCTGTTCCATTAGGCACTGTTGTTAAGGACGAAGAATCAGGCAAGGTGTTCTGTGACTTGGTTCACGATGGTGATACCTTTATCATTGCTAAAGGCGGTCGTGGTGGTCGCGGTAATGCGAGATTCCTATCTAGTTCTAATCGTGCCCCTACCTTTGCTGAAAAAGGGGAGCCAGGGGAAGAACGTTGGTTACAACTAGAGTTAAAGGTGTTGGCTGATGTGGGTTTACTTGGTTATCCAAGCGTTGGTAAATCAAGTATTCTACGCAAAGTATCTAAAGCACAACCAGAAGTGGCAGCTTATCACTTTACAACATTAACACCTGTATTGGGGGTTGTTACCATTTCTGGTGACCGTAGCTTTGTCTTAGCTGATATTCCGGGTCTTATCGAAGGTGCCAGCGAAGGTGTAGGCCTTGGACATAACTTCTTACGACACGTAGAACGTACGAATATTCTCATCCACGTTCTTGATGTATCTGGTATAGAAGGACGTGATCCTAAGGTAGATTTTGATGCTATTAATGATGAGTTACGTAAATACTCAGAAAAATTAGCTAATAAGAAACAAATTGTAGCACTCAATAAAATTGATCTTGTCTTTGATGATGAAACAATTCCAAAAACAAAAGCTTATTTTGAGGATAAAGGCTATGAAGTTTTCTTAATTAATGCACTAAGTGGCGAAGGTTTACCTGAGCTTATGGAACGTGCTTATTATTACGTAGAAAATTATGAGCCAGAAGTTGAAGCCACTGATGATACGGTTATGTATGAAGCGAAACCAGATACTGAATTTGTCATTACCCGTGGCGATGATGCAGCCTTTTATATTACAGGTAAGCGTATCGAACGACTTGTGGCGATGACCAATCTTGACGATGATCAATCATTACGTCGATTCCAACGTATTTGGCGTTTTATGGAATTGGATAATAAATTACGTGAAAAAGGGTGCCAAGAAGGCGATGAAGTTGTTATTGGTGACCAACGATTCACATTCAGAGACTAGGAGTTATAATGACAGGAAAACAAAAACGGTATTTACGCTCATTAGCTGCCACTATGCCAGCTGTTGTGCAAATTGGTAAAAATGGCCTTGAGGATAGCGTCATTGATAGTACTAGAGCAGCATTGATGGCTCGTGAGTTAATTAAGGTTAAATTGCTTAATAATAGTCCAGAAGATAAAGCGATTTTCCAAGAATTGGCTGATATGCTTGGGGCTGAATTAGTACAAGTTATTGGATTCAATGGTGTTCTTTATAAAGCTAAAAAAGAACCAAAAATTATATTACCGAAATAATAGTTATAACCTTTTTCCCTTATAGGAGATGATTGTATGAGAGATGCCATTAAGAATGCTAAACGCATTGTTGTAAAAGTGGGGAGCAGTACATTATGTTACCCAAATGGTCATTTAAATTTAGAACGGATAGAACATTTAGTCCGTCAATTATCAGATCTTGCCAACCAAGGGAAAGAGGTTATTCTTGTTTCCTCGGGTGCTACCGGTGCAGGACTTGCACCACTAGGATTTAAAGAAAAACCAAGAGATCTTGTGTTACGTCAAGCATCAGCTGCAGTAGGACAAGGTGTACTCATTCATATGTATGAACGCATGTTTAGAGAATATGGAAGAACCGTAGCTCAAATATTGTTGACTAAGGAGGATAGTACTTCTCGTCATAGTTATTTGAACCTACGTAATACACTACATGCTTTATTACAACTTCATGTCATCCCTATCATTAACGAAAATGATGTTGTAGCTATTGAAGAATATAAAATAGGCGATAATGATACCTTATCGGCCACTGTAGCTGGTATTGTAGAGGCTGATGTACTTATTATTTTATCTGATATTGATGGTTTATATACGGCCAACCCAGCTACAGATTCTACAGCTACTTTAATCCATGAAGTTTCTATGATTACAGATGAAACTTATGAAATTGCTGGCGGTGCTGGTTCAAGTATGGGAACCGGTGGAATGTATACTAAAATTAAGGCTGCCCATATGGCGACTAATTCAGGTATACATATGATTATTGCCAGTGGTGAATCAGATAACTCACTCCGTAAAGTATGTAAAGGTGAGAATATAGGTACATTATTTGTCGCTAATGATCAAGGTGTTTCACAAAAGCATCATTGGGTAGCTTATGGTAAGCGCTTAAGTGGCAGCATTACTATAGATGAAGGGTGTACAAGAGCTGTATTACATCACGGCGCTAGTATTTTACCAGCCGGTATTATAGAAGTGGATGGAGCTTTTGAACCTGGTGATACGGTATCAATTATTGCTCAGGGAAAAGAAATTGCCAGAGGATTAGTGAATTATAGTTCTACAGATTTGCTCAAAATTAAAGGTCATAATACGCAAGATATAGCTCGTGTATTAGAAATTGATACAACATATGATGAGGTTGTTCATAGAAATAACTTAGTAATTATTCATTGATGAGGTGCAGTATGAATTCATATGAAAGTATATTTAAAGAAATGGGTGAATCTGCACGAGCAGCATCTATTGTTTTACAGCAATTACCAGAGGTACGCATCAATGAGATATTATGTGATATGGCCGATGCGTTAGTTCAACATAGTGAACAAATTTTAATAGCTAATAACATGGACATGGATTCTGCTCGTGGCGTGGTACCTGATACGATGTTAGATAGATTACTACTATCTAAAGATCGCATTCATCAAATGGCAGAAGGTGTTCGTCAAGTTAGTCTATTACCATCTCCGGTAGGAAGCGTACTAGAAAATATCGATAGGCCCAATGGACTTCATATTGAGAAGCGTGCTGTACCATTTGGTGTTATAGGTATTATTTTTGAGGCGCGTCCTAATGTAACCGTTGATGCCGGAGCGTTATGTTTTAAAACTGCTAATGCCACCATTCTGCGCGGTGGTAAGGAAGCGTTCCGTACAAATCGCATCATCGTATCCATTATGCAAGACGTATTAGAGGCCCATGATTTACCAAGAGAAGCTATCCAGTTGGTAGAAGTTTTGGATCGTGAAGCTGTCAGTGTATTGCTACAACAACGTCGTTATATAGATGTAGTCATCCCACGAGGCGGTGCAGGATTAATTCAACGCGTTGTACGCGATAGTATGATACCAGTTATAGAAACAGGAAGTGGTATCTGTCACACCTATGTTGATGCTGAAGCTAACATTGATATGGCTGTTGATATAGCTGTTAATGCTAAGGTGCAGCGTCCATCTGTATGTAATTCCATGGAAACTTTATTAGTCCATAGTTCTATTGCAAAAGAGTTCTTATTGGCCTTAGAAACAAAGTTAGTACATCACCATGTAACGATTCATGGCACACCAGAGGTCTTACAAATCGTTAATGGTGTTGCTGTGGAGGATAATTCTTTTGGAACAGAATATAATGATTTTGATTTAAATGTAGCTATTGTATCATCTGTGGATGAGGCTATTTCACATATTAATCGGTATACAACTCATCATTCTGAAGCAATTGTTACCGATAATAATACGACTGCTCAGCATTTTATGAATTTAATCGATTGTTCGACCGTGTACCATAATGCTTCAACCCGATTTACAGATGGTTTTGAATTTGGATTTGGTGCTGAAATTGGCATTAGTACACAAAAACTTCATGCTCGTGGACCAATGGGCTTACAAGCATTAACATCCTATAAATATTTTGTATTTGGTACAGGACAAATTCGTTCGTGATGCGTTTATATTATTTGATACGAGCCTATTATCGTTATATTCAAACGCCTAAGGGGCACTATGAGTGGGTATCGTATGTAAAAGCATTGGCATTATTTATCTTGATTTGCATTATAGTCATAAAGGGTGTGACTTATATATGGTAGAGAAAAGACGGATTGGTATTATTGGTGGAACTTTTAACCCCATCCACTTAGGACATCTAATGATTGCAGAGGTAGCAAGAGAAAGCTTTCATTTAGAAAAGGTCATATTTGTTCCCGCTAGAATACCTCCTCATAAACATAATGATGTTATTGATGCTAAGCATCGGTATGCCATGACAGCTGCAGCGGTAGCAGATAACCCGTACTTTGAAATATCCGATGTGGAAATGCGTCGTGAAGGGCCTTCATATACAATTGATACCATTCATCATTTCAAAAAAATATACGGAGATTCTGTTTCCTTTTACTTTATAGCTGGCACAGATACAATACGAGATTTACCTAATTGGAAATTTATTGATGAATTATTAGAGCATTGTCATTTTATTGGTGCTATGAGGCCTGATGGCTCTCAAGTTGTTGATACAACATTAGAGTTATTAGGTTCCAAAGCTAAGGATAGAATCCATTTAATGAATGTACCAGAAATGAAATTATCTGCTACTTATTTACGAGACCGACTGCGTCATGGTTTGACGGTCAGATATATGTTACCTAAATGTGTAGTTCAATATATTGAAAAATATGATATTTATCGGAAGGAATAATTAAAGGTGGATATACAACAAATTGAAACCGACTTATCTAATAAATTAAGTAAAAAGCGTTTTATACACACTTTAGGTGTTGTAGAGTCCGCTGTTTATTTAGCAAAAAAATATGGGGCTAATGTAGAAGATGCTCGGTTAGCGGCATTATTACATGATTGTGCTAAAGAATTACCTCTATTAGAAATGCAAGATGTAGTTGCAGATTTGTCTTGTGATGTCGATATGTTGCATAGCGGTGCGTTATTACATGGTTTAGCAGGCATGGTATTAGCGAATACTCAATATGGTATTACTAACCGGGATGTATTGGAGGCTATACGTGTTCATACAACTGGTAAAGTGGGAATGTCAAAGTTGGATAAAGTTATATTTTTAGCCGATTATATTGAGCCTAATCGCAATTTTCCTGGCGTAAATGATATTCGTGCTGCTGCAGAACAGTCCCTTGATACTGGGGTGTTATGTGGATTTGATACGACAATTCGACATTTAATTGATAGTGGTGATACTATTTATCCTCTTACAATAATTAGCCGTAATGATCTTATACAGCACATGAAAAAAGGAGGTGCCTACAATGGATGAGCTTGAAAAGGCGCGAGCCCGTCGTCGTAGAAGACGTCGAGAACGTCAAATGAAAAAAAATAAGCTACAGTGGGGCCGTTTAATCATTGCATTCGTGTTAGCACTCACTGTTATTTGTGGTATAGGCTGGGGCATGTATAGTGGAATTAGCTATGTATATCATCGGGTAACGCAAACCGATACGGCAAGTGAAATAGAAGAATCCAGTGAACCTAAACATACTGATACACTTAATGTAGAACAGAAGGCATTGGATAAGCCTGTGTATGTATTAATTGTAGGGCGAGATAAAAATAATCCGAGTCAAGCTGATTCATTATTCCTCATGTCTATCAATATGAATACCAACACGATGGATATTATTGGTATTCCTAGCAATAGTAAGATTGAAAGCAGAGATCAAAAATCTGCTTCTATGTTAAATCAAATGTATGCAGAAGGGAATATTGAATTAACAAAAGCAGTTGTAGAGGATATATTCCATATCAGTATACCTTACTATGTTGTCGTAGATGAGACAGCTTTCAAAAAAACAAGTGATGTTTTGGGTAGTCAGCAGTTTTATGTAGAAAAGAATATGGAACATGTTGATGCTGAAACAGGTAGCAAAGATATAGATTTACGAAGAGGCTATCAAAATTTAGATAGTGACAATGCATTAGCATATTTACGCTATACAGATGAAAATAACGATAATTTTGGACGCGTACAACGACAAGAACGATTCTTGAAATTATGGGTTGATCGTGAACAAGATACATGGTTTATTACTAAAGCTTGGCATATTTGGCGTTTATGGAGCCATTATGAAAGTAATATATCCACTTGGGATGCCATTAAATTAATGCGTTCCATTGGACAAATGGAAAAGGACCATATTCATTTTTATATATTGCCTGGTGAAAAAGAAAAAATTAATGATGTTGTGTATTGGCATGTTAATCCAACCGAAGCTCAACGTTTAGTGGGAATAACGATGGGAACATTGGCCCCTGAAGATTTAAGTCAATTTGTTTCTACACCTGAAACGAAAAAGGCGCCTGTTGCTGTAGAATCAGAACAAAGTACACGTGTAAAACCATCAGAACCAGGTTCGGAACCAGAAAAGAAAGAATAATAGGAGATACAATGAAACAAAAAGAAGAAATTAAACAACATGTATTAGCACTTGCACAAGCAGCTTATGATAAAAAAGGTCATGATATTGAAATCCTTGATTTAGAAGGTGTTTCCATGTTAGGTGATTATTTTATGATTGTAAGCGCCAATAATATTAAACAATCTCAAAGTATTGCAGATGAAATTGAAGATAAAGCAGCAGAACAAGGCATGACAGTTCTTCACCGTGAAGGATATCGCGAAGGTGAATGGGTATTGTTGGACTTTGGTGATATCATTTGCCATGTATTTGGTAACGATGAAATTCGTGAATTTTATGGACTTGAAGCCTTATGGAACGATGCTGGACGTGTTCCTTTTGAAGGAGAATAATCTATGGCTAGCGAATTACTGGAAAATACCATTGCTACACTGCGCGTTCTACGCACTAGTGATCATGGCGCTTTCCTTGATGGTCAAACGGGAAATACAAATGATGACATTTTGCTCCATAAGGATCAACAAACTTCGCCGGTTGCTATCGGTGATGAGGTAGAGGTATTTTTATATCGAGACCCTAAGGGCCGTTTGACTGCCTCCATGCGATTGCCTGCTATGAAGGTCGGTCAAATTGGTTATGTTGAGGTTATTAATGTTACCAATTTTGGTTGTTTCGTTGAGGTTGGTACAGAGCGGGGGATTTTTATGCCTCATGCTGAAATGCGTGGTAGACCTCAAGTAGGGGAAAAGGTATGGGTGAAACTGTATACCGATAAATCTGGTCGTATGGCAGTTTCCATGGACGTTGATGATGAAATGCGCCGTGCTTCTAAAGCGGCTACCGATGCTGTTGTAGGTCAACAAGTAAGTGGTGCCATTTATAATTTGACTAGTGATGGAGCCTTCTTTATTACCCCTGAACGATGGATTGCTTTTTTACATCGATCAGAAATGACAAGAAAGTTAAATGTTGGGGAAATGGTAGAGGCCCGTGTTACGTTTAAACGCGAAGATGGTCGTATTAATGTGTCAATGCGTCCTATCAAAGAAAAAGCATTAATTTCTGATGGTCATATTATTATGGAATATCTTTTACAACGAGGCGGTAAAATGCCTTATAGTGATGAGTCATCAGCCATGTTGATTAAGGATAAGTTTAATATCAGTAAGGCTGCTTTTAAACGAGCTCTAGGTCATTTAATGAAATCCCGCCTTGTAGTACAAGAAGATGGATGGACATTGTTGACAGAATCCGGTAAACAATGGACTCCCAATTCACAAGAGGACTAAATCATGAAGATTATTGTAGTAGGTGCTGGTAAGGTTGGGTATTCCTTGTGTGAAAGACTGGTGCAAGATGATCATGACGTATATCTTATTGACCGTTCGCAGGAGCGTATCCATAATCTTGAAAATACATTGGATGTTAGTTTAGTGTGCGGTAATGGTAGCGACATTCAGTTGTTGAATGAAATTGACTTATCTGATGTGGGGATGTTTATCTCAGTTACCGATTCAGATGAAGTCAATATGTTATCTTGTGCGGTAGCTAAAATAGCAGGTGTTCCATCTACTGTAGCACGTGTAAGGGATACAAATATCGTTGATCATATGGACGATCATATGAAAGAACGATTAGGTGTTGATTTATTTATTAATCCAGAAATGGTTACGGCGCAAGAATTACTTCATATTATTGAAACGCCTTCTGCCCTTGATGTAGAAGAATTTGGTCAAGGCGCTGTACGTTTAATGGAATTTAAAATTAATAATACATTTCCGCTCGTAAATAAACCTTTAAAAGAGTTAACTTTTCCAGAAGGTGTGTTATTGGTTGGCATTTTACGATTAGGTGAAATGATTATACCTCATGGTGAAAGTATATTATTACCAAATGACAGTGTTTTCTTTTTAGGTTTAAAAGATGGTATTAATGAAGTAGAACAAGCATGGTTTTCGAATCATGCAACCTTCCATAAACGGGCCGTTATTGTTGGGGCTGGTTTATTAGGTCGCAACTTGGCTATCTTATTGGAAAAAGCCGGGTTTACTGTTAAGGTTATTGAGAAGGATATTGAGCGTTGTGAAGCCTTGGCAGCACAAGTGGATAAAGCCATTGTCATTAATGGAGATGGTACTGATTTTGATTTACTAGAAGCCGAAGAAGTAGCTGATAATGATGTTATTATCGTTTTAACTGATGATGATAAATTAAACCTGTTAGTTGCCTTGGTAGGTAAACATATGGGCATACCTAAAACCGTTGTTCGTGTGGGACGACCTGAATATATTATGCTCATGGAACAAGTCGGTATAGATATTGTATTTTCACCACGATTGATGACGGCAGGGCAAATACTACGATTTGTTCGCAGTGGTGAAGGTGTTGTCTCTATATCTACTTTTGAAGGTGGTAAGGCTGAATCCATAGAGATTATTATTACCGAACAATCTCCAGTAGCCGGTAAACAACTTAAAGATATCCGCCTCCCTGGTAAAGCCCTAGTTGGTGTCATACTTCGCGATGATGAAGCGATTGTTCCGCGTGGTAATACAGAGCTGTTAGTAGGTGATCATATTGTACTATTTTCATTGCCTGAATCTGTTACTAAATTATTAAATTATTTAACGTAGGGGTTATATGCGTATACAGATTGTTATGTCCTTGGTAGGGAAATTGCTCTATATTTTTGGAGCTTTTCTTGTTATACCATTTATATATAGTATTCTATTTGAAACTGCATATTGGTCCTTTGGTGTTACCGCTATATTATCCATATTGCTCGGTGCTCTACTAGTACTTGGTGGGCATAGTAGTAAAACCTTTAGCTTGAGAGATGGCTTTTTAGTAGTCAGTTCCACATGGATATTCACAGTGTTATTGGGGGCTATTCCTTTTATCATATCTGGTGTATTAGTTAATCCGATGGACGCTCTATTTGAATCTATGTCAGGTATTACGGCAACAGGTGCTACAGTTATTGCTGATGTAGATAGCATACCAAAGACATTCATCCTTTGGCGTGGATTGATGCACTGGATTGGCGGTATGGGAATCATTGTGTTGATTCTATCGTTCTTACGAAATCTCGGTGCTGATGCTGCTCATTTTTTTAATGCTGAAGCATCTGTACCAAAACCAGGTGTAGTGTTACCACGGATACAATCTATAGCATCAAAATTATGGACATTGTACGTAATATTTACCATCATCTGTTTTATCATGCTCTGCTTAGGTGGTATAGATCCTTTTGATGCGTTGAATTATGCATTTTCTATTATTGCGACTGGTGGATTGACGCCGACTACTGCAGGTACTTTTTTATATAGTCAAAATACATATATATGTGTTGTATTTATCTTGTTTATGGTCATTGCAGGCGGTAATTTTGCCGTATATTATAATGTAGTTCAAAAAGGATTCTCAGCGTTATTCTCTGATTTTGAAACGCGTATGTATTGGCTGGTATTAGCTATTGGTATTCTTATTACCTTTATATCCTTATATTTTCAATCTAATTCTATGGATATAGGACAAGCTTTTCAAGATTCAGCCTTTACCTTAGTATCAATACAAACGGGTAGTGGTTTTGCCGTATCTGATTACGATTTATGGCCTGCTGCGGCTCAAATGATGTTATTTATATCCAGCTTTTTTGGTGGCTGTAGTGGATCTACAACTGGTGGCGTTAAGATTATCCGTCTTATTATACTAATTAAAAGTAGTATCATATATTTGAGAAAAGCTATACACCCTGATATGGTTCAAGTGGTACGAATCAATGGAAAACCATTGCCAGAAAAGTGGGTGCGTATGACGCAACAATTTATATTTCTATATTTAATGATTTATGTTATATCCGTATTTCTTATGACATGTTTTGGTCTGTCTACAGGTGATGCACTACAAATAGTAACTGCATTCCAAAGTAATGTAGGTTTAGCATTTGGCAGTTATGGCCCAACTGATTCCTTTGCATTATTACCTTTAGGTGCAAAAGGTGTGGCTATTGTGGATATGCTATTAGGTCGTTTGGAGTTATTTACGATTCTAGTTATGCTTCATCCACAGTTCTGGGAAGGATATTTTATAAAAAAAGATACTACAAAACGATATAGAATTTTGTAGAAGCTTATATGTATACTGGATGTATTATGGGGGAAGGGATTGTATAATGGAAATAATAAAACGTCCATTAGGATTATATAAGGCAAACTGCTATGTATTAAAAGAAGACAATCAATCTCTCATAATTGATCCAGGATTTCATAGTAAGCATATAATTGAGATGGTAGGGGACTCTACACCGCTTGCCGTTTTATTAACTCATGGTCATTGTGATCATGTTTCGTCACTCGATGAAATTTGTGAGTACTACAATATTCCTGCGTATTTACATGAGGGGGATCATGAATTATTACAATTGATTCGCCGGCGCCCAAGTGTATATAAGAAAAAGATGTTTACTCAATGTATTCCCTTGCAAGAAGGCATACTAAATATCGGACCATTTCATATACGGGTGTATCATACACCAGGGCATAGCGCAGGTTCCGTATGTTTTGAAATAGAAGGCCATCTATTTACAGGTGATACTATTTTTAAACAAAATGTTGGAAATAGCGATAATTATAATGGCGATGCTGAAGATTTACATAAAAGCTTATGTAAAATACTGGAGCTAGATGATGCATTATTAGTAGAACCTGGACATAGGGAGAGCACTATTTTGGGAGATGAAAAAAACTTCATCAAGAATTTACACATATAGTGTTGACAAAAACTCTGATAACCGATATACTAAGCAAGTACTTTGGATACGGCCCCGTGGTGTAGCGGTTAACATGTCGCCCTGTCACGGCGAAGATCGTCAGTTCAAATCTGATCGGGGTCGCCATTCATGCCTCGGTAGCTCAGTCGGTAGAGCAACGGACTGAAAATCCGTGTGTCGACAGTTCGATTCTGTCCTGAGGCACCATGTACATGCGGGAATAGCTCAGCGGTAGAGCACCGCCTTGCCAAGGCGGGGGTCGCGAGTTCGAATCTCGTTTCCCGCTCCACTAACTTTATATGGCGGCATAGCCAAGCGGTAAGGCAGAGGTCTGCAAAACCTTTATTCCCCAGTTCGATTCTGGGTGCCGCCTCCACAAAATCGTTACCCATGCCGGGGTGGCGGAACAGGCAGACGCAACGGACTTAAAATCCGTCGGTTAGAAATAACCGTACCGGTTCGATTCCGGTCCTCGGCACCATTAAGACTAACTTCGGTTAGTCTTTTTTTGTATATAATTTTAATTGTATTTACGAGTAGGTATATAACGTGAGTAAACCGAATCTATTAATTAGTGAATGCCTTTGCGGTGTTTGTTGTCGCTATGATGGTGACCATAATCGAATAGATTGCTTAGAAGAGCTTAAGAACGTCTATAACCTTGTTCCGGTATGTCCGGAGGTACTAGGAGGGCTGTTAACGCCCAGATGTCCAGCAGAACGCGTAGGTAATCGAGTACAAACAAAGAATGGTACCGATGTGACGGAACAATTTAAACGCGGTGCAACATTAGCCTTAGCAATTGCTATAGAGAAGAATTGCCGGTGTGCTTTATTAAAAGCCAAAAGCCCTAGCTGTGGATATGGTGAACTATATGATGGTACATTTACGAGAACCCTCGTAAAAGGGGTTGGTGTCACGTCAGAGCTCTTATTACAACACGATATACAGATTTATACAGAAAAGAATGTAGTAGCCCTTATAACGCAAAATAGCGACGATTGATATAAATTCAATCGTCGCTATTGTTGTAATAGGATATCTTATTGTCCTGCATTTACAGGGTCATTAGTCAATGGTTGTTCGCCTAATAGCGTTGTGAGATTATGTAGATTAAATCGATAAGCGCTATTACTAAAGTCTCTCGTTTTATCGTAACGACTATTTGGTGCATGCATGAGACCAACTAATGTATCGTACAATAAATCATTGGTGAAATATTGATGTTCATGACTATCTAAAGCTGATACTGTTTGAGGGTATGCAGCTCGATATTGAGGTGATAAGTACATCCAGAATGGAATGTGTGTCATCACAAAATCAAATGTATCTGGGTTGTGAGATTTATCTACGCTTTCACCATGGTCAGAAAAATATACCATAGCTTGAAGATTTAGATTATCTTTACCATATGTATAAATTTGTTGTAACAACCAATCTGTGTAGAGTTGACTATTTGCATAGGCCTCAATACCTTCTGGATTAGGGCCTTTTTTCCATTTACTGAATTCATGAGGATATCTATCATTGTAATAAATGTGGCTACCCATAATATGAATTACGATAAAATTGTTTTTACTTGGATCAACCGTTTTTAATAGTGGCAATAATGCTTCATCGTATAAATCAGAAAAACCATAGGATTCATGAGCCCATTTCGTAGTATCCGCCGTTTTAGCCATCAAGGAAATAGCTGTATCATATTCGCCAAATACGCCTTGGTTACTAAACCAAGATGTTGTATAGCCTGCTTTTTTGGCTACATCTAAAATGTTAGCAGAATCTAGGAATGGACGGTCATCGTATTGGTTGCGCTCCGAAAGGGCGCGTTCTAAGGTTGGCACCGTTTGTACATAAGAAGAGTATGCATGATTAAAGAAGATAAAATCTTTATTGTGATCTCGCATATCCTCTTGCCAAGGTGTGTCATCGTATTGGAATTTTGGATTATAGACCTTCATGTAATCACGGGAACTGGATTCGCCGATAACGAGAATGATAGTTCCAGGTGTTTTAGTAGGTGTTGTATCCTTTGAGTCCAAATTGAATGAATCAAAAACAAGGTGGTGATTATCGTTGTACTGTTGCATTTCTTTAACATAATTACCTGCAGCTGTCCAATTGGCTACGATGCATGTTTGAGGAAATAAGAAGAATGGTACATAAACGATAAATGCTACCATGGACGCGATGAGTACGCCTAATCGTAAAGGACGAGTTGTGTTAAAATCGACAACTCGTTTCATTCCTAGGTTGCACCAATATAGGAAGAGTGTCCATAATATTAAGCCTATGACGATGGCGATAAGACCGGGTATACCAGCAGCATTCTTTAAGAATCCGAAGGCTTCTTCTGGATTTGTCATATATACTGCTAATAGACTTGCTGGTGTTAAGCAGTGCCAAGTGGTCATATAATAACCGATTTGTAATAATGGGATGAGACTAAGGACCGATGAGAATAATGCCAGTATAGCAGATGTTAATTTCTGCAGCCGTCCCGTTTGTGTTACCAAATATTGAATGCCGGATAGTCCCATAAATAAGAGTAAACCAAATAAAAAATCGTTGGCAAACTCATAGAAGTAAAGGGGCTTAACATAGGACCAGTGAAATAATAGCGGGAATGTGAGTCCCCAAAGTAGACCAACCAGACCATAGCCTAGAAATGCACGATGGAACACGGTACAGCTCATAAAGTACTGGAATAAGAACATTCCGACCATGGTCGGTACCGCAAGGATTGTAATATCCTCAACATCTAGACCTAATGTAACTGGTTCATAAATAAAAAATAGTGCAATGTAGAGCACTATGCCTATAATGCCAAAACGCAAAATAGGATTTCGAATCAATGATTTCATTGATGATAACATAATGTATCCTTTCTAAAGGAGCTTACAACAATATATATTTTTCTTCACATTATAAGATAACAAAGAATACTAAAAAATACAATTATATATGCTGTACGTAGAAGAAATCTTTAATTTAGGATATAATTATATAGTTATGAAGTAGTATCGTTAAGGAATGGGGATTCATGGGGGACTATAATTATAAATTGGATGTATTCGAGGGCCCGCTCGATTTACTCTTACATTTAATTGAAAAACATAAGATTGAAATTACGGATATCCCAATTGTTGAAATCACTAGCCAATATTTAGAATATCTAGATAATTGGAATCATTTTGATATCCATTATAGTAGTGAATTCCTTGTAATGGCATCTACATTATTACAAATTAAGTCCCGTATGCTATTACCTAAGGTTGAACCTGAACCCGATGAAAGCGAAGATCCACGAGATGAATTAGTGGCTAAGTTAGTAGAGTTTAAAAAGATAAAAGATTTTACTCAAATCTTAATGGAAAAAGCATCTATTGAATCAAATGTTTTTAGCCGTCCTGAAGAAACGAGTGTATTAGGATTAGATAGTTTTTATAATTTAGAATTATCTAAACTATATGATATATTTTATTCTGTTTTACATAAGCGTAATGAAACAGAATCAGAAGAGACAGTTCGTCAAGTAACGGTAGAAAAAGATGCATATAGCTTAGAGGACATGATTGTCTCCTTGGCTAGTCGTGCTCGCCGTGGAGAGCGATTAGCTTTTCGCGAATTGCTTGTTGCTATTGAAACTAAGAGTGGTATGGTAACGATCTTTATGGCCGTACTAGAATTATTAAAACAACAGGAATTGGCTATGTTTTATGAAAATGATGACATAATTTTCACAGCACCTGTCATGGGATTACACAATGATGAAGAGGTAGAGGAGGAATAGCATGGGCGTATCAGATCTAGAAGCGGTACTATTTTCTGCGGCCAAACCTATTTCTATAGATGTTATACAAGATATTTTTGGACTTTCAAAACAAGACGCCTTGGAATATGTGGATGCATTATCATCTGAATTAGAATCTCATAAACGTGGTATCCGTGTACGCGTTTCAGCAGCTGGTATTGAGTTGGTCAGTGCACCAGAAGCGGCCCCTTATATTGGGCATATACGAAGAAAAGAAGATAAATTATCTAATGCAGCTATGGAAACACTAGCGGTTATTGCATATAAACAACCGATCACAAAAGCCGAAATTGAAGAGGTACGCGGTGTTAATAGTGATAAGGTAATTAAACAATTATTGTCTCGAGCATTGATTGCTGAATTAGGACATAAGGATACGGTGGGACGCCCTATTTTGTATGGTACCACCGATGAGTTTTTGCGAAGTACTGGTGTTACATCCATTGATGATTTACATAAAGAATTAGATACTGCCGAGGCTGATGTAACGAGTGTACCGGTAGATGTTGTAGAAAATGAAGAAGTAACAACTTCTTCTAATCAAAATGGATTAGAAAATACATAGAAGAGGATATATAATGGAACGATTACAAAAATTTATTGCCAGCTGTGGTGTGGCATCTCGTCGCAAGGCGGAAGAATTGATTGCAGCTGGTAAGGTACGTGTTAATGGCCGCAAGGTGACAGAGCTAGGTGTCAAGGTAGACCCTATGAAAGATAAGGTCATGGTAGATGGTCAGTTATTAGCTGTTGAGAAACCTGTATATTATTTAATGAATAAACCGAAAGGTGTTATTACATCTGTTACAGATCCACAAGGACGGGAAACTGTAATGGATTATATTAAAAATGAAAAACGTCGCATTTATCCAATTGGACGTCTTGATTTACATACAGAAGGCTTATTACTGTTAACAAATGATGGAGAATTAGCTCAAAACCTTACACATCCATCTAAGGGCGTTGAAAAAACATATGAAGTTCGTATTAAGGGGCGTGTGAATGATTCTGATTTACAGGTTATCGCAGATGGCGTACCTCTTGAAGATGGTGTGACTTCACCTGCTACACTTGTGGATTTGGGCTTTGATGATCACAATGGAGTTCATGAAGTGGAAATTACCATTCATGAAGGTCGTAATCGACAAGTGCGTCGTATGTTTGAACACTTTGGCTATCGAATTCATAATTTAAAACGTATTGCTTATGGTGGATTAACCTTAAGTGGCGTTAAGCGCGGTGGTGTTCGTCAATTGACACAACGTGAAGTAAGTGCTCTTAAAGCGCTAGGAGCCTCTAAATGAAGCGCGTCGTAGTTATCGGAGGTGGTGCAGCGGGATTAATGGCTGCTGTCATCGCAGGACGAGAAGGAGCGAAGGTAACGCTTCTAGAGAAAATGAACTATGTAGGAAAGAAGATGGGGATTACAGGCAAGGGTCGTTGTAATATTACGAATGCTTGTGATATGTCTGAATTTATAAAGAACACTCCTGGTAATGGTAAGTTTTTATATGGTGCTTATGAGCGTTTTACAAACGAAGATTTGTTGCAGTTATTACATGATGCTGGCTTAGAGACCAAGGTAGAGCGAGGCGGCCGCGTATTTCCAGCTTCAGATTCTGCGTTGGATGTACGAAATACCTTTATGAAGCTTATGAAACATTACGGTGTAGATGTTCATCTTGAGGAACCGGTTAAGAAAATTTTGGTTGATGACGGTACTGTTATTGGCGTTGTGACAGATAAAGAAACCTATCACGCCGATGCCGTGGTTATTGCTACGGGAGGTAAATCGTATCCGGCTACAGGTTCTACTGGTGATGGATATGTTTTGGCCTCACAAGTTGGGCATACGATTACCGATATCCGTCCATCCTTGGTACCAATTGTGACCGAAGAATCATGGGTGAAAGACCTGATGGGGCTTAGCTTGCGGAATGTTGAATTGTCTGTAATCGCTAAAAATAAGGTACAAGCCACGATGTTTGGGGAAATGATGTTTACTCATTTTGGCATTACTGGTCCAATTGTCTTATCACTCAGTCATACAGTGGGTAAGTTAATGCGTAAGAAAAATATTGGTACCATAGGTTTAGATATCAATTTAAAACCTGCATTATCGCCAGAGACATTAGATAAACGATTACAAAAAGATTTTGATTTATACTCTAAAAAACAATTGATTAACGGTATGAAAGATTTGTTACCGAGTCGATTGATACCATTAATTATTGAGTTAGCCGGTATTGATCCGCAAAAACCAATCAATCAGATTTCAAAAGAAGAACGCCAACAAATTGGTTATATGTTGCAACACATGCCTCTGACAGTGAAGGGTTTGCGCCCTGTAGAAGAGGCAATAGTAACAGCTGGTGGTATTTCTTTAAAAGAATTTAATCCTAAAACAATGGAATCCAAGTTGGTGAAAGGCTTATATGGTGCTGGTGAAGTCTTGGATATTGATGCCTTTACAGGTGGATATAATTTACAAGCCGCTTTTTCCACAGGATATGTAGCAGCTATGCATATAACTCACCCTGAAGCGTTTTAATGAGGATGTTTAACGCTGCATGATTGAATAGTATATTTGATATAATTTATGAAAGTGATACAGGGAATTATGAATACACATAAAATTGCCGTCGCCGTAGATGGCCCAGCAGGGGCTGGTAAATCTTCTATTTCTAAAATAGTGGCAAAGAAATTAGGTTATCTATACATTGATACAGGTGCTATGTATCGTTCTGTTACATGGGCTGTACTGCATAATCATATTGATGTACATAATCAAAAGGCCGTAGAAGCATTATTGCCAGAATTAGATCTTACTATGGAGGCTAGTGATGATTCATGTAAGGTTTATATTGCTGGTCAAGATGTAACTGATTATATCAGAACGCCACAAGTGAATAATGCGGTTTCTATAGTGGCTTCATATAAAGGGGTACGTCAATACTTAGTTGAACGACAACGTCTTATGGCTGAAGCAGGTGGGGTTATACTCGATGGTCGCGATATTGGCTCTGTTGTATTACCCGATGCAGAACTAAAAATTTACTTAACAGCTTCAGTTGAAGCTCGTGCTATGCGTCGTTATTTAGAGGTAAAAGGTACATCTAATGAGCAAACGCTAGAAGATATTAAAGATAGCGTTATGCAACGTGATGATATGGATAAGAATCGCAAAGAATCACCATTGATTCAGGTAGAAGATGCTGTGTTGGTCGATTCAAGCAATATGACATTTGATGAAACTGTGGAACATATATTACATCTAGTACAGGAGCGAATCTAAGATGAACAAATTTTCTACATGGCTTTGGCGCACAGCCTTTTGGTTGCGTTATAAGGTTGGCTATGGATTAAAGGTATATGGTCGCGATAATTTCCCTATGGAAGGCCCGGTTATTGTGGTACCAAATCATTTGAGCAATAATGATCCACCTATTTGTGGCTATGCATTGCCAAGACATGTACACTTTATGGCGAAACAGGAATTATTTGTAAATCCTATTTCTCGATTTTTTTGTACCTGGCTTGGAGCATTCCCTTTAAATCGTGGTGCCATAGATAAAATAGCAATTAGACATGCGTTAGGACTATTAAAGAATAATAAAGTTTTAGGGATTTTTGCAGAAGGCAATCGTCAAAAGAATGGCAAACTTGGACGCTTTCATGATGGAGCAGCATCAATTGCCTTACGTACAGGCATTGGTATTACACCTGTAGCTATTATTGGTTCTCATAATATGAAGAGAAATCATGTGGCTTGTATTATCGGTAAACAGGTGCCAGTAAGCAAAGCTAAGCCTACGCCAGAAGCCATTAAGGCGGTTAACGATACGGTTAAAGCAGAAATACAACGGATGATTGATTCCTATCATGAGAATCGTATAGAGGAGACATTATGGAAATAATTTTGGCCGAAAACCATGGCTTTTGTTATGGTGTAAAACGTGCCGTTGAAATGGCCAACGAAGCTGCCAATGGTAAGGGGAAAAGCTATACATTAGGTCCTATCATTCATAATCCCCAAGTCGTGGGTCGTCTTGAAAGTAAAGGGGTTAGCCCCATCCAAGAAGTATCTGATATCGATGAGGGCACAATGATTATTCGTTCTCATGGTGTAGGACCTGCCATTTATGAAGAGGCTGAAGAAAAAGGTCTAGCCATTGTAGATGCTACATGCCCACATGTGAAAAAAGCTCAACAAGATGCTAAATCTGTTATTGAAGATGGCATGACACTAGTTATATTAGGTGAAAAAAACCATCCTGAGGTCAAAAGTATCAATTTATGGGCGAATAACAAGGGAATAATCATTGAAGATGAAGATTCCGCTAAAAATCTACAAGTTGTTGAAAAAATGGGCGTAGTTGTTCAAACTACCTTTTCACAATTCAAATTTAACAGTATAATAGAGATATTAGAGAAAAAATCTAAAAATCTTAAGATTTTCAAAACGATATGCAATGCAACTCAGGAACGTCAGAATTCTGCCGTTGAATTAGCTCGTAACGTAGATCTTATGATTGTGATAGGTGGTAAGAACAGCGGCAATACGAACCGATTGGCAGAGGTTTGTCGAGACGTTGGATGTACAACATATCACATTGAAACTTCTACTGAATTACAACTGGAATGGTTTAACCGAGTACAGACGGTAGGAGTAACAGCAGGAGCATCGACTCCCGACTGGATTATTAAGGAGGTCATTGAGACAATGAAAGATTTTGCAGAATTATTAGCAGCAGAAGGTCAAGAAGAATTTAAGAAAGGAAACGTTGTAGAAGGTCAAGTAGTACAAGTTGAAGATGAACGCGCATGGGTATCTTTTGGCTACAAAACTGAAGCAATTTTGAATAGAACTGAAATTTCTTATCCAGCACCAAACTCTGCCAAAGATGTGTTGAAAAATGGTGATGAAATTAAAGCAGTTATCATGAACCACATCAAAGAAGATAATCCTATTTATCTTTCCATGACTCGTTTGGCTAAAGATGAAGATTGGCAATATGTTATCGAAGCTCAAGAAAAAGACGAACCTATCGTATGTAAAGGTATCGATGCTATCCCAGCTGGCTTGGTGGTAACAGTAAAATCCCTTCGTGGTTTCATTCCATTGTCCCAAGGTGATGTGCATTTCGTAAAATCTTTGGACAACTTGGTTGGTACTGAATTCGAAGCAAAAGTTCTTGAAATCGACGAAAAGAAAAACCGTTTGGTTCTTTCCCGCCGTGCAGTACTTGAAGTGGAACGTCAAGCAAAATTAGCTGAAGCATTGAAAAATATCAACGTTGGTGAAAACTATAAAGGTATCGTTCGTAAAATCATGCCTTATGGTGCATTCGTAGATATCGGTGGTATTGAAGGTTTACTTCATATTTCCGACATTTCTTGGCAAAAAATTAAAAAAGTGGAAGATGTTCTTTCCGTTGGCCAAGAAATCGAAGTTAAATTGCAATCCTTCGACCCTGAAAGCAACAAATTATCCTTGTCCTTAAAAGCTTTAACTAAGAGCCCATGGGATGTTGCTGAAGAAACTTTACACGTTGGTGATGTAATCACTGGTAAAGTTGTTCGTTTGGTAGCTTACGGTGCATTTGTAGCTGTTAACGATGATATTCAAGGTTTACTTCACATTTCTCAAATTACAAAACAACGTAATGCGAAAGTTGAAGATTACTTGAACCGTGGTCAAGAAGTTGAAGTTAAAATCATTTCTCTTAACAAAGATGAAAAGAAATTGGGCTTGGCTTTGACTGAGTTGATGGAAGCAAAAGAAACAGAAGAAGACGCTGAATAATTCAGAATCTTTTAATGAGGCTAATCAAGGTTTTCCTTGATTAGCCTTTTTGCGTACATTCCCTTTAATATGATAAAATGAAGTGATGTATATAGATAATAAAAGAGGTGAAAGTATGGCAAAACCATTAGTGGCCGTAGTTGGTCGTCCAAATGTAGGTAAATCTACATTATTTAATGCCATTGTTAATAAACGAATTTCTATCGTCGAGGATATACCTGGCGTTACACGAGATAGAATATACTTTGATGCAGAATGGCTTAATCGTGAGTTTACAATGATTGATACAGGTGGTATCGAGTTCGTAACAGAGAATAGTCATGTCATTCCTAAAATGATGCGTTTACAAGCTGAACTTGCTATTGAAGAAGCTGATGTAATCCTTTTTGTGGTTGATGGCAAGCAAGGTATTGTACCGGCTGATGAAGAAGTGGCCAATATTTTACGTACTAGTGGAAAACCAGTAGTCCTTGTAGTGAATAAAATTGACAGTGTAAATCAAGAACCTAATATTTATGAGTTTTATAATTTGGGACTTGGTGATCCAATTGGTATTTCTGCAAAGAATTTAATGAATCTAGGTGATTTATTAGATGATACGGTTAAACATTTCCCACCTGTAGGAACTAATGTAGATGAAGAAGACACCATTCATGTGGCTATCATTGGTCGTCCTAATGTAGGTAAATCATCATTGACCAATGCACTATTAGGTCAAGATCGCGTTATCGTTTCCGATGTAGCTGGCACTACTCGTGATTCTATTGATACGCATTGGACACATGGTGATCAAAAATTCGTTCTCATCGATACGGCAGGGATGAGACGTAAATCCAAGATTGATGAAGCTGTTGAACGTTACAGCATTGTTCGCTCTCTTCGTTCCGTTGATCGCTCTGATATTGTTGTACTTGTATTAGATGGCGTTGATGGCGTTACAGAACAAGATAAAAAAATTGCTGGTTATGCGTATGAAGCCGGCAAGGGCGTTATCATTGTAGTTAATAAGTGGGATCTTGTAGAAAAAGATGATAAAACTACATTGAGATACACTGAAGATATTTATGATGAATTAGGATTCTTGCAATTTGCACCGATTCTATTTGCTTCTGCATTGACAAAACAACGTATTCATCGTTTAGCAGATATGCTTAAATTCGTATCAGAACAACAATATCGTCGTGTTTCTACTGGTACATTGAATCAATTATTACAAGATGCTCAAACTGTAAATCCGGTTCCATCTCGTAATGGTAGAATTCCAAAAATTTACTATATGACACAAGCCAGTGTTAAACCTCCAACATTTATCCTATTTGTAAATGAACCCGAATTAATTCATTTCTCGTATATGCGTTTCTTGGAAAATCGTTTACGTGAAAGTTTTGGTTTCGAAGGTACTCCAATTCGATTAATTCTTCGCGGGAAAAAACGTGAAGATGAAGAGTAATAATTACAAAGGGTAAGGGTGAAAGTTGTGAATGATTTTATACCTATTATAGGGTATGCGTTATTAGCCTATGTAATCGGTTCGATTCCTAGCGGACTCATCATTGGTAAATTATTTTTTAATACAGATGTCCGCCTATATGGATCAAAAAATATAGGTGCTACGAATACATATCGTGTTATTGGTTTAAAGGCAGCGCTTCCTGTATTTTTCTGTGATGCATTAAAGGGTGCTATTGGGGTATTTTTGTTTTCCCATTTAAATCCCATGTACATGATTCTAGGTGGCATTTTAGCCATGGTTGGACACAATTGGTCCGTATTTCTTGGCTTTAAAGGTGGCCGTGGTGTTGCAACTGGTTTGGGGGTACTCATTGCATTATCTCCAATTGTTGCAGTTATTTGCTTTGCTATTTGGGGCGTCATTGTATATTTCACTAAATTAGTCTCTTTAGGTTCTATTGTAGCTGCTGCGCTTGTTCCTGTATTGATGTATGTAATGGGCGAGTCCTGGTGGTTTGTAGGATTTGGTGCACTAGCTGCATTGTTTGTCATCATACGTCATCGAGAAAATATTTCTCGTTTACTAGCCGGTAAAGAATTAAAAGTAGAACGCGTTAAAAAAGGAGAGTAGTATGAAAGTTTGCATCGTCGGATCTGGTAGTTGGGGAACAGCTCTCGCTATTAAATCTGTAGTGGCCGGAAATAATACAACCTTATATTGCAGACGTTCAGAGTTTAAGGATGAACTTATTAAGTACAGGGAGAATAAGTCATATTTAGCTGGTGTTATATTGCCTGATGAACTCATCATTAGTTCTGATCTACAAACATCTATTGAGCATGCTGATATTGTATTGATTGTTACACCATCCATTCATGTGCGTACAGCTTTACAAAATTTAAAAAAATATGCTCACAAGGATCAAATATATGTGTTGTGCTCTAAAGGTGTTGAACGGGAAAGTGGCAAATTATTGACTACAGTCATGAAGGAGGAATTATCTTCCGTTGGTTGTCATTTAACTGTTTTATCTGGTCCTAATCACGCAGAAGAAATTGGTAGGAATTTACCTGCCGCTGCTGTGGTTGGTACAACTTCTATGGATATAGGAAAAAAGGTACAGCAAGCATTACACAGCAAAGAATTTCGTATATATACTAGTGATGATTATATCGGTGTCGAATTAGCAGGGGCTACAAAAAATGTAATAGCCTTGGCTGCCGGTATCGTTGATGGCTTGTCTCTTGGGGATAATTGTAAGGCTTTATTATTAACTCGTGGTCTACATGAGATGACTCGATTTGGTTTAGCCCTTGGTGCACGAAAAGAAACGTATGCTGGCTTAGCGGGAATGGGTGATTTAATCGCCACTTGTATGAGCCAACATAGTCGGAACCGTGCTGCTGGGCAACAATTAGCGGATGGCAAGACGATGGACTATATTATGAATCATACGAATATGGTTGTAGAAGGTTTTTTTGCAACATCGATTATTCGGGATATGGCCATAAAACATCACGTAGAAATGCCTATAACACAATCACTATATGAGGTTTTATATGAGGAAAAGTCACCTCAATTAGCATTGCAAGAATTGATGGGACGAGATAGCAAAATCGAAGTATCATAATTGTAAAAGATACTTTTATTTTAGGTATTTATATACTATAATTAATGAGTATAATCTAGTGAGGATTGTATGCGAATTATTGGAGGCACTGCAAAGGGCCATACTATAAAGGCTCCAAAGGGGATGGATACGCGTCCCACTTTGGATCGTGTTCGTGAAAGTATCTTCAACGTCTTAGCGCATCGTGGTATATATGGTGCCCGTGTATTAGATTTATTTTCTGGTACCGGGGCTGTTGCTATAGAAGCACTAAGTCGTGGAGCCGAGTTAGCGATTGCTGTAGACTTTAGGACAGGGAAGTTAATTCGAGAAAATGCTACACATTGTCGCGTTGATAATCGAATTCAAATTGTACCTAAGAAGCTTTCACAACTAAAACATTTTATAGGTGACCAGCAGTTCGATTATATTTTTTCAGATCCACCATATGAAAATGGCTTTATACAGGAGACTATTGATTTTGTTGTGGCTCATGATGCATTAGCTGATGATGGTGTTTTAGTTTTAGAACATCATAAAGATGAGGCTTTCACCATGCCACCAGAATGGGAATGTATAAAGGAACAAAAATTTGGTTACACCCTTGTTTCATATTTTGTGAAACATAGTGAAAGGAGTTAGACCCTTGCGGATAGGAGTTTGCCCAGGAAGTTTTGACCCCGTTACAAATGGTCATGTTGACATTTTTGAGCGCGGTAGTCGTCTAGTAGACAAGTTGATTATCGCTGTAAGTTCAAATCCTAATAAGAATTCATTGTTTACTATGGAAGAACGTGTTGAGATGATTCGCAATGCGGTTAAGCATATTCCTAATGTAGAAATCGACTGTACAGGTGGATTGCTCATCGATTATGTTAAATCCAAAAACGCAAGTATTATTATTCGTGGACTTAGGGCTCTTAGTGATTTCGAATATGAATTTCAACGTGCTCTATTTGCAAAATACTTGGATGATGATATTGAAACAGTGTTTATTATGACCAATAATAAATATTCTTTTGTAAGCTCAACAGGGATTCGTGAGTTAGCTAAATTTGGTGGTAAGTTAGATGGACTTGTTCCTGACGATGTAAAGATAAAATTAGAAAAACGTTTTAACATCGATGGTAATAAATAATAGGAGTGAATTGTATGAAAACAGAAAAATTACTTGAAGATTTAGAGGTTCTTATTGAATCTAGCAGCCGTATTCCTATGACTACAAAACGCATGGTAGAAGAAGATGAAATTATGCGTATTATCGATGCAATTCAAGAATCTTTACCACTTGAGCTCGATGAATCTCGTCGTATTGTGGCTGAAAAAGATAAAGTTTTGGCTGATGCTCAACGTCAAGCTGAAACATTAATCGATCAAGCCAAAGATTACATTGCTAAATTGACTGCTGAAAGTGAACTTGTTAAGCAAGCACAAGAACAAGCTAATCAAATTATCAATGCTGCAAACCAATCTTCTGAAGAGTTAAAATCTAGCTCTATTCAATATGCTGGTGATGTATTGAAATATGTAGAAAACAATTTAGAAAAAACATTGGAAAGCCTTCGTCAAAACCGAGAAAGCTTGCAACAAAGTGAACAAAAAACTGAAAATCAATAATATATAATATGTTGTAATCAGATAAGATCATACTAATGATTGCAGAGAAAACCCCCGATAGATTTCTATCGGGGGTTTTGCTATTCCTCATACATAGGCGGTTTTTCTGGTTCAACAATCATTGTTTGATGAGTGTTAAAAATAACAAATCCTAAAGGTGATTTAGGTGGTTTTTTGATATTTTTTATATATGTATAGTCTACAGGCACCTTTGATGAATGACGGGCCTTACTAAAATAAGCAGCATATTTTGCTACTTGTGAAATGAGCATATCATCAGGTTCATGATTCGTACGTAAAATAAGATGGGAACCTTGAATATCTTGTGTATGAAACCACAGATCATTTGGTTTTGCAAAACGATGAGTTAAGTATTCATTCTGCTGGTTATTTCGTCCAATATAAAGCTCGCCTTCTGGGATTTCAAGATGAATATAATTGGATTTTCCTAGTTTATAGGAAAGAGGTTTTTTAGATTTTTTTATAATACCCGCGTCCATACATTCATGTCTGATCTCTTCTAAAGACTCTCTAGTTGTGGCAAGGGATAAGCTATATAATATAGTTCTGTAATACTCTAATTTAATAGTACTTTGGTCTAGTTGATATTGACCACTGATGATACGGTTTTTTAATTTGGTATACAGTTTGTAATACCATTGCCCATTTTCGACAATAGTTAATTCTGGCTTTAGTGGAATTGTTATGGTTTCTGCTGATTCTGAAAGTAAATTCTGTACGTCAATAGACGATTGGTAGTGTACTTGCAAATGACCGTTAATCATTAAAAGATCACCGTATAATTTATAGGTTTCCATCTTTTTAGTATCATCTAGTTCATCTTTGATTTTTTTATGACGTAATTCTTCTTTTTTTATAGCATTTGTTATAATACGTTCTAGTTCTTTATCAGCCGTATGAATTGAACCAGTGGCCACAATAGACTGTTCGATTGCTTTTGAGATGGTTGGATACGTTTCTATCAATGTAGAATCTGTTTCCAAAGGGAATGGCATATATATTTTTTTACCATTTACATTTTTATAGACATATAATTGAAAAGCCTTTAATAATTTTTCCTTTAGATTATGTAAAGCTCCGGATAATCTATGAACCGTATCATCTGATAAGGTATTAAGATCTTCCGTGCCATCTAAATTAGATATTGTTAGAACATAATCTAATAACGATTTACCAAATCCATTAAAGACAGAACGTATAGTATTGGTGACCGTACCTGAACCAAAGGTTCTAAGGAGATTTTTTATTTCTTCTTCATTAAAATCTAGTAAAGATACTCGGTTAGAATTAGGTGGTAATTCGTATGTCATCTTAGGACCCACAGAGCGTTCTCGATTCATCAAGGGGGATACATGAATAATAGATTCTAAAATCATGTCATTCTGTACAAAGATGCAGTTAGAATATTTCCCCATAAGTTCTATATATATTGCTGTAGAGGTAATGGAACCATCCATTTCAAGCTTATCAATATGTATACAGAGAATACGATCACCATTAATTTGTTCTACGGAGGTAATACGACTGCCTTCTATATGTTTTCGTAGAAACATGCATAATGAACTAGGTTCTTTGGGTAAATCTTGGATAGGTTTACATATATAGATTGCAGGATTGGCACCTACAGTTATCATAAGATTTACATCTTGATTAGCACTGCGTACTTTAAAGAGTAGTGAGTGTTTATCTACTTGATATAGTTTTTGTATTTGTCCATTCTGTAGGCTTTCATTTAATTCTCTTGCCAATACAGACATGGTTAATCCGTCTAAATTCATGGTGATCCTTTCATTTGGTAATTCACAATGTATAGTTTAGTATATCATAGATGATTAATAGATATCTTTAAAATTCGTGATACAATATATAAAAAGGAGGTTCATCTATGAATAGTATGACCGGATTTGGACGATCAACACGTATAGCAGATGGTTTACAATGCACAATTGAGATAAAATCTGTTAATTCAAGATTTTTAGACCTTAACATACGGAGTCCAAAACAAGTTAACTCTGTAGAACACAGTATTCGAAAATGCATTCAAAAGTCCTTACATCGTGGCAAAGTTGATGTGTTTGTTACGTTGCAGGATATAGATGATAGAGAAAAGCAATTCTTAATAAATAGCTCGTTAAAAAATCAAATACAAGACTTATTAGTGTTAGAAGGATTTTATAAATCTGCTCAAGAAGTGCCTTTAGCAGCAGTTATGTCTATATCCAATGAGTGGATTCAAATTAAAGATGATGAAATACAAGAAGATTCTCTTTGTTCTTTGATTACAGAAACTACGATGGAAGCTCTTGATGCTTTGGTCCATATGCGAACATCTGAAGGCGTACAAATTCAGCAGGATTTGCTAGAACGGCTTTCACATATGACGGCCATTATTGATGATATAAATGCTCATAAAGAAGATGCTGTGTTAGCTTATAAAGAAAATTTACGAAAGAAAATGCTTGAGTATGTAGACAATTTAGATATTGCTATTAATGAAGATCGTTTACTCCAAGAAGTTGCCATTATGGCTGATAAAACCGATATTACGGAAGAGATTGTCCGATTTAGGTCTCATGTGGTACAATTAACAAATACACTAAAGAAGGATGAACCTATTGGTCGTAAGTTAGATTTTATCATCCAAGAGATGAATCGAGAGGTTAATACGATCGGCTCAAAAGCCATGGATATTAGATTAACGGACCATGTGGTACAATTAAAATGTGAATTAGAAAAAGTTAGAGAGCAAGTACAGAATATTGAGTAAGGAGGTCTGTTTATGAGTATCCAATTACTGAATATTGGTTTTGGTAATATGGTTTCTGCTAATCGCGTTATCGCTATTATTAGCCCTGAATCGGCGCCTATTAAACGGATGGTTCAAGATGCAAGAGATAAAAGTCTTCTCATAGATGCAACTTATGGACGTAAAACTCGGGCTGTACTCGTTATGGACAGTGGACAAATAGTATTGTCGGCTATTCAACCTGAAACTGTGGCACATCGTATTGTGCAACACGAAGTCGATGAGGATACTGTAGAAGCTTAGGAGTTATTATGGCAGATCGAGGTTTATTAATTGTCATTTCAGGCCCATCTGGTGCAGGCAAGGGAACGATTTGTTCGAATATACGTGGTGAAATGCCTAATCTTGTATATTCTGTATCCATGACTACACGAGAACCACGGGTCGGTGAAAAAGAAGGAATTAATTATTTCTTTCGTACAAAAGAAGAATTTGAATCATTATTGTCAGAAGATGCGTTTTTAGAGTATGCTAAGGTATATGATAATTATTATGGTACTCCAAAACGGCATGTGATAAATTTGTTGGACGAAGGTAAAAGTGTACTCCTTGAAATTGATATACAAGGGGCTATGCAGGTTAAAGAGCGATTTAGTGATGCCGTATTTATATACATCGTACCACCGTCTTTAACCGAATTATCTGAACGTCTTCATAATCGAGGAACTGATGCAAAAGAGGTTATCGATAAGCGTTTATCATTGGCATGTTCTGAGTTAGCATTAGCTCATCGTTATGATTATATTGTGGTCAATGATGATTTAGAGGATGCGTCTTTAAAGGTTGCTTCTATATTGCGTGCTGAAGCTTGTAAAATCAGTCGTAATAAAGAGCAAATTCAATATATTTATAAGCAATATCAAGAGTCTAAGGAGAAGTGATAGTATGATGGTAAAACCTCCATTGAAAGCATTGGAAAAACGTGTAGATAGTAAATATACATTGGTAACGCTAGCAGCTAAACGCGCTCGTGAGTTGACCGATGGTGAAGAATGTCTTGCTACAGATATTCATAATACAGATAAACCTGTATCTTTAGCATTCTATGAGATTGCTGAAGGTGAAGTAACATATAAACGCACTAAAGAAGGTATTAAATAATTTTACTCAAAATTCCTTGTACATTTTGTACAAGGAATTTTTAAAAGGAGAATTATGAAAGGGAAACATATTATCGTAGGTGTTTCAGCAGGTATTGCTGCATATAAAGCAATTGAAGTGGTAAGTCGTTTGCGAAAAGCTGGGGCAGAGGTCAAAGTGGTAATGACGAAAAATGCTACTCATATTGCGACACCTATGACATTTGGTGAAATTAGTGGTCATCCTGTAGCTGTTGATATGTGGGAAGAAATCCACGATTGGAATGTAGAACATATTGCTCTTGCAACCTGGGCTGATGCCTATATTGTGGTACCAGCTACAGCTAATGTAATTGGTAAAATACGAGCTGGTATTGCCGATGATATGCTCACTACAACAATTATGGCAACGCCAGCACCTAAATATTTATGTCCTGCCATGAATACAGAGATGTTCAATAATCCTATTGTACAGAGAAATTTAAAGGATTTATCATCTTTGGGATACCATATTATGCAACCCGATGCTGGTTGGCTAGCTTGTGGCGTAACAGGTGTGGGTAGACTGCCAGCACCAGAAGAGATTGTTAATTGGTTGACAGAAGAATTACATTCTCTAGATGAGACTGGTAAATTAGCTGGTAAGACTGTTCTTGTTACAGCTGGTGGAACACAAGAAAATATCGACCCTGTTAGATATATAGGTAACAGATCTAGTGGGAAGATGGGATATGCCATTGCGGCTGCTGCTGTTAAGGAAAAGGCTCGCGTAATTCTAGTGAGTGCCCCTACATCATTAGAAATTCCTAAAGGTGTTGAATATGTACCTGTAGATTCTGCGGAATCTATGCAGGAGGCTGTTAATTCCTATTACGAATCAACAGATGTGGTGATAATGGCTGCTGCTGTTTCAGATTTTAGGGTGGCTAATAAAGCGCCTCAAAAAATCAAAAAAATGGAATCTATGACTTTAGAGCTCGTAAAGAATCCGGATATACTTAAAGGGCTGGGAGAGCATAAAACCTATCAATTACTGGTTGGTTTCGCTGCAGAAACAGAACATGTAGTCGATTACGGCATGGATAAAGTACGTCGTAAAAACCTTGATATGTTAGTAGCTAATGATGTAAGCAAATCAAATGCTGGGTTTAATGTAGATACGAATGAAGGTTATTTTTTATATCCTAATAAAGAGCCTAAAATAATGCCAAATATGCAAAAATCAGAATTAGCTAGATACATTATTGGAGAAGTTATTGAATTGTTAGCTGTAAAATAGCTTATGTAATATATCGAAAATTTGAAAGCGCATTACATAAGGCTGAACATGATTTAGCGTTACATAAAGTGGATTAACTTGATTTTTCTACAAAAATGGTATACAATTTATATCATAATTTAACTCATCAAGAGTAGTGGAGGGAAAGGCCCGTTGAAGCTACAGCAACCCTTTTTAAAAGAAGGTGCTAATTCCAACAGTCATGGACTGATAGATGGGTCTCCCTCATGAGAGACCATGAGGGATTTTTTTATTATAGGAGGCAAAAATGGCAGAAAAACATATGTTTTTTACTTCTGAATCCGTTACGGAAGGCCATCCAGATAAAATAGCTGACCAAATTTCTGATGCTGTTTTGGATGCGATTATTGAAAAAGATCCAAAGGCTCGTGTAGCTTGTGAAACACTTGTGACTACAGGTTTAGTCCATGTCGTAGGGGAAATCTCTACAAGCACATATGTTGATATTCCTCGTGTAGTACGTGATACAATTCGAGAAATTGGTTATACTCGTGCAAAATATGGTTTCGATTGTGATACTTGTGGTGTGTTAGTATCTATTGATGAACAATCTGCAGATATCGCTATGGGTGTAGACGAAGCATTAGAATCTAAAGATGGTAATAGCGAAATCAATGATAAAATTGGCGCTGGTGACCAAGGCATGATGTTTGGTTACGCAACAAACGAAACACCTGAATATATGCCTATGCCAATTTCTTTAGCACATCGTTTATCCCGTCGTTTAGCAGAAGTTCGTAAGAACGGCACATTAACATATCTTCGTCCAGATGGTAAAACACAAGTTACTGTAGAATATGTTGACAATCAACCTAAACGTATTGATACAATCGTTATTTCTACGCAACATAGCCCAGAAGTAACACAAGAGCAAATTAAAAATGATTTGAAACGCTATGTTATCGATGCAGCACTTCCGGCAGAATTCATCGATGAAAACACTAAATTTTTCATTAATCCTACAGGCCGTTTCGTTATCGGCGGTCCTCATGGTGATGCTGGTTTAACAGGTCGTAAAATCATCGTTGATACGTATGGTGGTATGGCTCGTCATGGTGGCGGTGCTTTCTCTGGTAAGGATCCTTCCAAGGTTGACCGTTCCGCAGCATATGCAGCTCGTTACGTAGCTAAAAATGTTGTAGCTGCAGGTCTCGCAGATAAATGCGAAGTACAAGTAGCGTATGCGATTGGTGTTGCAAAACCTGTATCCATTTTAGTTGATACATTTGGTACTGCTAAGATTGCAGAAGAAAAAATTCAAGAATTAGTAAGCAAACATTTCGACTTGCGCCCAGCAGGTATCATTGAAATGCTTGATTTATTAAAGCCTCATTATCGTAAGACGGCTGCGTATGGTCACTTTGGTAGAACTGATGTTGATCTTCCATGGGAACGTACTGATAAAGCTGATATTTTACGTCACGAAGCTGGCTTATAATAGTAAAGACTTAGTAGACTTGTCTACTAAGTCTTTTTTTATCTCCTCTAGGATATGTTATAATAATTAGATTAGAGGAGGTGAACTAATGCGCGTAGCAAGTATTATTATTAATAGACCTGCCAAACAATTACATAAACCGTTAAGCTATTTGTTACCAGAGAAATTTGGTGATGTGAAAGCAGGGACTCGTGTATTAGTTCCCTTAGGTGGTAGTCGTGAAGAGGGCATCGTTATTGGGTATGAAGAACTATTAGAGAAACCAACATTTACTTTGCGTTCTATAATAGATATTCTTGATAGTGATCCTTGGTTTACTCGGGAAATGATGGATACGGCACAGAAAATTAGTCGTTATTTTTTGTGTTCCTTTGGAGATGCTTTACGTCTTTTTACTGTGCATAAAACATTAAAATCTTACGATGCACCAAAAGAAGAATGGCTCGTTGTAACGCCAGAGTTTAAGATTGATCAATTAAGTCCTAAGAAGCGCAAGCAGCGTGAGTTGGCTAACTATCTCATCGAGGTAGGTGGGGCTCCTAAATCTTTATTAAGAGCCAAAGGCTATTCTTATATGGTTATTAAACAGGTCAGTGAAGAGCATGGCATTCATATTGAAGAACGCTTTAAAGATACAAAAACTTCTTTTACCGAATTGCTGAGTGGTGAAGAAACAATTCCGTTAACTGAAGCACAACAAATTGTATATGAACCGATTAAGCAGATGATGGACCTTGAATCGTATAATACATTCCTTTTGCATGGTGTAACTGGTAGTGGTAAAACACAAATTTATTTAAAAGCTGCTGCTCGTTGTATAGGAAAAGGTAAAACCGCCATTATTCTGGTTCCTGAAATTATATTAACCGATCAGATTGTTCGTCGTTTTGTTTCTACCTTTGGTGATGAAGTTGTTGTTTTCCATAGTAAACTAACCATTAGTGAGCGAAATAATAACTGGGAACGTATACGAAGGAAGGATAGCCATATCATTATTGGCGCTCGTTCTGCCGTTTTCGCGCCTGCTGAAGATATTGGGCTTATTGTATTAGATGAAGAACATGATACATCTTATAAACAGGAAGATATGATTCGTTATAATGCAAAAAATGTCGCATTATGGAGAGGTATGGCTCATGATTGTCCTGTTATTTTAGGCTCTGCTACACCTGCTATCACATCGTATTACAAGGCTTTACAAGGACAATATAAACTATTAGAGTTGCCAACCCGTATTTTTGATCAACCGATGCCAAATGTTCAAATTGTAGATATGAAAGAAGAAATGATTCGTGGCAACTACTCGGTGTTCTCCGATGCTATGACACATCTTATTGAGCGTACATTAGCGGATGGAAATCAGATGATTATTCTTTTAAATCGTCGTGGCTACAGCACATTTGTCATGTGTCGTGATTGTGGTGAAACGATTATGTGTCCTCATTGTGAGGTTGCTATGGTGTACCATCAAGCTGGTGAAGAGTTGCGGTGTCACTATTGTGAGCACCATGAACCAATTCCTTCAGTATGCCCTAAATGTCATAGTAAAAGAATTAAATTCTTTGGTTCTGGCACACAAAAAGTTGAAGAAGAATTACGCCGACATTTTAAAGGCGCTCGTATTGCGCGTTTAGATCAAGATGTAACTAAGCATAAAGATATGGGCGAAGAAATTCTTCAAGATTTTGGTAACCATAAATATGATATTTTATTAGGGACCCAAATGGTTTCTAAAGGGCATGATTTTAAGGATGTAACAGCTGTAGGTATATTGACAGCTGATTCTGTCTTAAATATACCTGTTTATTTAGCATCTGAACGTGCATTTGATCTACTAACGCAAACATCAGGAAGAGCGGGTCGTGGTGATAAGGTTGGCAGTGTTGTTATACAAACATATAATCCTTTAAATTATGCTATAATAAAGAGTAAGGCTCATGATTATTTGGGCTTTTACAATGAAGAAATAGTAAATCGTAAGGACTTAGGGTATCCACCATTTCGCGAAATGATTTATATGGTTATAAGACATGGGAAGGAAGAAATGGCTGAATCGATTGCTCAAAAAATTGTAGATGATTTGGAAACAAATTTTAAATCACAATCGATTGATGTTAATGGTCCTTATGAAGCAGGCATTAAAAAGATTCGCGATATGTATCGTTTATCGATTATGATTCGCGGAGAAAAATTAGATGCCGTAAAAGATTATATATATAATTCTTGGATTTTTACACAAGAAGGTCTACTTATCGATGTAGACCCGATTTGATAAGAGGAGTATATGGCAGTACTTGAAGTAGTAAAAGCGGGACATCCCATATTAAAAGAGGTTGCAGAACCTGTAGAACATGTAAATAAAAAAATGCGTGCTTTAATAGAAGATATGGCCGACACAATGTATAAAACGGAAGGTGTTGGATTGGCAGCACCGCAGGTTAATGTATCCAAACGTATTATAGTTGTTGATGATCATGCTGGTAGTGGATTAATAGCGCTTATCAACCCTGAAATTATTCATGGTGAAGGAAGCCAAATTGGGCTAGAAGGCTGTTTAAGTGTACCAGGTTATTTCGGAGATGTGGAACGTTTTGAAAAGGTTACCGTAAAAGGTATCGATCCACATAATAAAAAAGTTATGATTAAAGCTGAAGGTTTTTTGGCTAGAATTTTTCAACATGAAATAGATCATTTAGAAGGTCATTTATTTATTGAAAAAGCTACAAACTTACGCCGTATTGCAGATCATCCGGAGGAAAAGGAAATTGTCTAACAATAATCCATTACGCATAGTATTTATGGGCACGCCAGATTTTTCTGTTCCTACGTTACGCGCATTAGTTGAGGCTGGTCACTCTATAGTAGGTGTATATTGCCAACCCGATAAACAAAAGGGACGTGGCAAGCAGATTCAAATGCCACCGGTTAAAGAAGCTGCGTTATCTTTGGATTTGCCCGTGTATCAACCTATAACATTACGTGATGATGCTGTTCAAAAGGAATTGATTGATCTTGCACCAGACGTTATCGTCGTAATTGCTTATGGTAAGATTTTACCACCATGGCTTATTCGTTTGCCTAAATATGGATGTATTAATATCCATGCATCTATATTGCCAAAATATAGGGGGGCAGCACCTATCCATTATGCTATTTTAAATGGTGATACTAAAACAGGGGTTACCATTATGCATATGGATGATGGTTTAGATACAGGAGATATTATCGATATTGCAGAAATTGATATACTTCCAAACGAAACAACAGGCGCTTTATTTGAGCGCATTGCTGAATTAGGGGCTCGCACTATTTCTCCTGTATTAGATAAATGGGTGAAAGGTGAAATTACAGCCACTCCTCAAGATGACGCTTTAGCAAGCCATACTTCTAAGATTACAAAAGAAATGGGGCTTATTGATTGGCATCAACCGGCACATAAGATTGTCAACTTGATTCGTGGTTTAAATTCAGCACCTGGATGTTATTCTTTCTTACAGGGGAAACGGTTAAAGATATGGTCTGCTCAAATGGTTGAGATTATATCTGTAAACAATAAGATGGCCACAATTTTTGTAAATAACAATGAGATTCCTGTAGAATTTGCACCTCCTGGAACTATAGTGCATACAGCAAAGGGACTTGTTGTGTCGACTGGTGATCAAGGTTTTATTCTCCTAACAGAGGTACAACCAGAAAATAAAAAGCGTATTAGTGCACAAGATTTTATTAATGGTCACCAGATTAAAGGTGGTATTGCATTTGATGAAGTGTAATATATCTTACAAAAGATACCCATTATATTTAAAATTATCGGCTCTATCTTGTTTATTCATTTCAATAATCATCGGCTTTTCAATGTATATAGTTTGGCCAGGATTAGAAAGAATATCATACAACTTAGCTTTTATTAGTGAAAGTATAGGTGGACTCTTAATATTAGGTATTTGGGGACTTTGGTTTGTTCTAGCTATTGCTTCTCTAGGTTTTAGATATATTCATCCTATAGTTTTACGAATAGCTAATCGATTTATTTATTTACTTTTCCCATTATCATTAGGGCTAGGAAAGGCTTTCATAGGCATACAAAAAGATGAATTACGTCAAGCTATGATTGATTTAATTAATCATCTAGTGGTTATGAATTTATATAAAGTACCTCCTGAACGTATCCTTCTATTAACACCTCATTGTCTTCAAGAGAACACCTGTATTCATAAGGTGACACATAATGTATACAACTGTAAGCAATGTGGTCGCTGTCAGGTAGGAGGGTTATTGAAAATCGCAAAGGAATATGGTTGTCAATTTATAGTTGTCACTGGTGGTACATTGGCACGTATGAAGGTTAAAGAAGCAAAACCTAAAGCGATTATTGCTATAGCTTGTGAACGAGATCTTGCAAGTGGTATGGCTGATGTATTTCCTATTCCTGTTATCGGAGTATTAAATGAACGCCCTAATGGACCTTGTTGTAATACGACTGTTGATATTAACAAGGTACGAGATGCTGTAGAGTTACTGATTGATAAGGATAACTATGAACGAAATTGCTAAAAACGGACAAAAACAGAATATACGATTATTGGCTGTAAAGGCATTATCTGATATCAATCGTAAGGGCGCCTATGCTAATATTGTTTTACAGGACTATATCTCAAAATATAATCTAACTGACTTAGACAGACGCTTCTTTACAGAACTTGTATACGGTGTGGTGCGTAGACGCAATTATTTAGATGCTATTATCGTACATTTTGCCAAACGTCCTATAAAAAAATTGTCCTCTATGGTGGTAGAAATTTTACGACTAGGTATTTATCAGATTATCTATATGGATAAGGTACCGGAAAGTGCAGCAGTTAATGAATCTGTTAAATTAGCGAAGAAATTAACACGCGGTTTATCTGGTTTCGTAAATGCCATATTAAGATCCGTTATACGAGAACAAGATAGTATTGGTATTGAAGATTTAGCAGCTAATGATATAGAAGCTATTTCTTTCATTTACAATGTTCCTCTTTGGCTTATCAATTTATGGATACGTGAGTTTGGTCGGGACAAAACAGAAGATTTATGTGCATGGTTTAATGAACAGCCTAAATTGACGGCACGTATTAACACGATTCTTATTGATATTCCACAATGTTTAACTATGTTAAATGAACAAGGCTGGGCTGTTACACAGGATTCTAATTACGAGGATATTATTTATATTAATAGCCATCGTGGTAGCCTTGAAAAATCTGAGGCATTTATAAAAGGTTATATTACATTTATGGATAAGGCATCTATGCTAGTAGCACGTCTCGTAAATCCGCAACCTGGTGAGCGTATATTAGATTGCTGTGCTGCACCAGGTGGTAAATCCATGTACATGGCAACTTTAATGGATAATGTAGGTTCACTAATGAGTTGTGATATACATGAACATAAGATTGAACTCATGAATTCAAATGCTGACCGATTGGGTGCTTCTATTGTGCATACAAAAGTACAGGATGCTACAAAATTACCAGATTCATGGAATTCGTATTTTGATCGTGTGCTCGTAGATGCACCTTGCTCTGGGTTAGGCATACTTCAAAAGAAACTAGATATGCGTTGGCGAAAACAGGAATCGATACTTTCAGAATTACCACCATTACAGTTAGCGATTTTAGAACGCGCTGCTATGACTGTTAAGGAAAAAGGATATTTAATATATTCCACTTGTACATTAAACTACAAGGAAAACGAAGAGGTAGTCGAGGCATTTTTACAGAAACATAAGGAGTTTTCTATTATTCCTGTGGCGGATGATTTCCCACTTAAGTCAAATAGTGGTATGATTACAACATATCCACCAACAGATGATATGGATGGTTTCTTTATGGTTAAAATGCAACGTATTTCTTAACTAAGTTGTTAGCTTTGAATGGGAGCACTCATGATTGAATTGTTGGGTAAATCGTTGGTTGAATTGCAAGCGTTATTTGAGGAACATAAAATTCAAAAATTTCGTGCAAAACAATTGATTGATTACATATATCATCGTCATATTTTTGTATTTCAAGATATGACACAATTCCCTAAGACCTTGAGAGATTGGTTGGATTCTAATTGCATAATATCGATTCCTAAAGTGATTACTCAATCTGTATCACCTGATGGAAAAACACAGAAATTATTATTGGAACTTACTGATCACAGCAGAATTGAAGCCGTTCTAATGGAGCAACATTATGGCAATTCTGTATGTGTTTCCTCCCAAGTTGGATGCGCTATGGGCTGTGTTTTTTGCGCATCTACACAAGGGGGATTATTTAGAGATTTATCGGTTTCTGAAATTGTAGGTCAAGTTGTTCTCTTTAGTGCTTTAAAACAAGAAGATATTCACTCTTTAGTTGTCATGGGCGCTGGTGAACCATTACAAAATTATGACAATGTATTGCAGGCGTTAAAACTTATTCACGACCCTATGACATTTGATATTAGTTATAGAAAAATGACTATTTCTACCTGTGGTTGGGTTCCTAATATTTATAAATTGGCAGATGAGGATCTTCCGATTACATTAGCGTTATCTTTACATGCTACAACAGATGAAACACGTCGTAAGATTATGCCTGTTGGATCTCGATACAAATTAGACGAAGTTTTAGATGCTGTAAAATATTATTATGAAAAAACACAGCGACGTATAACATTTGAATATATTTTAATAGATTCAATTAATGTATCGTTAGAGGAAGCTCATGAGTTAGGAAACATTGGCAAGGCATTTCCTAATTGTCATGTAAATCTTATTCCTGTAAATGGGAATGAACATATTAATTTGTATAAACCTTCTAGTAAACATATGAACATATTTAAGGATATTGTCGCTTCTTATGGTGTTTCTGTTACAATTCGTAAAGAAATGGGCGATGCTATTCAAGCCGCATGTGGACAATTAAAAGTAGCCCACGGTCGGAAAGAGGAGATTCATGAATAATATCGTAGGTTTAAGTAAAATTGGATTAGTCAGAAAACAGAATGAAGATCGCTTTTTTATTAGTGATAATATTTGTGCTGTTACTGACGGCATGGGAGGCTATAGAGGCGGAGAAATCGCCAGCACCTATGCTGTTGATGAAATAAAAGAATATTTACAATCTACTCCTACCATTAATGAAACGTCCTTGGTTGATGCTATATTACATGCGAATACACGCATAGTTAATCGTGTGGCACGAGAGGAACGGCTTAGTGGAATGGGAACTACTGCTGTTGTGGTTGCTAAGGTAGATGATAATCTACTTTGGGCTAGTGTCGGCGACAGTAGACTCTATATTTATAGAAATGATGAATTGACGCAAATTACCACGGATCACTCTATGGTTCAACAGTTATTAGATGCTGGTGAAATTACAAAAGAAGAGATGATTGTACACCCGCAACGTAATTTATTAACTAGAGCCGTCGGTGTTGAAGAAGATTTACATGTCGATAGTGGTACACTACCTGTAAAATCCGGTGATCGAATTCTATTATGTACAGATGGATTATCTGGGTATATTAGCGATGAAAGAATACGAGAAGTATTACATAATATTGATGATAATACAGAGGTATTAAATACATTGATTGCTGATGTATATGATGCTGGTGCCGGTGATAATGTTACCATTATAGTAGGAACTATCTAATCTAGATATGGAGAGTTATAAATATTATGAAGATTAAAGATACATTGCTGGATAATCGCTATCGTATCCTGACCAAGATTGGTGTTGGCGGAATGGCCGACGTATATAAAGGTGAAGATACTTTATTAGGCCGTCCAGTAGCCATAAAAATTTTACATTCAAACTTTGCTAGTGACGATGAATTTGTAAGTCGATTTAAACGAGAAGCGCAGGCTGCAGGCAAGTTAAATCATCCTAATATCGTGAATATGTATGATGTAGGCTATGATCAAGGCATGCATTATATCATTATGGAATATGTAGACGGAGAAACACTTAAAGAATATATTACCCGTCATCATCGATTATCCATTGACGAAGCAGTTAAGATTACTATTGCTATCGGTGAGGGCTTAGAACATGCCCATGCAATGGGAATTGTTCATTGCGATATCAAACCACATAATGTAATTATTACAAATACAGGTCGTGTAAAGGTGACTGATTTTGGTATTGCACGTGCTATGAATACCACTAACACTGTTATGTACACAAATTCTATAATGGGGTCTGCTCATTATCTTTCACCAGAACAAGCTAGTGGAAAACCTGTCGATGGAAATACAGATATTTATTCCTTAGGTGTCGTTTTATATGAAATGTTAACTGGCAAGGTTCCTTTTGAAGGGGAAACACCAATTGCAGTAGCATTAAAACATGTACGAGAAAAGGTCATTCCACCTACAAGATATAATCCTTCGATACCACCATTGTTAGAAGCGGTTGTGATGAAAGCATTAGCTAAAAATCCTGCTGATCGATTTGATTCCATATCTGAAATGATGGGGGACTTACGTTTATCTCAAGGCTTTACGATGGGAAAAACACAACGTCATGAACCATACGATTTTGCGACACAAATGATTCCGGCTGTAGATCCAGATACATTAGATGATTTCAGTGATATCGATGATCCTACGCCTAATGAGGAAAAAAAGAAATCTATGCTTAGTAAGATTGCATCTATACCACAAAAATATATAGTTCTTGGTGCTGCCGTTATTTTCTTGATTGCATTTTTAGGTGCATTCTTGAGTTATGGTAATTTTTGGAGTAATACCACTGTTGATGTACCAAATGTAGTAGGTAAACAAGTCTCTGTGGCCAAAAATATTTTGGAGGATAAACACTTACGAGTATCGACAAGTGAGGTAACTAATACAGATGTTCCAGCTGGACAAGTTATTTCTCAAAGCCCTGGTGCTGGGGAAAAAGTTAAGGAACAGCGTACTATACATTTAGTCGTATCTAAAGGTGTTGGTGATATTACCGTTCCTGATCTTTCTGGTTTGACTGTAGATCAAGCACGTCAACGTCTTAAAGATTTAGGCTTAGTTGTGGGTAAAATCTCACAAGGATCTGTTGAAGGAAAACCTGATAATGTTATAGTTGCACAAAGTCCTTCTGGTGATTCCAAGGTATCCAAAGGCACTACTGTTGATTTAGTTGTAAATAAAGCACAAGCTAAGAAGGTTAAAATGCCAGATCTCGTTGGTATGACCTTGAAAGATGCTCGCCAGGTATTGAGCTCTAACAATATTGGTGTTAATCAGATTGCTGGTTCAGTAGATGATAAATCAATTGTTACAGAACAAAGTATAAAAGCTGGTGAAGAGGTTTCTGAAGGTAGTAGCTTAAACTTAGCTACTGAATTAAAGGGAGATTCTTCCAAAAAAGACGACTCTAAGCAAAGCTCTTCTAATAGAACGAAAGGGACTGTAGATATAACTGTACCATCTGGTTCTAAAAATCAAGAAGTCAAAATTGTCGTAAAGGATGATGATGGATCTTCCGTTATATACGATGATACAAATAAACCTGGTGACCGTATCGTAAAAAATGTATCTGGTGTGGGCAATGTTCGAATACAGGTGTACCTAAATGGTGCATTAGTTCAAGATACTGCATTGTAGAGGCCGTATGAGTACAGGTATTGTAATTAAAAATATGAATGGTTACTTTTATATTCAAGATGAATTTGGAACCATTCATGAATGTAAGGTGCGGGGACGTATTAAAAAGTCGAAATATAGTTTGCTTGTAGGTGATCGTGTAGAGTTTTCAGAAGATGGATTCGTTGAGACTATCTTGCCACGTCACAATTCAATGATACGTCCTGCTGTCGCTAATATCGACCAAGTTATTCTTGTTGTTGCTTCTCATAATCCTGACATTAATGAGTTATTACTCGATAAAATGTTAGTAATGATTGAACACGCTGATATACCGGTCATTTTATGCATAAATAAGTACGATGTCGGTGATGCATCGACAGATGTATTAATCGATAAGTACAAATCGATTGGATATCATGTTATCACTACATCTGCCATAAATCATATCGGTATTGATGAATTACGCAATCATTTGCAACACAAGATTACTGCTTTTGCAGGACCTTCTGGTGTTGGTAAAAGTAGTCTCTTAAATGCAGTGGATGAAAAATTTGCATTCCAGACGGGTGAGATAAGCGATAAGATTAAACGTGGGAAGCATACAACACGTCATGCCTCATTGTTTAGTTTAAATGCTGATTCATTTATCATGGATACACCTGGCTTTAGTTCTATTGAATTTACTGATATTACATTAGAACGATTACCTACACTATTCCCTGAATTTTCTGATTATGTAGAAGCTTGTAAATTTAATCCTTGTTATCATGAGCATGAACCGATTTGTGGTATCAAGGAGGCTTTGGCAAATCATAAAATTTTTGAAAGTCGCTATGATGCGTACACGAATATTCGAAAAGATATACAAAACCAAAGAAAGAGGTTTTAAAATGATCAAAATAGCTCCATCTATGTTATCCGCAGATTTTTCAATATTGCGTGATGAAATTAAAAGTGTTGAACTTGCTGGTGCTGATTATCTTCATATCGATGTTATGGATGGACATTTCGTGCCTAATCTTACATTTGGCGGACCTATTGTAAAAGCTATCCGCCCATATACTGCATTGCCTTTTGATGTACATTTGATGGTCACTAATCCGGCTGATTATGTTGAAGAATATGCAAAAATTGGTGTTGAGTACTTTACCTTTCATCAAGAAACAGTTCCTCATATGCACCGATTGATACAGCAGATTAAATCCGCTGGTATGAAAGCAGGGGTTGCGCTCAACCCAGGGACACCAGTTTCGATGTTAGAAGATGTGGCCGGAGACTTGGATATGATTTTAATCATGTCCGTCAATCCAGGCTTTGGAGGACAATCCTTTATTCCACGGGCTGTAGAAAAAGTAAAACAAGCGAAACTTTTATTGGATTCAGCTGGTAATAATGATGCAGTTATAGAGGTTGATGGTGGTATTAACGATATTACTTGCATACCAATTAAGGATGCAGGTGCTACTATGTTAGTTGCTGGATCTGCTGTATTTGGGGCTCCTGATAGAGCGAAGATGATCGAAGCAATACGTAATAACTAATATAAAATATATCTAGATTCGAGTAAAAATCATAAGTCTTTTATTGTAGATATATACTATGCTATAAAGAGTCAGTAATTCTTTTATAATTACTGACTCTTTACTTGCTTTTAGAATATATTTTTGTTAAAATTACTAAGTATGAAAAATATGCACGTCAGTGGACTTCGGTTCTGTGCCTAATTTTGGGTGACCCGAAGGATGAAGCGGCGGAGGTTAATTAACAGGAGGTGCCACAATGGCAGTTGTATCAATGAAACAATTATTAGAGGCTGGTGTACACTTTGGTCATCAGACTAGAAGATGGAACCCTAAAATGGCGAAATTCATCTTCACTGAACGCAATGGTATTTATATCATTGACTTGTCTAAAACAGTTAAAAAAGTAGAAGAAGCTTACAATTTCTTACGTGAAGTTGCTTCCCAAGGCGAAGTAATCTTGTTCGTAGGTACTAAAAAACAAGCTCAAGAAGCTATTAAAGAAGAAGCTATCCGTGCTAACATGTTCTTCGTTAACGAACGTTGGTTGGGCGGTATGTTGACTAACTTCAAAACAATTGAAACTCGTATTAAACGTTTAAAACAATTGGAAGCTATGGCAGAAGATGGTACTTTCGAAGTATTGCCTAAAAAAGAAGTTATCGGTCTTCGTCATGAAATGGAAAAATTGGAAAAATATCTTGGCGGTATCAAAGATATGCCTAAAATGCCAGGTGCTCTTTTCGTAGTTGATCCTAAAAAAGAAAAAATCGCTATTGCAGAAGCTAAAAAATTGGGTATTCCAGTAGTTGCAACAGTTGACACTAACTGTGATCCAGACGAAGTTGAATTCCCAATCCCAGCAAATGATGATGCTATCCGTGCAGTAAAATTATTGGCTGGTAAAATGGCTGACGCTGTTCTTGAAGGCCGTCAAGGCGAATCCTTCGAAGAAGGCAATGCTGAAGCTGCAGAATAATTCTGTTAGCACTTAATCATAATTGATTAGCATTTGAAAGATAAATCTATAACATATATAATTAGGGTAAGGACTATATCCTTACCTTAATTAGTACTAGGAGGAACAAATAATGGCAATTACTGCTGCTATGGTAAAAGAATTGCGCGACATGACTGGCGCAGGTATGATGGATGCAAAAAAAGCATTAGTTGAAACTGACGGTAATATCGATAAAGCGGTTGACCTTCTTCGTGAAAAAGGTTTGGCTGCTGCAGCTAAAAAAGCTGGTCGTATCGCAGCTGAAGGTGTAGTACAATCCTACATTCATGCTGGTGGTCGTATCGGTGTTTTGGTTGAAGTTAACTGCGAAACTGACTTCGTTGCTAAAACTGATGATTTCCAAAGCTTAGCACGCGATATCGCTATGCAAATCGCAGCTGTTAACCCTGCATACTTAAATCGTGAAGAGGTTCCTGCTGAAGTAATCGAACATGAAAAACAAGTATTGTTGGAACAAGCTAAAGTAGAAGCTGAAGAAGACGTTAAAGCTGGTCGTAAACCAAAACCTGAAGCTGTTTTGGAAAAAATGGTTAATGGCCGTATTGAAAAATTCTATAAAGAAAATTGCCTATTAGAACAAGCGTTCATTAAAGATGGTGACAAAACAGTTACTGATATCATTAATGAAAATATTGCAAAAATCGGTGAAAACATCAACGTACGTCGTTTTGTTCGCTACGGTTTGGGCGAAGGCATTGAAAAACGCCAAGATGACTTCGTAGCAGAAGTAATGGCATCTGTTGGTAAATAATTAATACATAATAAGAGAACACCGTACCGTGTTCTCTTATTTTGCAATAGAGGAGTATACAAATGGCAAAGAGACACTTTAAACGTATTGTTTTGAAGTTGAGTGGTGAAGCATTAGCGGGTGATCAAGGTTTTGGTATTAACCCTGATGTAGTTGAAAAGTTTGCACAAGAAATCGCAGCTTTGGCAAAATCCACTGATTTAGAAATCGCTATTGTTGTTGGTGGCGGTAACCTATGGAGAGGGTTAGCTGGTAGCAATCAAGGTATGGATCGTGCTACAGCTGACTATATGGGCATGTTGGCAACAGTGATGAACTCCTTAGCATTGCAAGATGCATTAGAACAAGCTGGCGTGGATACTCGCGTACAAACAGCTATTGAAATGCAGGAAATTGCAGAGCCTTATATTCGTCGTCGTGCAATTCGTCATTTGGAGAAAAAACGTATCGTTATCTTTGGCGCAGGCCTTGGGAAACCTTATTTCTCCACTGATACAACAGCTGCATTGCGCGCTGCAGAAATTGAAGCTGATGCAATTTTGATGGCTAAAAAGTTTGCTGATGGTGTATATGATTCTGATCCAAAAACAAATCCTAATGCCGTTAAATTTGATGAATTAACATATAATGACATTATTACAAAAGAATTAAAAGTAATGGATTCTACATCCACTACATTATGTAAAGACAATAATATCCCTATTATCGTTTTCAGCATGGATATTCCTGGTAATATTACTAAAGCTGCAAAAGGTGAAGAAGTAGGGACTATCGTTCGCGGAGAATAAACCACTATGGAATTAAAAGAATTAATGCAACAACAAGAAGAACGTATGAATAAGTCCATCGATTCTTTAAAGCATGAATTTGCTTCTATTCGTACCGGTCGTGCTAGTACTGCATTACTTGATAAGGTGATGGTTGATTATTACGGATCTCCTACGCCAATTAATCAAGTAGCTAATATTTCTGTACCAGAACCTCGTATGATTTTAATTGCACCATGGGATAAATCCATGATTGGTGCTATTGAAAAAGCTATTTTACAATCAGATTTGGGATTAAACCCAGGTAATGATGGTACGGCTATTCGTTTGACAATTCCTCAATTAACAGAAGAACGTCGTAAAGAAATTGTTAAAGTAGTTCATAAGAAAGCTGAAGATGCAAAGGTAGCAGTTCGTAACATTCGTCGTGATGCTAATGATGCATTGAAAAAAGAAGAAAAAGCTAAAACGATTACTGAAGATGATGCTAAAGATGGTTTAGATCAAATTCAGAAATTAACGGATAAAAAGATTAAACAAATCGATGAATTGAAAGCCGTTAAAGAAAAGGACGTATTAGAAGTATAATGACTAATTCTAGTAGTCTTATTGGAATGCCTTGGCAGCTTGCAAAGTCTCAATTGCAGGCTGCCCATATTCCTTTTAAGGTAATAATAGGCGATAATTTTAATCGCTTTTTTGAGATAGCCTCTGAAGGCTATTATGTCGCAAGAATCACTGAATCTGAGGATATGCTTCATATCATTCTATATAGACCTATGGTTGCAAGTGATTTTGGACATACTCTGGAGGTAATGTATGCTGAGGAAACTATTTAAACGCCATACCTCATCTACAGTTAATATAGATGAACACAATGTGCCTCGTCACGTAGCTATTATTATGGATGGCAATGGACGTTGGGCAAAGCGTCGTGGCATGCCTCGGTCAATGGGACATCGAGCAGGTGCTGATGTATTAAAAGAAATTGTTATTGCTGCTGATGAAATCGGTATTAAAGCATTAACAGTATATGGATTCTCAACGGAGAACTGGAAACGGCCTGAGCAAGAGGTTTCTCTTTTGATGGCCTTGATTAAAGAATATTTACAAAAAAACGTACAATATATGCATGAACATAATGTTCGTATACGTTTCATTGGATATATTCAAGGACTTTCAGAAGAATTACAAACGATTATTTCTGATTCCGAAGCATTAACTAAGAATAATACAGGCCTAACCTTACAATTAGCTATTAATTATGGTGGGCGTGATGAGATAGTACGGACTGTACAAGGAATAGCACACTCTGTGTTAGAGGGACAACTTGCAGTTCAAGATATTACTGAACAATATGTTAGCAGTCATTTGTATACGCAAGAGTTTAGTGATGTCGATTTACTAATACGTCCTAGCAAAGATTATCGTATTAGTAACTTTTTATTATGGCAGTTAGCATATGCCGAATTTTGGTTTACTGATTTACATTGGCCAGATTTTACAAAAGAAACATTATTAGAAGCTATAGCAGCCTATCAAAAACGAGAACGTCGTTTTGGTGGCTTGCAAGAGGAATAATCGATGCTTAAAACACGTGTTATAACTGCAGTTATCGGGTTTATCATTGCATTAGGTGCCATTACACTAGGTGGCTTAACATATGATATACTCATTACATTATTAGCACTTATTGGATGGCGAGAATTTACACTGCTAAGTAAGGCTAAACATGTTCGTGTACCGGTATTGTGGGGATACCTTTCAATTATCGCTATCATGATATCCTTGTGGTTTGGTAGTTATACAGTAAGTATGGCTTGCTTTGTATTCGCTATTATTTCCAATTATCTAATGTGTACATTTGGTGAAAATACATATTCTATGAGTAGCGTTTCTTATAGCTTATTTGGTTTGCTATATATAGTAATGGGACTAGGCTCATTATTATTGATTCGTCATGACTGGCTCTATAGTTCATTAACAATGCCTATTGTTGGTGAAAGTTGGGGCGTAGTTATGCTATGGTTATTATTGTTTTCAACATGGGCTAGCGATACCTTTGCGTACTTTGCCGGTCGTGCATTTGGTAAACGTAAAATTGTACCGTCCATAAGTCCTAATAAAACATTAGAAGGTTTTATTGGCGGTTTTATCGGCTGTGTTGTAACTGGTATTGTGTATGCTGTAATCAGTCATATACCAGTCTATATAGGTGCCTATGTTGGTATCATTTGTGGTGTATTAGCACCTTTAGGTGATTTATTTGAATCTAAATTAAAACGATTATGTAATGTAAAAGACTCAGGTACACTATTACCTGGTCATGGTGGGGTTTTAGATCGTTTTGATAGTTTAATGTTTACCGCACCGGTTACATTATTATTAATTTTATGTTTTGCATAATAAACATAAACAGAAAAGAAGGCTTTTATGAAGTATGTAAGTATATTGGGAAGCACTGGCTCAATTGGTACACAAACATTAGATGTTATTAAGCAACATCCTGACCAATTTAAAGCCGTTGCATTAGTTGCTCACCGTAATATTGATTTATTAGAACAACAAATTAATGAATTTAATCCATTAATAGCTGGTGTAGTTGATGAACAAGCATATATGCTTCTTAAAGAACGTTATCATGGTTCCACTAAAATTATAGGTGGTAAAGAAGCTTTGATTAGTGCAGCCACAATTCAAGAAGCTACTATGGTGGTTACGGCAATTGTTGGTGCTGTTGGTATTGAGCCAACTGTAGAGGCCATTAAGGCCCGCAAGACTATCGGCCTTGCCAATAAAGAAACATTGGTAGCAGGTGGACCTTTAATTACGGCACTTGCTAAGGAATATAATGTTGCTATTTTACCTATAGACAGTGAACATAGTGCTATTTTCCAATGTTTGGAAGGACAAGCTAAATCGAATGTAGATTCATTGATATTAACTGCTTCAGGTGGGCCACTTCGAACCTGGTCTAGTGAACGTATTGCTTCTGCTACGGCAGAGGATTGTTTAAAACATCCTACATGGAATATGGGTAGCAAAATTACTATTGATTCTGCTTCTTTATTTAATAAAGGGCTAGAGGTAATTGAAGCCCATTGGTTATTCGACTTTGATTTTGATCATATCGATGTGGTGGTTCACCCTCAAAGTATTATTCATTCTATGATTCGTTTAAATGATGGTGCTATCCTTGCACAAATGGGTAATCCTGATATGCGTGAACCAATTCAATATGCTTTAACATATCCTAAACGGATGCACCTTGATATGAAACATTTGGACTTTAAAGAATTACTCACTCTTGAGTTTATGCCTCCTAGAGTGGATGATTTTCCTGCTTTAAATTTAGCATATGAAGTTGGTAAAATTGGTGGTTTTAAGCCAGCCGTATTTAATGCAGCTAATGAAACTGCCGTATATGCATTTTTAGATGGAAAAATCATATTTAGCGATATCTATAAAATCGTTACCGCTGTTTTGGAATCCATGGGAAGAGATGATGATTTTACTCTCGATAACTTACTAGCTATCGATCAATGGGCTCGCATAAAAGCTTCAGAATTTATAAATAGGAGATAGTATGATTACGGCTTTAGCCACAATATTTGTATTTGGTCTAATCGTGTTTATTCATGAATTAGGTCATTTTATAACTGCAAAATTATCGGGCATGCGTGTTGATGAATTTGCTATTGGTTTTGGTCCTGTTTTGCTAAAAAAACAGTATGGCGAGACCTTATACTCTGTTCGTTGTATTCCGTTAGGTGGTTTCAATCGCATCGCTGGAATGACACCTGATGAGCCATTAGATGATGGTTCATTCTATACAAAACCAGCTTATAAAAAACTTATTGTTATTTCTGCTGGTGCTATTTTTAATTTCTTATTGGCTATAGTCATTTATTTCGGCCTAAATGCTACAGTGGGGACAATGGTTTCTACTGATAAGCCTATAATTGGCAGTGTTATTACAGGTGGTGCTGCAGATTTAGGAAAATTACAGGGCGGAGACATTATACTTTCCATTGACAACCAACCTATTTCCAAGTGGTCTGAGATTTCTGAACGTTTGAAAGGCACAGCTAATCACGGTGTTACCGTTGTAGTAAATCGTAATGGTGAAACAGTTGAAACTACTGTAATTCCAAAGATGGAAAAGGGTACACCAAAGTTAGGTATATATCAAGCGTATGAAACAATACCTCATAGTATAGGGGATTCTTTCATACTAGCTGTTCAGAAAACAGGATATATTATTGTAGCTATGGTAGATGGACTACGTGAAATGGTTGTAGGTACAGAGCAGGCTGAAGTATCTGGACCAGTTGGCATTTCACATATGGCAGGTTCTATAGCTCAACAAGGCTTTGCACCTCTATTGAGTTTTGCTGCATTGCTAAGTATTAATTTAGGTGTTATCAATCTTTTGCCGTTACCAGTTCTTGATGGTGGGCATCTCATCATCATTTTAATAGAGGCCATTACAAGACGTAAATTACCGGCTAAAGCTTTGATGTATATTCAAATGATTGGTATTGCGTTATTAGTTACAATATTTGTATATGCTACTGCAAAAGATATACTACAATTACTATAAATAAGTCATAGTTAGGAGTTATATATGATTACTAGAAAACCAACAAATGGTATCTATGTAGGCAATGTAAAAATTGGCGACTATGCACCTGTTAGTATTCAGTCAATGATTACTACTGATCCTGTACATACGGAAAAGGCGATTGCTGAAATCAATCGATTAGCTGATGCTGGTTGTGAATTAGTTCGAGTTGCAGTTCCTACAATGGAATCTGCAAAAGCATTAAAAGCGGTACGTGCAGGAATAACCATTCCTCTTATAGCAGATATTCATTTTGATTATAAATTAGCATTAGAAGCCATTGACAATAATGTAGATGGCCTTCGAATTAATCCAGGCAATATCGGTGGAGAGGATAAGGTGTTGGCCGTTATTGAAAAGGCTAAACCTAAGCAAATTCCAATTCGGATTGGTGTCAATGCTGGTTCTTTACCACAACATATATTAGACGCTTATGGAGGTCATCCAACAGCTGATGGTATGGTTGAGACCGCATTGGAACACGTACGTATTTTAGAGAAATTGGACTATAAACAAATGAAGATTTCTATTAAAGCTACCGAAGTACCACTTATGGTAGAAGCTTATAGAAAGCTTTCCGATAAAATACCATATCCATTGCATCTAGGTGTAACTGAGGCCGGTACCATTAAACAAGGTACGATTAAATCGGCTATGGGTATTGGTGCATTGCTATTAGATGGTATCGGTGATACCTTGCGCGTATCCTTAACAGGTGACCCTATTCATGAAATTGAGGTGGGTAAAAGTATTCTAAGCAATTTAGGTCTTAGAAACTTTGGAGCTACCATGATTTCATGCCCAACATGCGGTCGTTGCCAAGTTAATTTATTTGATATGGCAAGCATTGTAGAAGAACGTCTAGCATCCATTTCTGCACCTATTAAGGTTGCCGTAATGGGATGTGTCGTTAATGGACCTGGTGAAGCTAGGGAAGCCGATTTTGGTATTGCCGGTGGCAAAGGTCAAGGTATCGTATTCAGAAAAGGGGAAGTTTTAAAAACCGTACCCGAATCTGAACTAGTAGATACTTTATTTAGAGAAATAGATCAATATTTAGAAACAATTGATAAGGAGTAATTGTATGTTAGCCAGTAAATTATATGCCCCAACATTGCGGGAAGTTCCATCTGATGCAGATGTGGTAAGTCAACAGCTTATGTTGCGCGCAGGTTTTATGCGTAAGGTTGCTAATGGTTTATATAGTTTTTTACCTTTGGGCTGGCGAAGCATCAAAAAAATTGAAGCTATCATTCGCGAAGAAATGGACCGTTCTGGTGCACAAGAGATTATGATGCCTATTTTGCAACCAGCAGAGATTTGGAAAGAATCTGGCCGTTGGAATGCGTATGGTGCTGAAATGATGCGTATCAATGACCGCCATGATGTGGAGTACTGCTTAGGACCAACTCATGAAGAAATGATTACAACATTGGTAAAAAATGAAATTAATTCATATCGTCAATTACCAGTTAATCTTTATCAAATCCAAAGTAAATTCCGCGATGAACGTCGTCCACGATATGGTTTAATGCGTAGCCGCGAATTTATCATGAAGGATGGTTACTCCTTTGACATTGATGATGCAGCTGCAGATGTTTCTTACAAAAATATGTATGATGCATATAGTCGTATTTTTACTCGTTGCGGTCTTACTTTTAGACCTGTAGAAGCAGATAGCGGTGCTATTGGTGGTAGCAATACCCATGAATTTATGGCTATTGCTGAAGCCGGTGAAGCAGATATTATTCACTGTTCCGCTTGTGACTATGCAGCGAATATTGAAATCGGTAAACCTGGCATTATGAAGCAAGTAGAAGAAGCATTAAAAGAATTAGAAGTAGTAGATACACCTCATGCATCTACTATTGAAGCTGTTGCAGAAATGCTCAATTTACCTTTGGAAAAAACTATTAAAGCAGTAGTATATGCTATTGAAGATAAAGTAATTCTAGCTATGGTTCGTGGTGATCATGATGTGAACGAAGTGGCTGTTCAACATGCTGTTAATGGTTCTGTAGAGCCTGAAATGGCAACACCTGAACAATTGGAGAAGGTTGGATTGACAGCTGGCTTTATCAGCCCAGTAGGTCTTAAACAAACTGATGATTTTGCTATTGTTGTAGATGAATCTGTTATGGAAACTTACAATGTTTGTGGTGGTGCCAATAAAGCTGATGCTCATTACATCAATATCAATCCTAAACGCGATTTTAATACAGAAGATATTATCGTAGCACCTATTCGTTTGATTACTAAAGACGATGTGTGCCCTGAATGCCATAGTCCTTTAGAATACAGTAAAGGTATCGAAGTAGGCCAAGTATTTAAGTTAGGTACTAAATATTCTGAAAGTTTACAAGCTACATACCTTGATCAAAATGGTCGTCCTAATGCAATGGTTATGGGCTGTTATGGTATTGGCGTTAGCCGTACATTAGCTGCAGCTATTGAACAATATCATGATGAAAATGGTATTATTTGGCCTCGTGCTATAGCTCCATTTGAAGTAGTTATTGTTCCTATTAACGCAAAAGATGAAGCTCTAATATCCACAAGTACATCTATTTACGATACATTGTTAAACAATAAAGTAGATGTATTATTAGATGACCGTAAAGATCGGGCTGGTGTTAAGTTTAAAGATGCTGATCTTATTGGCTACCCATTACGTATTACAGTAAGTAAAAATACGTTGGAAAGTAATGAGGTTGAAATCCGCGTTCGTAAAACAGGTGAAGCTATTAATTGTCCAATCGATGAAGTATCTAACAAGGTACAAGAATTATTGAGCCAATTATAATTAAATTGCGATTCTAGTGAAAGCTCATTGGAATCGCAATTTTTATATTTATATATATATGAATTCATTCAATTTCATATTGAAAACTTTTAGTTAATACCTTGTAAAAACTTGAATAAACAAGCGGAATAAGTCATAATAAAATGATAGGGTAATGTAATAATTTGGAGGTAATTATGCGTGTAGATTTTCATATGCATTCTACATTTTCTGATGGTGTAGAAACACCAGAACAGCTATTACAGCATGCTATTGAAGCTGATTTGGAAATGATTGCATTAACTGATCACGATGAAATTGCTGGTATAGATGTAATGTTACAAAATAATAGTTCTATTCAAATTATTACAGGTTGTGAGTTCAGTGGTCACTATAAAGGTAAGGATATTCATATCTTAGGTTATGGATTTAATCATCATGATGAAGGATTACGGAAATTCATTGAATTTTTTAAAGAAAAACGTGAATCAAGAATAAAAGAAATTATTAGTCGATGTATTGCTCATGGCTATGACATTTCTTTTTCTGAATTACAAAATTTATATCCAAATACTAAGTCCTATGGCAGACCACATGTTGCTAGATTATTAATAGATCATGGCTATGCCAAAGATGTACAAGATGTATTTGACGGTATATTAAATTCAAAAAGCCCGTGTTATATACCTAAAGTAAAATTAGAAGTTCCAGAAATATTAGATATTATTCATAATGCAAATGGACTAGCTGTATTAGCGCATCCAAAATTAGTCCGTAATGATGAGTATGTCGCGGAACTATTAAACTATAGTTTTGATGGTGTAGAAGTATATCATTCTAAACATAATTATGATGATGAAGTAAAATATTTAACCATGGCAAAAGAACGAAATTTATTTGTTACAGGTGGTTCTGATTATCATGGAATACCTAATCGATACCCTTATCATTTAGGTGAATATGTTGTAGATAGTAATCTAGTAAATCAATTTATCGAACGCATACGTTGTATATCTGCGTAATTATAGATGTGAGGTGTACTATGGAAGTTATTGCTTTTGTAGGTGGTAGTGGGACCGGTAAAAGTCATCGGGCTCTCGTACTAGCTCATGAAAATAGTGTGGAATGCATTATTGATGATGGTATTTTAATTCATGATAATAAAATTGTAGCTGGATTTTCTGCCAAAAAAGAATCTAGCCGATTAAAGGCTGTTCGTCGTGCTATATTTCAAGATCCGGTTCAAGTTAAAGAGGTTCGTAGTCAATTAGATGTTATCAAGCCGAATCGATTGATGATTATCGGTACATCCGATAATATGGTCAAAAAAATTACAAAGGCATTGGGGATTCAAGAACCAGATCGATATATTCGCATCGAAGATGTGGCAACCCCTAAAGAAATTGAAAAAGCACAGTATGCTCGTTTAAAGGAAGGTAAGCATATTATTCCTGTGCCAACCATGGAATTAAAGCCTCACTTTAAAGGATATCTTATCGATCCAATTAAGACGATTTGGAGACGACGTACATTGCGTAAACAAGATCCTGATAAAATTGGTCAAATTGGATCTGAAGGCTTTGAACGTTCCGTTGTTAGACCAGCCTTTAGTTATTATGGTCGTCTAACATTTGATGATGATGTCATCATTAAATTAATTAGAAATGGCCTAAAAAAGGTTCCTGGTGTTGATGCCTCATCAGACATCGCTTTCAAAAAGAGCTCTAAAGGGCAGAATGGTTTAATATTAGATATGTCAGTTGTTATTGAACAAGGTCATCCAGTTAAAACACTGATGCAACAGGTACAAAAATCTGTACGCAACGAATTAGAATATATTACGGGCATGTCTGTAGAGCGGATGTCTATAAAAGTAAAAAATATTGTAGAAACAAAACGTAAGATTATAAAACATATTTAGGAGATAGAATGAAGTCATATTATATATATACCTATGGTTGTCAAATGAATACCGCTGATTCTGAGCGTCTTTCACATCAACTTGAAACAGTAGGTTATATACCGACCGATGATGTAGAATCGGCAGATTTAATATTATTGAATACCTGTGCAGTACGTGAAACGGCAGAAACGAAAGTATTTGGTCGTATCGGTGAATTAAAACGTTTAAAACAAAAAAATAAAAATTTGATCATTGCTATTACAGGTTGTATGGCACAAAAAAATCAAGCTGAAATGTTTAAACGCGCACCTCATATCGATATTGTCCTAGGTACTCATAATATTCAACATATTAATGAAATGATTGCTGAGGTTCAACGTACCCATAAGCATCAAATCAATGTTGACATGGATAATACAGTACTTCCAGAATTACAGGCAAAACCTAATGGTACATTTTTTGCTTGGGTACCGATTATGAATGGTTGTAATAAATTTTGTACTTATTGCATCGTTCCTCATGTGCGCGGTCGCGAAATTAGCCGTCCCGTAGAAGCAATTGTAAAAGAAGTAACAGAGTTGGGTGCAAAAGGGTTTAAGGAAATTACGTTGTTAGGACAAAATGTAAATTCCTATGGCTTAGATTTTAAAGATGGTACCGATTTTGGCACATTAGTAGATACCCTTGATCATATCCCAGGCATCGAACGTATTCGTTATATGACGAGTCATCCTCAAGATATGACCAAATCAATGATTGATGCATTGGGGCGCTCTAGTAATATCGTTACGCATTTACATTTACCAATTCAATCCGGTTCTGATAGAATTTTAAAGAAGATGAATCGCCATTATACGGTGGAACATTATAAAGAATTATTATCTTATTGTAGAGAAAAAATTAAAAATGTAGTTGTGACAACCGATATTATCGTAGGTTTTCCTGGGGAGACTGAGGAAGATTTTGAACAGACGCTTCAATTATTAAAAGATGTTCGCTACGATATGGCTTATACATTTATTTATTCCAAACGTTCTGGTACGCCTGCTGCTACTATGGAGGAACAAGTTCCTGAGGAGGTAAAACGTGTTCGTTTGCAACAATTGATGGATATTCAAAATGAAATTTCCTTAGAACTTAACAAAGCTATGGAAGGTCATATATTTGATATTATTGTAGAAGGTCCAAGTGCTAAAGATGAAACCATGTGGTTTGGCCGTACGTCTGGGAATAAGATGGTACTATTCCCAAAAGATGATGAGTTAACTATTGGTGATACTGTACCAGCCTATATTGATAAAGCACAAACATGGGTCTGCTACGGCACCATTCAAAAGGGGTAAGAATGGCAACAAAATTAACACCAATGATGGAGCAATATTTAGAAATTAAATCGCGACATAGTGATGAACTCTTATTTTTCCGCCTTGGTGATTTTTATGAATTATTTAACGAGGATGCACTAATTGCATCTCGAGAATTGAATATTACCTTAACAGGTAGACCTACAGGCAACGAGGAACGAACACCTATGTGTGGCGTTCCTTTTCATGCTGCTGAAAGCTATATTGAAACATTAGTAAAAAAAGGGTACAAGGTCGCTATATGTGAGCAACTTGAGGATCCAAAGGCTGTAAAGGGCATCGTAAAACGTGATGTAATCCAAGTCATTACACCGGGAACCGTAATGACAGAAAATGGTAATGATGCACGAAGTAATAACTTTTTAGCATTATTCTATATGGTTAAGGAAGCGTGGATTCTTGTATTCTCTGATGTATCAACTGGGGAGGTTATTTGGGACCGCGTGTCTCAAGATAATATCAGTCAAATATATGATTCCTTAAGTATGTATAGACCAGCAGAAATTATTATTCCAGAAGGCACTAATCTGCCACAACCTATAATAGATTTCTTGCAAAATCAATTTAATAATGTTGTGCTATCTCCATTTTCTTCCTTTGAATGTGCTTCAGATGCATCTCGATTAGCAAATAATCACTTTCAAGATATGGGCCTTATGGAGGAGGATGTACTGGCCGCATTAGGCTTTATGCTCTTATATTTACAGGATATTATTAAAACTGAAATCTCCCATATCAATTACGTTCATCAAATGGATGTAGGTAATCGTTTGATTTTAGATACATCTTCATTGCGCCATTTAGAAATCACCCATAATTTACGGGATGGTGGTGTAAAAGGAACCTTATTAGATATATTAGATCGCACCTTAACACCAATGGGCGCTCGATTATTAAAACAATGGCTAGAAAGTCCGCTTACGGATATTCCACATATTCAACGTCGTCAAGCAGCCGTTGCAGAACTAATCACACGAAATGGAGAACGCTGTGAAATACAAAGTTATTTAGATTGCATTTATGATTTTGAACGTATTGTAGGCCGTATTGAGACAGGCTCAGTATCTCCGCGAGATTTCACATCTCTCCGTGAATCTCTACAAGTATTGCCACATATTAAACAACTTCTTAAAGAGTTTTCTGGATTATCTCTAACATCCATTAATGAGCGGATTAATAATCATGCTGATATTTATGATTTATTAAATCGAGCGATTGCGGAGCAACCTGCTTTAACATTAAAAGATGGCCGTGTAATACGAGATGGTTATAATGAAGAGTTAGATGAACTCCGTTCTTTAGCTACTAATAGTGAAGTGTGGCTTCAAAAATTGGAAGATAAGGCAAAAGAAGAAACCGGTTTAAAGCTTAAAACTAAGTATAACAAAGTGTTCGGATACTTCTTTGAAGTTAGTAAGGCACAAATCGATAAGGTACCGGCCTATTTTATTCGGAAACAAACCACAGTCAATGCAGAGCGTTATATTACACCTGATTTAAAAGAATTTGAAATTAAAATTCTAAGTGCCAAGGAAAAAATTGTTGCCTTAGAACAGCAATTATATCAAGATTTACGTAATCAAATTAAGGGTGTTATTAAAAGTGTACAGGAAACAGCAAGGGCTTTAGCGGAACTAGATGTACTCGCCTCATTAGCAACCGTAGCGTATGAATCAAATTATATTTGTCCTAATATCGTAATGAATGGACAAATCAATATACGCGATGGGCGTCATCCGGTAATAGAAAAATTCTTAAAGCGCGAAGTTTTCGTGCCTAATGATGTATTACTCAATCATGATGATGATGAATTTATGCTTATTACAGGCCCTAATATGGCTGGTAAATCTACCTATATGAGACAAATTGCGATACTTATGATTATGGCTCAAATTGGGTCATTCATTCCTGCTAGGGAGGCTACCATTTCTCCTGTAGATCGTGTATTTACACGTGTAGGTGCTAGTGATGATATTTCTACAGGTCAAAGTACTTTCATGGTTGAAATGAAGGAGGTAGCATATATTCTTGAAAATGCTACATCTAAAAGTTTAATTATTCTTGATGAAATCGGTCGTGGTACCAGTACCTTTGATGGTTTGAGTATTGCGCAAGCAGTTGTAGAGCATATTTGTAAACATATTCATGCTAAAACATTGTTTGCTACGCATTATCATGAATTGATTCCATTAGAAGACGTATATCCACGATTAAAGAATTATACGGTGGCTGTTAAGGAAAAAGGGAAAGATATTGCCTTTTTGCGCCGCATCATTAGGGGTGGTGCAGACAGAAGCTATGGTATTCATGTAGCAAAATTAGCAGGTTTACCAGCGCAAGTTTTAAAACGTGCGGAAGTGATTCTTGAATCCTTAGAGGAACAAAATACCGACACTGATGATTTAAATAATCGCGTTATAACATCAGATTCTGTTGTTAAGTATACAAAACCATCTATCGAACAAGATGATTTTGGTAATTTATTTACCCATTCTGTTGTGGATTCCTTGTTAGCTATAGATGTTAATACGATGACACCTATAGAGGCGCTAAATGCAATTCATCAGTTACAAGCAGAGGCGCGTAATGGAGGCGGTAAATAATGGCAACCATACATGTTTTGGATGAAACTACAATCAATAAAATAGCAGCTGGTGAGGTTGTAGAACGTCCCGCATCAGTTGTAAAAGAACTGATTGAAAACTCTATTGATGCTGGTGCTACATCGATTGAAGTGGAAATTGGCGAAGGTGGTAGTGCATATATGCGCATTACTGATAATGGCAAGGGGATGACAGAAGAAGATGCCCGCCTTGCAGTTTTGCGCCATGCTACCTCTAAGATTCAAAATGTAGAGGATTTATTCGATATTGCATCCTTAGGGTTTAGAGGAGAGGCTTTGGCGAGTATCGCCTCTGTTTCTCATTTTGTTTTGACTACTAGAACTGTAGACCAAGAACTTGGTACACGTATCCTCATCGATGGAGGAACCTTTACTGATTGTATTCCTTATGGTGCAGCACCTGGTACGACAATTGAAGTGAAGGAATTATTTTTTAATACACCAGCTCGTCGTAAATTTCTTAAAACTGAACGAACTGAATCATCTAAAATTCAAGACATTGTTGGTAAATTGGCATTAAGTAATCCGCATATTGCTTTTAAATTAACTATTGATGATCGTGTAGCCATCATTACACCAGGAACTGGCTCAATACAAGATACAGTGGCTGCATTATACGGTTATAAGACCAAGAATGATATATTTCCTATCGCTTATGAAAGTGAACATATCTATATTGAAGGTGTTGTATCAAAACCAACATTGTTAAAAAGCACGCGTATTTGGCAGACGATTATTGTCAATAATCGAGTTATATCAGATAAAACAATTTTGAAAGCCATAGATAATGCGTACCATGCATTATTACCAAAATCTGGATATCCATTGGTTTTACTACATATAACTGTACCGGCTAGTATGGTGGATATCAATGTACATCCTCGGAAGAGTGAAGTTAAATTCGAAGATGATAAAATCATATTTAAAGCTGTTTATCATGCAATTCTAAATGCCTTAAATAACCCTCTTCATGAACGGTATGAACGTGAATCATCATCGTTTACTCAACCTTTAGAAACTGAATCACAAGGTAGTGGCTATAACTCGTACCAAGCTCCACAAGTTTTGAGTGATCATAATGATACGGCTGAACATATTGCTACAGCCATTGACTATGATAAGGTTTTTGGCGGACGGCGCACTAAGGGATATGAGGTATTACGTCAGGATACACGCGATTTTGTAGATGCCTTAAAAGAAAAAGGATTTACACCACCAGCTCCAAAAGCAACGTATGAACAGGAAACATTTGAGGAATCCTCATTTACATCAGTTCCTACAGCTTATACTAGCTATACGGCAGAAGATAAAGAGAAATTCCATCAAATACAAGAACAGCATATAGAAGATGAGTCTAGAGATATACAAAAATCAGGCTTTTTACCAATGGGGCAGGTTGCATCATGTTATATATTAGCCAAAAAAGGTGATGATTTATATATTATAGATCAGCATGCAGCACACGAACGTGTCCGTTATGATCGTTTGTGTAAATCTTCGGAAGCTATACCAATGCAAAGCCTGCTTGTACCGACTTATAGCAATGCTACAGAGGATGAAATGAATCTTGTTGAGAATGAACAGGACGCTTTGTTGGATTTAGGTTTTGAAGTAGAGCTTGGCGGGCCTAATCAAATCAAATTAGTTGGTGCACCTGTAGATCTAGTAGAAAGTAAAGCTCAGGAAATTTTATCTTATGTATTTACTTTTTTGCATGACCATGAACAGCCTACTAAAGCTCAATTGCGTCATGAAATGCTAGCTTATGCATCTTGTAGGGGTGCCATTAAATCTGGACATAATCTTAATATGTACCAAATGACAACACTTATTGAAGATTTATTCCATACAGATAAACCTTATGTGTGTCCTCATGGTCGCCCAACAATTATTAAATTTACACCTGATGAATTGGGTAAGTTATTCTTAAGGTCTTAATATGATTATTACTACTTCACAAAAAGCGTCTTCAGCGATAAAAGAAGAAACAAAAGAATTAGCTAAATCATTAGATTTAGTATATCTAAATCGTCAAAAGAGACCTATTTCTGAACTATTATTAGAGGATACACCTATTGCGGTTGTTTCTAAGAATCAATTGACAATTCATTTTAATGAAGAACAGGAACATAGATTTCATTTATCCATGGCTCAATTGCGTATTTTACGCTTACAACGCGGAGATGATGACCACCTTGTAAACGCTATAGAATTGTTAACAACTGAATCATCTAATTCCATATCTATAGTTGATTGTACACTAGGCCTTGGCAGTGATAGTATTATCATGTCCTATGCATTCCCTAATGCACATATTATAGGATTAGAAGCGTCATATCCTATATGGCTATCTACATGGTTTGGATTGAAACATTATACTCATGAGGATATGACTGTAACAAATGCACTACGTCGTATTGATGCTCGTCATGATAATTTTGAAAGCTTTTTACAGGGGCTACCTAACGATAGTGTAGATATATTATATTTTGACCCTATGTTTGAAGTTCCTATTGAAGAAAGTCCTCAATTTAAACCGTTGCGTGGGCATACTTCGGAAGGTAGAATCACAGATTCTGTGATTCAGGAAGCTAGGCGCGTTTGTCGATTAGGTTTTATTATTAAAGAACGACCGTTTAGTTCTGTATTTAAAGATTTCCCACCATCCACATGGGTGGGCGGCAAGTATAGTCGTATAGGATATGGTGTTTACTGTAATAAGGGGTTACAATGGAAAAATTAATAACAATTGTAGGTCCTACAGCTGTAGGTAAGACTGACTTAACATTAGCATTGGCTAAAGGCTATAATGGCGAAGTGATTTCTGGTGATGCGTATCAGGTATATAAACATTTGAATATAGGCACCGCTAAACCTACTGCTGATGAATTATCTATAGTTCCACATCATCTTATTGATATATTAGATCCTAATGATGATTACAGTGTATCAATTTTTCAGCAACAGGCTAGGACATTAATTGATTCGTTAAATCAAAATCAGATATTGCCGATTCTATCGGGTGGAACAGGTTTATATGTTCAATCGTTATTGGAGAATTATAACTTCAATGATATTAAACCCAATATTGAACTTAGAGCAGAATTAGATGAACTATATGCTAATCAAGGAATAGATGGGTTACGTCATCGTGCTAATGAGTTAGCAAAGGTTGGCCATATAAACATAAGATTTACTGATAAACATCGATTATATCGCGCCATTGAATTAATGACGGCTGGTGATTTTGATGCATTAACAAGTCAGACAAAAGACGGTCTATCCTATGAGGGACCTGTTATTGGATTACAACGTGAACGCAGTGATTTATATGATCGAATTAATCGTCGCGTAGAAATCATGTTTGAAAAAGGTCTCGTTGATGAAGTCAAACAGTTACTAATAAAAGGAGTGAATCCAAACTGTCAGGCTTTTAAAGGTATTGGCTATAAAGAGGTTGTTCAGTATTTAGAAGGATTAATCAGTTATGACGCATGTGTAGATTTAATTCAGAAAAATACGCGTCACTTTGCAAAACGACAAATTACGTGGTATAAACGTATGCCGTATATAGAATGGATTACCATAGACTCACAAACAACAGAAGCCGAAATTTATGGTATGGCTTGTAATATAATTGACTCAAGATTTTAATAGATAAAGGATAGAGAATGACATTAGAAGAAATACGTAGTAAAGCCCTTGAAATGGCTGAACCACAATTTAAAAAGTTTGAACCTATTGCATTAGCAAATACGAAAAAGGTATTAGAAGCATTTAAAGAGTGTCAAGTATCTGACTATCATTTTACAGGCACAACCGGTTATGGTTATAACGATGTAGGCCGTGAAAAATTAGATGAAGTATTTGCCTATGTATTTAAAGGCGAAAAGGCTCTCGTGCGCCCACATTTTGTATCGGGTACTCACGCATTAGCCACTACACTGATGGCTATTATGGGAAATGGCTCTAAAGGAACTGAATTTATCTATGCCGTTGGAGCTCCTTATGATACCATGCAATCCGTTATTGGCTATACTCGTCCTGTTAAGGGTTCATTGATTGAAAAAGGTTTTACCTATACAGAAGTGCCACTAAACAATAATACCTATGATTTGGACGCTATAGGACAGGCTGTTAATTCCAATACACGTGCTGTGGTTATCCAACGTTCTCGTGGGTATAGTACTCGTGAGCCATTGTCGATTGCGGATATTAAAGCGATCGTTGATGTTGTGAAAGCTAAGAATCCAGAAACCATTTGCTTTGTAGATAATTGTTACGGTGAATTTACAGAGCTTCAAGAGCCATTAGAGGCCGGTGCTGATATCATGGCAGGATCTCTCATCAAAAATGCTGGCGGTGGTTTAGCACCAACCGGTGGCTATATCGTGGGCCGTGAGGATTTAGTTGAAGATGCATCATATCAATTGACGGCCCCAGGGCTTGGTGATCATATGGGTTCTTATGCTCCTGGCTATCGTCTATTCTTCCAAGGCCTATTTATGGCTCCTCATGTAGTATTACAAGCCCTTAAAGGTGCTGTGTATACAGCTGCGGTAGGCGAATTATTAGGATATGAAGTATTTCCTAAGGTAGATGCAGCGCGTTATGATTTGATTCAAGCCATCAATTTAAAAAATGGCGAGGAAATGGAGCATTTCTGTGTAGGCATGCAAGCTTACTCTCCTGTAGATGCGCATGTGCATCCAATTCCTGGGGATATGCCTGGTTATGAAGATAAAATTATCATGGCTGGCGGTACCTTTGTACAAGGGTCATCTATTGAACTTAGTGCTGATGGTCCTGTGCGCCCTCCATATACAATCTTCATGCAAGGTGGTCTTGTATTTGAACATTCTATGCTCGGCATTTTAGGTGCGGCAGAGGAATTATTAAAACATAGATAATAATTAGAATCTCTTTCTTTGATGGGAAGAGATTCTTTTGTTTCAAATCTTTTCAATATACCTCGTTCTAGGCTATAATATAAGTTGCTATAATTTCATAGCAATACTACTCGGACTTTTACACCGAACTAGTGTTTTACACGTCAGGCTTTCACCCTGATTAGTTTTATGATCAAGAGATCATTAAAAGGAGAAAGTATGGAAAAAGTTATCGCTGTAGCTATGAGTGGCGGCGTAGACAGTTCTTTGACTGCTGCAATGCTACTAAAACAAGGCTATAAAGTATTTGGTATTACCCTATGGCTATGGGTGAGTGGGACACCGTATGATGAGGTGCCTCTTGCCGTAACAGATGCTAAGAAAATGTGTGATTTTCTTGGTATTGAGCATCATGTTATCGATGCTCGCGATGTATTCTACGAGAATGTAGTAGATTATTTCGTAAAAGAATATGCCTATGGTCGTACACCAAATCCTTGTGTATTCTGTAATAAAAATATCAAATTTGATTTGATGCTCAATCGAGCCCTTGAACTTGGTGCAACACATATGGTAACCGGTCACTATGCACAGGTTAATTATAATGAAGACACTGGTTTATATGAATTGCATAAAGGTGTTGACCCAACTAAAGATCAAAGCTATGTTATGTATAATATGAATCAACGTATTTTGAGTCATCTTATGTTCCCATTGGGTGGCCAATGTAAAACAGAAACACGTAAATTAGCTGCTGAATATGATTTGCCAGTAGCTAAGAAACCAGACAGTGTAGATATTTGTTTCTTACCGCATGGTAATTATCAAAAACTTGTAGTAGAAGAAATGAAAACCAAACCAAAATCTGGTAATATTGTTACTGAAGATGGTGAAATATTAGGAAAGCATACGGGTTTATTCAATTACACGATTGGTCAACGTAAAGGACTAGGCATTGCTTATAAACATCCTTTATATGTTATTGGCTTTAATGGTGAACGTAATGAAGTTATTGTAGGACCTAATGAACGACTTTTTACAAATCGTATGATTTGTAAGTTTTATAATTTCTTAGATGATACAATCCATAAAGAGTTAAAGGCGGAAGGTAAAATTCGTTACGCAGCCAATCCATCGCCTTGTACGGCACGTATCTTAGACGACGATACGATGGAGGTTATCTTTGATGAACCACAACGGGCTATTACACCAGGTCAGTCCGTAGCCTTTTATAATGGCACTCAATTATTAGGAGGTGCTGTTATCGATCGCGTATGTTAGAAAGGAGAATACAAGTTCCTTGAACTTGTTCATATAGTATGTCAACGAAAAAGATTAGAAACTTCTGTATTATAGCTCATATCGACCATGGTAAATCTACCATCGCTGATAGATTAATTGAATATACTGGTACATTACAAAAACGAGAAATGGAAGCGCAAGTCCTAGACTCCATGGATTTGGAACGAGAACGTGGTATTACTATTAAAGCGCAATCTGTTCGTATTTTGTATAAGGCTCAAGATGGTGAAGAATACATTTTGAACCTTATTGATACGCCGGGCCATGTGGATTTCAGCTATGAAGTATCTCGTTCTCTTGCAGCTTGTGAAGGGGCATTACTCGTTGTAGATGCTGCACAAGGTGTAGAAGCGCAAACGTTGGCAAACGTGTATCTCGCTTTAGAACATGATCTTGAGATTATTCCTGTTATCAACAAAATAGATTTGCCTTCTGCCGATCCTGATCGGGTTAAACATGAAATTGAAGATATCATTGGTTTAGACGCATCAGAAGCAGTATTATGTTCTGCTAAATCTGGCATTGGCATTCCAGATATTTTAGAAGCCATTGTAAATAAGGTGCCTGCACCACCAGATAAATCTGATGAACCAACAAGAGCGTTGATTTTTGATAGCCGCTTTGATGCTTATAAAGGTGCTATTGCTTATGTGCGCGTAAAAGAAGGTACTATTAAAACAAAAGATACCATTCGTATGATGCATGATAATAAGGATTTTGATGTAACTGAGCTCGGTATCTTTACACCAAATCTTGTGCCTGTCCAAGAATTACCATGTGGTTCTGTAGGTTGCATTGCAGCAAGTATTAAGAATGTAGCTGACTGTCACGTAGGTGATACGGTAACATTAGCTGATAATCCTGCACCTGAACCATTACCAGGTTATCGCAAGGCTGTATCTATGGTATATTGTGGTCTCTACCCTACAGAGTCTAAAGACTACGAAAATCTTCGTGATGCATTAGAAAAATTACAGCTTAATGATGCTGCCTTAGAATATGAAGCAGAAACATCCTTGGCTCTCGGCTTTGGTTTCCGTTGTGGTTTCTTAGGCTTACTACATATGGATGTTATTCAAGAGCGCTTAGAGCGTGAATATAATCTAACACTTATCACTACGGCTCCATCTGTTAATTACAAGGTATATAAAACAAATGGGGAAATGCTAGAAGTGGATAATCCTGCTAAGTTACCACCTCCAACGGAAATCGATTATATTGAAGAACCATATGTTAAGGCTACGACCATTGTACCTAAGGATTTTGTTGGTACTATTATGGAATTGTCTCAAGATAAACGTGGCGAATATCAATCCATGGAATACTTGGATGAAACGCGTGTATCCGTTGTATATCACTTACCATTGAGCGAAATCATTTATGATTACTTTGATAAATTAAAATCTGCTACAAAGGGGTATGCATCTCTTGATTATGAATTGATTGGTTATAAACAATCTCCAATGGTTAAGATGGATATCCTGTTAAATGGAGAACCTGTAGATGCATTATCTATCATCGTTCATAAGGATCGCGCTGCTACACGTGGCCGTGCATTAGCTGAGAAATTAAAAGAATTAATTCCTCGTCAAATGTTTGAAATTCCTATTCAAGCAGCAGTAGGCACAAAAATTGTAGCTCGTGAAACTGTAAAAGCTTGGCGTAAAGACGTTTTAGCAAAATGTTATGGTGGCGATATTTCTCGTAAACGTAAACTCTTAGAAAAACAAAAGGCCGGTAAGAAACGCATGAAAGCAGTTGGTTCTGTAGAGATTCCACAAGAAGCATTTATGGCAATTTTAAAGGTAGAAGATTAATATGGAAACAAATCGTAACGATTTGTTTGTACCGCGGGATATGGGGATATACATCCATATCCCGTTTTGCAAACAAAAATGTATATATTGTGACTTTCCAGCGTATCAAAATTTAGAGGAATATTACGATACATATCTGTATGCCTTGGTTCAAGAAATGACTATGTTCGGTGATGCATATCCTAAATCTCGTACTAAACTTGTAGATACTGTTTATTTTGGAGGCGGTACACCGACGGAATTATCCTTATTACAGTTAGAACAAATTTTGAATACCATTAAAACTACCTATAATGTATCTCCTGATTGTCAGTTTACCATCGAATCAAATCCTGGAGAGGTAGATCAGGCTTATCTAAAGGGGCTGCATAAGTTAGGATTCTCTCGTATCAGTTTTGGGGTTCAAACTTTTAATGATAAATCTCTAGTAAGTTTACATAGAAGTCACAATCGTGAGGATGCTATAAATGCAGTTCAATGGGCTTTTAAGGAAGGCTTTCAAGATATTAATATCGATTTAATATATGGATTACCGAATCAAACAACTGATGAAATTAATAAAAATTTAGATATTGTTAGTACATTGCCTATTAATCATATTTCTACCTATGGTTTACAAGTAGAACAAGGAACACGATTATATTATTTGGTTGATAAAGGAGTCATTTCTTTACCTGATGAATCAACAGAGGATACGATGTATGACATGATGATGCAAGGGATTCAAGATTTGGGATTTGAGCGTTATGAAATATCCAATTTTGCGAAAGATAAAGCCTATAGTAAACATAATCTAAAATATTGGCAATATTGTGATTATTTAGGTTTTGGTGCTGGTGCTCATTCATTTTTTGATAGTGTAAGAAGAGCTAATAATCGCAATGTCATGCCTTATGCTAGAAAAATAGACTGCTTTGAATTTCCTGTTGTAGATGAGGAAGTTATCGATTCCAAAAGAGCTAGAGAAGATTATTGTTTTTTAAGCTTGCGAACCAAGTGGGGAATCAATACAGTCGATTTTGCTGACAGATTTAATATACGATTAGAAGATATATATGGCTCTATTTTAGATAATTTAATTGAAAAGAATTTAATTATACAAGATGGCAACTTATATTATCTTACGCCAGAAGGTGCTAAGCATGGGAATTATGTATTTAGTCAATTCATAAAAGAGTAAGATTTCTCATAGTTTCTCAATAAGTAACATGTTAGGATAAATAGGATGATGATGAATATGCATGCTTATTTAGGAGGAAAGATGAAGACATCTGTTATAATACATGGATTACATAATGAATTTTCTTTGGACCAAATGAAAGCATGTATATCATTAGCTGAAAAATACGGTGGTTCCTTTAGACATGTGGTGACTGGTATACAAATTACAGGTATTGATAAGGATGATAAAGAGGCATTGATTGCTGAGTTACCTGATGGGGTTACTACGGTTATTCATAGAGGTGTCAATTCGTTAATTGCCTGTGTAGGTAAAGGAAAATGTAAAAACGGTCAGATGGAGACTGAAGAACTAGCTGACTATATAGAACGTAAACATTATGGCCGTAAAACAGGTCATAAATGTAAAATTGGCATCAGTGGTTGTGGCCGTAACTGCCCGGATTCTATGGTAAAAGATATCGCTTTTATCGGCACATCGCAAGGTTTTATGCTTGCTGTAGGTGGTAATACAGGTATGCGTCCAGAAGCAGGAAAAATACTGATGCGTAAATTATCTATTGAGCAGGCAAAAAAGGCTGCCGATATATTGATTGATTGGTATGCAGAATATGGAGAACCAAAAGAACGGATGGGAAAATTATTAGAACGTCTTGGTAATCCACTAGAAAATAAAAAATTATAATAAAAATATGCTCTTAGTAAAAAAGAACTAAGAGCATATTTTTATTTTATTGACAAACGGCTCTAAACACTGATGTACATTGTCTTTTTGACTAATTTTCGTAAAATAGAAGATTGTCTTTTTGACTTATTTTTGATAAAAGTTATATTGTCTTTTTGACTAAACTGATTTTATTAGGGTTTTTAAGGATGATTTTACTTGACATTTTATTTTTGTATGGTAATATTATACATGCGATTAGCACTCGAATATTTTGAGTGCTAACAAGTGAGGTGTCATTATGGATGAAAGAAAACAACGCATCTTACGAGCGATTATAGAGGATTATGTAAAATCTGCTGAGCCTGTTGGTTCTAGGACGATTGCTAAAAATTATAACTTAGGTATTAGTCCTGCCACGGTGCGAAACGAAATGGCTGATCTTGAGGACTTAGGCTATTTAGAAAAACCTCATACATCAGCTGGTAGAATACCATCGTCAAAAGGCTATCGCTTATACGTTGATTCTATGATGCATCAAGGTTCAGTGGAGAATGAGGATGTGAAACAAATCCATTCTATATGGAATGATTCGCAGCTTTCTGGCAATGAAATGTTATTACATATGGCTCGATTAGTTTCTCAAATCAGTCATAGTATGAGCTTATTATTAGCCCCTGGACATGATCAAGCAATGTTAAAATATATACATATTTTACCTCTTGATGCTCACCAAGCTGTTATGGTTGTAATAACTGCAACCGGTGCACTTGATAATGAATTGATGTATTTTACATCACCAGTGAAAGCTGATGAATTACAACGATTAGCTATACAATTTAGCAATGCCGTTCAAAATAAGCTTTTACGTGATATTACATCGGCTCAAATAAGTGCAATTATCGCACACATAGACGGTTCAAAATCCGTATTATTACAAATCGGAGAAACCTTATTAAGGGCCATCACAAAGCGACGTTTATTTTATTCTGTTGGTACTACTGAGTTGTTACGACAACCGGAATTTAAAACGGTTGAAAAGGTACAGCCTGTACTTTCATTATTAGAAGAACAACAAGAATTAGGTCACATATTGCAAGATAATTCAAACAAACCAATTAAAATTAAGATTGGTTCAGAAAATCAAATGGAAGCATTAAGTGATATGAGTCTTATTCAAACTGATTTTTCTCAAGATAATAATCAACTTGGTACATTGGCTATATTGGGCCCTACGCGAATGGAATATAGTCGAATTATTAATATGCTTTCCTATATGAAACATTTAATGGAAACGATGGCAAGGAATCAAACATAGAAAGGATAAGGCATGTCTGAAGAAAAAATTAAACAAGATGTGGTAGACGAAGAAATCTCTGAGCCTACAGAAGCAACGAAGGAACAATCGGAAGCGCAAAATGCTGAAGAGTCTGTAGTTGATGCAAGTGAGGTGTTAGAAGAATTAAAAGCCGATTTTGATAATCGTTATAAACGCTTACAAGCGGATTTTGAAAATTTTAAACGCCGTACTAATCAAGAAAAAGAACAGTTGGCAGGTTTTGTTAAGGGCGATGTCCTAAAAGATTTGCTACCTGTATTAGATAATTTTGAGCGAGCTGTACAAGCTCCTGCAGAAGGGGATACAAAGGTATTCCTTGATGGATTTGTTATGATTCATCAAAACTTGATGGCTATGTTGTCTAAGCATGGTTTAGCTGTTATCGATGCAGTTGGTAAACCATTTGATCCAAATTTCCATCAAGCAATTATGCGCGTACCATCAGATGAATATGAATCTGATACGGTATGTGAAGTACTGCAAACTGGCTATACTGTGGATGGTCGTTGTATTCGACCAGCAATGGTTAAGGTTGTTGAATAGATTATAAGTATTAGGAGGTCATATATTATGGCAAAGGTAATTGGTATTGATTTAGGGACTACAAACTCTTGTGTTGCTGTTATGGAAGGCGGCGAACCTACGGTTATTACAAACCAAGAAGGTGCACGTACAACTCCTTCCGTAGTTGGTTTTGCGAAAAATGGCGAACGTTTAGTTGGTCAATTGGCTAAACGTCAAGCTGTATCCAATCCAGAAAACACAATTATTTCTATTAAACGTCATATGGGTTCTGACTACAAAGTAACTGTAGAAGGTAAATCTTATACACCTCAAGAAATTTCTGCAATGATTCTTCAAAAAATTAAAGCTGATGCAGAAGCTTATTTGGGCGAACCTGTAAAACAAGCTGTTATTACTGTTCCAGCATACTTTACAGATGCTCAACGTCAAGCTACTAAAGATGCTGGTTCTATTGCAGGTCTTGAAGTACTTCGTATCATCAATGAACCTACAGCTGCTGCTCTTGCATATGGTGTAGATAAAGACGAAGATGGTAAAGTTCTTGTATTTGACCTTGGCGGTGGTACATTCGATGTTTCCATTCTTGAACTTGGTGATGGCGTATTCGAAGTATTGGCAACATCTGGTAATAACCACCTTGGCGGCGATGATTTCGACCAACGTATCATGAATTACCTTATTGAAGAATTCAAAAAAGAAACTGGTATCGATTTATCCAATGATAAATTAGCTGACCAACGTTTAAAAGAAGCTGCTGAAAAAGCTAAAATTGAATTGTCTGGCGTAGCTAGCACAAACATCAATTTGCCATTCATCACAGCTGATGCTACTGGTCCTAAACATTTGGATGTAACATTGACTCGTGCTAAATTTGAAGAGTTAACTGCTGATTTGGTACAAGCTACTATTGAACCTACTCGTAAAGCTATGAACGATGCTGGCTTATCTGCATCTGATATCGATAAAGTGTTGTTAGTTGGTGGTTCTAGCCGTATCCCAGCTGTACAAGAAGCTATTAAAAAAGTATTGGGTAAAGAACCAACTAAAAACGTTAACCCAGATGAATGCGTAGCTATCGGTGCTGCTATTCAAGGTGGTGTATTAGTAGGTGAAGTTAAAGATGTATTGTTACTTGATGTAACTCCATTGTCTCTTGGTATCGAAACAATGGGCGGTGTATTTACTCGTATCATTGATCGTAACACTACAATTCCTACATCTAAATCTCAAGTATTCTCCACTGCAGCTGATAACCAACCATCTGTAGATATCCATGTGTTGCAAGGTGAACGTGAATTCGCAGCAGATAATAAAACATTGGGTCGTTTCAACTTGGATGGCATCCCAGCAGCTCCTCGTGGGGTTCCTCAAATCGAAGTAACTTTCGACATCGATGCTAATGGTATCGTACATGTAAAAGCTAAAGATTTGGGTACTCAAAAAGAACAAAAAATTACAATTACTTCTTCTAGCGGCTTGAAAGAAGACGAAATTGAACGCATGGTTAAAGAAGCAGAAGCTCATGCAGCAGAAGATAAAGCTAGAAAAGAAGAATTAGATGTTAAAAATAATGCAGATTCCTTAGTATACCAAGCTGAAAAAGCTTTGAAAGATCTTGAAGGTAAAGGCGATGCTGCATTGTTGAAAGAAGTTGAAGAAGCTAAGGATAAATTGAAAAAATCCATCGAAGCTGGCAATATTGAAGATATTAAAAAAGATAGTGAAGCTTTGGAACAACCTTTGCATAAATTAGCTGAACAAATGTATGCTGCTGCTCAACAAGCACAACAAGCTGCTGGTGATGCTAAACAAGGTGAACAAACAAAAGCTGACGATAATGTAGTTGATGCTGATTACACTGTAGTTGATGACGATAAGAAATAAGAAGGGTTGGTAACTAATGGCACGAGATTATTATGACATCTTAGGGGTCAGCAAAAATGCAACTCAAGATGAAATTAAAAAAGCCTTCCGTAAAAAGGCTCGCCAATACCATCCAGATGTAAATAAAGATAATCCAAAGGAAGCAGAAGCAAAGTTTAAAGAAGCTAACGAAGCTTACGAAGTATTGTCTGATGAAACTAAAAAAGCTCAATATGACCAATTCGGCCACGACGCCTTCAAACAAGGAGGCGGCGCTGGCGCCGGTGGTTTCCAAGGCGGTTTTGGCGGTTTCGGTGGTCAGGCTGGTGGTTTCAGTGATATCTTCGGTGATTTCTTTGGTGGCATGTTTGGTGGTGGACACCAGCAACATGGTCCTCAAAAAGGTAATGATCTTCGTGAAGACATAGATATATCCTTTGAGGATGCTGCTTTTGGTAAATCAATGGCAATCAACATTCAACGTCATGAAGAATGTGATCATTGTCATGGTACCGGCGGTGAACCTGGATCCAAGGTTGATACATGCCCTAATTGTCATGGCTCTGGTCAAGAGGTTGTTATTCAAAATACACCATTTGGTCGTATGCAATCTGCTCGTACTTGTTCTCGTTGCCATGGTTCTGGTAAGGTCATTGAAAAACCATGTTCCAAATGTCGTGGATCTGGTGAAATCTTAGTAAAACGAAAAATCGATATTAAGATTCCAGCTGGTGTAGATAACGGATCTCGTCTACGCGTTTCCAATGAAGGTGAACCGGGTATATTAGGTGGTCCAAAAGGCGACTTATACGTTTATATTTACGTACGCCCGCACAAAGAATTTGAACGAAATGGCAATGATGTTATCAGTCGTGTTACTATTAGCTTTGCACAAGCTGCATTAGGAGCGACTATACAAGTGAATACCTTAGATGGTAAAGTAGAATTGAAGATCCCAGAAGGCACTCAAACGGGAACTGCATTCAGACTTAAGGGCAAAGGTATTCCTTATTTACGCAATCCAAAACAACGTGGTGATCAACACGTTGTTGTTACGGTTCAAACACCTAAAAAATTAACTGAAACACAACGTGAATTATTACTTCGATTTGCTAAAGAAGGCAATGAAGATGTGAATAACTTACAAGTTAGTAAGAGTTTATTTGAGAAAATTAAGGATTGTTTAACTAAATGAACAGCTCTGATGCGTGAATGGTTTGTTCCTGCGCATCAATAGTAAAGGAGCATTTATGCAATGGATAGAAATATCTATTGTCTGCGAAAGAGTAGCCACCGATGAGGTGACTACTCTTTTTGGCGATTATGCAGACAATGGAATTATAGAAGAAGATGTAGATAATCAACCGAATTTAGTACAATTAACACTTTATGCTGATGCATCATTAGATCCTAACACGATTGAGTCTGATATAAAGGGGCGTCTTAACGAAAGCAATATCGAAATCACATCAATAGATGCACATATGTTAGATGAATCTACGTGGCTCAATTCTTGGCAACAGTATATAGAACCTACAGAAATACTACCTAATTTAATAATCAAACCTGCATGGCAAGAATATGATAATGAGCAGAATAAAACTATTATCGAAATCGATTCCGATATATCATTTGGTACTGGTTCTCATGAAACTACGAGAACTTGTGCAGAACTTTTACAGGCCTATAGTAAATCCATGAATTTAGATTCTGTTACTTGTTTAGATATTGGGACTGGGACAGGCATTCTGTTGTTAGTAGCTGCTCATTTGGGTATAAAACATCTTGTAGGTATCGATATAGAAGAATATGCAGCTAAACAGGCAAGAATTAATTGTGATAATAATCATGTCGTAGCTGATATCATTTGTGGTAATTTGGATACTGATTTTAAGGGTACCGCTCAATTAATTTTAGCGAATTTAACAGTAGATCCTTTAAAAATTTTATTGCCACAAATTGGTAAAAAACTTGATGATAAAGGTATTCTTATCATTAGTGGTATTATTGATGATCGGTATGATGAGATTATGCCTTATATTAATAAAGAGTGGCATATTATTGAGGAGCGCATTGCTGGACCTTGGCATACATTTGCGCTAGAAAAACGATGAAAAAGATATTTATTCCTACACCATTAGATGAATCCATTGTATTACCTAAAGATGTGACTCATCATATATTACATGTATTTCGCCATAATATAGAGAAACCAATTACTGTCACAGGTAGCGATAACCGTTGTGGTATCTATCAGATTAATGATGAGATAAATGGCTTAGCACAAGCTAGTCTTATAGAATATATTGATTCTCCTATATCTATGCATAGAACCATATTAGTACAATCTTATTTAAAAGGTGAAAAATTAGAATGGGTTTTACAAAAAGCTACAGAGCTTAATGTTGATACCGTATATCTTGTACCTACATCGAATTGTGTTGCTAAGTACGATGCAAAAAAATTACAGTCAAAATATAGTCGTTGGGAAAAGATTATGTTGGAAGCTTCTCAACAATGCGGGCGCACACAGCTGCCTACGCTCGTTGTGGGTGAGCCACTTTCTAATGTATTAGACATCGAATCTGAATCTTTAAAATTGGTTGCTTATGAAAATGAAGCGGGCTACTCCATAAAAGATGCTTTAAAGGCTATTAATAGTGATTCTACTAATAGGGATATCTTAATTTGTATTGGCCCTGAAGGGGGCTTTCAAGAGAAAGAAATCAATGATATTATAGAATGTGGTGGACAATCAGTTACATTAGGTCATACTATATTACGTGCCGAAACGGCTGCGATTGCTGCATTATCGATGGTTCACTATGAATTAGAACTATAAAATACTATATACATATGCTATATGATATCTATATAAAGAAATGGGAGGTGCAATGAAAACCGTTGCCTTTACAACTCTAGGGTGTCGTGTCAATCAATATGATACGGATGCTATGAAGGGGTTATTTTTACAACATGATTATGAAGCTGTTGATTTTGATTCTAAGGCTGATATTTACGTTATTAATACATGTTCTGTTACGAATATGGGCGAGAAAAAGTCTCGCCAATTAATTCGTAAAGCTAAACGTCAAAATCAAGATGCTTATGTTATTGTTACAGGTTGTTATGCACAACTTGATCCCGATGCAATTGCTGCCATTGATGGTGTTAATCTTGTGATTGGCACCAACAATCGTTCAAAAATTGTTGAACTTGTTGAACAACTGGAAACAACAGAACGCCAAATTAATGCTGTTCGCGATATCATGAAAGAGTCTAATTTTGAAGAGATGCCATTGTTCGGTAATGAATCTGATAAATCGAGAGCTTTCATGAAAATTCAAGAAGGTTGTAATAATTATTGTGCATTTTGTATCATTCCTTATACGCGTGGAAAACTAAAGTCCCGTAAAGTGGATGATATTGTAAATGAAGCGAAACGTTTAGTAGAACATGGATTTCATGAAATCGTTTTAACCGGGATTCACCTTGGAAACTATGGCGTTGAACTACCAGGAAGACCAACGCTTGCCGATGTGGTGAAAGCTCTCTTAGAAATTCCAAACTTACATCGCATACGTTTTGGATCTATTGAGTCTGTTGAAGTATCGGAAGAACTTATTGAATTAATGGCTACCGATAAGCGTGTATGCCCACATTTACATTTACCTCTACAAGCAGGGTCAGATCATGTTCTAACATTGATGAAACGTCATTATACGCTTCAAGAATATAAAGATTTGATTAAGAATTTAAGAAATCGCATTCCGGACTTATCAATTACTACCGATATCATTGCTGGATTCCCACAAGAAACGGATGAAGACTTTGATGAAACGATGAATACGGTTAAAGAAATAGGCTTTACTCATATTCATGCCTTTCCGTATTCAATCCGTGAAGGGACGCCAGCTGCGACCATGCCAAATCAAGTACCCGAAGCCGTTAAGAAAGCTCGCGTAGCATTATTAAATGATCTAAGCGAAAAAGGTCTACATGCATATGCAACATCTCGTATAGGTAAACCGGGAGAAATTCTTATTGAAAAAGAAGAAAATGGATACTATATAGGCTTAACAAATGAATATATACATGGTAGAGTTAAGTCAGATGGACAGCATGCTATAGGTGATCTTATTGGTGGTACTGTAGTTGCTGTTGATAAAGATTTTGTAATCATTGAATAAGATAATAGGAGGCCTCACATGAGTGACTGCATTTTTTGTAAAATTATTAATGGCGAAATTCCATCTAAAAAAGTATTAGAAAATGATAAATTTTATGCCTTTTATGATATTGAACCTGTGAAAAAAGTTCATGTACTCATTGTTCCTAAAAATCATGTTGCTAATATTGCACACATTACAGAGAAGAATGAAGACTATGTTGAAGGTCTATTACCATTTGTTCGTGATGTAGCAAAAGAACTTGGTATTTCTAAGGATGGCTATCGATTGATTTTTAATACTGGCGCAAAAGCTGGTCAAAGTGTATTCCACATGCATGCGCATCTATTAGGTGGCGAAGAAATGGGTTGGCCTGAAGCGTAATAGCTTGTAATAGGAAAATTATTAATTTTTCAGTAGTAAGACATCAAAAATATTGATTTGTAATAAAATTCCTATAAAATATAGCGGTATATATTGACAGAACCTAGTGTTCTACATATAATATGTATATGTGCGTAAATAAAATTATCAGCACTTCCCTGAGATTAATTTTGGAGGGAGGGATATAGATGTCTGAAATTAAAGTCGGTAAAAACGAAACGCTTGAAAGTGCTCTTCGTCGATTCAAACGCTCCTGCCAAAAAGCAGGTGTTTTGTCTGAAGTAAGAAAACGCGAACACTACGAAAAACCAAGCGTAAAAAGAAAGAAAAAATCTGAAGCAGCAAGAAAACGCAAATTCAGAGCATAAGATGATTACCCTAATTCTGCCTTTTCATGGCTTCATGAAATCCAGAATTAGGGTTTCTTTATATATATTAGTTTGTAATATACTAATATTTTTTAATGATTGAGTCATATAGGAGGTTACCATGAGTTTAAAAGATCAATTAAAAGAAGATATGAAAGCTGCTATGAAGGCTCGAGAAGAAGGTAAAATAGCTTTATCTGTTATTCGTATGGTCAATAGTGCTATTAAAAATACAGAAATTAATGATAAAATTGAACTCGATGATAATGGTGTATTAGGTATTTTAGCTAAAGAAATGAAAACACGCCAAGATTCTCTTACAGAATTTGAAAAAGCAGGTCGTGAAGATTTAATTAGCCATGTTAAGGAAGAAATAGCTGTTCTTCAAAAATATATGCCAGCACAAATGACAGAAGATGAAATTCGCGATGTTGTAAAAAAAGCTATTGCTGATTGCGGAGATAATGTAAATATGGGTAATGTAATGAAACATGTCATGCCTCATACAAAAGGCCGTGCAGATGGTAAATTAGTAAATACAATCGTAAAAGAATTATTAGGTTAATATTCTTATAAAATTCTATAGAAATTTATTGACAAGAATTTTCTCACTATGGTAATATGTACTCAAGAAAATAATTAGTCAATGAAGACTCCACTGGATAGGTATGCAGTTTGTATATCTATATTGTTGGAGTCTTTTTTTATAGTTTAGGAGGAACAAATATGGCTACAAAAGAATTATTGTATTACATTCCTGCAGGTCAATATGGTAAAGAAGGGGTTTTATCTCTATTAGAACAACATCCAGAAATTAAATTTGTATCTTTAGTAGGTATCGACTTAGCTGGTAATGATACAGATGAAAAAATCCCAATGGCTGCATTCTTTGATGATTATGAAGCATTCTTTGAAGGCCGTGCTGTTCAAACTGATGGTTCCTCTGTAGTATTAACTAATATCGCTACATTGAACAATGCTCGTGTTGATATGTGGGGCGACCCAAGTGTAAACTGGTTTGTTGATTACAACTACGAAAACATTGATGAAGCAACAGGTTTGCCAACTGGTACACTTCGTATTCCTGCATTCTTAATGCATAATTACCGCTATGTAGATTCTCGTTCTATCTTAAAACGCAGCTGTGACTATGTTCGTGCAGAATTATTGTCCTTGATCAAAGAAAAAGGCTTACCTGGTATGCCTCATGTGAAAGCTGATGATGTGGTAGATATCGTTTTCACATCTGCTACTGAATTAGAATTTTGGGTAAAAACGCCTTCCAAAACAGTTACTAAAAAAGAATTGTCCGTTTCCCAACGTTTGCAAGAACAATATTGGCAACGTACACACGGCACTGTTCGTACTGCATTAGAACAAGCTGTAGAACGTCTTGATCAATACGGTATGGTGGCTGAAATGGGCCATAAAGAAGTTGGTGGTGTAAAAGCTAAACTTGATGAAGATGGCCATGAATCCGTTGTATTGGAACAATTGGAAATCGACTGGAAATTCTCTGGTAACCCATTACAAACAGCAGATAACGAATTACAAGCTCGTATTATCGTTCGTGAAGTATTCCGTGAAAACGGTCTTGATGTAACATTCAATGCAAAACCAATTATCGGTGTTGCTGGTTCTGGTGAACATACTCACTTTGGCGTAATGGCAAAATTAAAATCTGGCAAACTTGTTAACTTGTTCAGCCCAGAAGATATGAAAAAAGAATCTGCAAGCTCCTTGGGTATTGGTGCAATCATGGGTCTATTGAAACACTATGAAGCTATTAACCCATTCATCAGCTCTACAACAGATTCCTTGAATCGTTTGAAACCTGGTTTCGAAGCTCCAGTTTGTATCGTAACTTCTTTAGGTAATGATCCTTCTGAACCTAGCCGTAACCGTACAATCCTTTGCGGTTTGATTCGCGATATCGACAATCCAATGGCTACACGTTATGAATTGCGTTCTCCAAACCCTTATACAAATACATACACTGCATTAGCATTGATTTTCATCTCTGCATTTGATGGTATGAAATATGCTATTACAAGTGGTAAAACTCAAGCTCAATTGGAAGCAGAACTTTCTAAAGAAGCTGGTCAAGATGCGGATTACTTACCTAAAGAACGTGCATTCCGTTCTGAAAAAGATGTATTCGAAGACTACACTCAAGAAGAACGTAATCAAATGTTCGGCGTAGCTCCTGCAACTGTATGGGAAAACATTAAAGGTTATAAAAATAATCCTGAACTCGTAAATACATTGGCACAAGGCGATGCATTTGCTCATGACTTAATGGATTCCTTCATTGCATCCATCTTGAAACGTTGGAAACTCGTATTGGCTCATCGTATCATTCCTGATAATATGGATACAGTACGTAAAATGGTATCTATTCATACAGATAGCCGCAATAGCATTGATGACAAACGCTTTGCAGAAGTTAATGACTTACGTTTCTATCTTGCAAAAGATAGCGATGATCGCAAATCTTTGTTCACACGTATTGTAGAAGCTTTACAATCTGAAGATTATGATACTGCATCTGCATTACAAATCGAAATGAATGACAAAATGGAAGAATTAGAAGCTAAATACGCTAATTACAGCAAAAATATTTTCTAATCCTCTGTATATGAAGAAAGGTCCTACCGATATTCGGTAGGACCTTTTTGAGGGCTCTCTGTCAAATGTTGGGGTGTTCACCCTACGAGTCTTGTTTGGCACCAATCATATGTATGGTTGGTGCCATTCTTTTTGCTCAAAAGTAGAATACGTACTCTGAATCTACCAAAGTGGCGAAGCCCATAGCTTATTCGTTTTAATACCTTAATCTTGTTGTTAGTTCCTTCTGTGTATCCATTAGAATATGGGAGTAAGAATGCATTAGTTAATTGAGTCATCCATGCAGGAAATGATGTAAAGAAGTTATTAAATTCTTTCAAACCAGATGCTTTTACTAATTCCAACCAATGAGTTAAATGTGCAGCTATTCCTTGTTTACCATAGGTTGAAAAGATTTTTCTAAAAGATAGTTTTAAAGCATATGCTTTCCGTATATCTTCAGAAATTCGAAGTATTTCACAGAGCTTAATGTGTTCAGCTTCCGTTAAATGATCTGGATGTTTCATTAGCACACGTCGATTCTGTTTTAACATACGTGAATAAGCAGCCAGTTTATGTTGCTCACGCTTTCTAACTCGCTCTACCGCCCAATCCACAAGTCGACACACATGGTATCGATCACAGATAATGTGTGCATGTGGAAATAGCGCCTCCATGATGCGTTTAAACTGTATGGACATATCCATTACAATAAACTTAACTTGTACTCGATCTTTATGTTTAAATGATGCAAAATAGCGGATTAATGCTTGCGTATCACGTTTCGGTAAAATGTCTAATATTTCATGTGTATCTGGATTGGTTAAATTGACTTGGTATTGATA
>NZ_PPCZ01000017.1:0-591 GCF_002959815.1 Veillonella sp. T34266-5
GTACAAACTCTGACAGATTCAGTGGCGATAGCTACGAGGGTCCACCTGTTCCCATCTCGAACACAGTAGTTAAGCTCGTAAACGCCGAAAGTACTTGGCTGGAGACGGCCTGGGAGGATAGGAAGTCGCTGATTAAGCTAAAAGGCTAACCGAATGGTTAGCCTTTTTTATTTTATATGCTTACATGTAGAGTCCGACCAGGGCACCTGGGAAAGGTAGGGTGTGAGCTAACAGAGGAGCGTAGCGACGTATGGGAGCCACACATCACCTTCATCCGAACGTAAGATTTCTCCAGCTGCAAAGCAGCGATGAGAAATCCACAGTGAGGAATGATAGGAAGTCGCTGATTAAGCTAAAAGGCTAACCAAATGGTTAGCCTTTTTTATTATTGTGCGCCGAATAGGCATGACTAAACCCCCAGTTAAACTGGGGGTCGGTAAAAAATTCTTAGAGAAAAGGAAAGAACCTCCTAGTGGTAAAATAAAGTTGGTCTGGCAACCACAACATTTCAACATAGGAGGTTCAATGTCAATGAATGACGTAAAAAGCTTATCACATAGTAAATGGAGATGTAAATATCATATTGTTTTT
>NZ_PPCZ01000018.1:0-25000 GCF_002959815.1 Veillonella sp. T34266-5
CGCCTCCATGATGCGTTTAAACTGTATGGACATATCCATTACAATAAACTTAACTTGTACTCGATCTTTATGTTTAAATGATGCAAAATAGCGGATTAATGCTTGCGTATCACGTTTCGGTAAAATATCTAATATTTCATGTGTATCTGGATTGGTTAAATTGACTTGGTATTGATAGCCTTCTGCATTTCCTTTGAATTCATCAATGCCAATAACAGTAGGTAGTGTTCTAGGCTTAGGTATAGTAATCATAGAGCAATAGCGCAATACTGTAGTAATAGATGTATCACACTCTTTAGCAATAGCAGTATAGGTTAAACTTTCAGTAAGTTTATCAAATAGCATTTTAATATTGGTTATACTGAGTTGCATATATTTTCGTACAAATGGATTATTCTCGGCAAAAGAATGCTTACAATGAGGGCAAATATATCGACGTTGTCTGTATTTTCCAATTAATGGTCCTCGTTGTACTTTTCCAAATTTTACCGTACGTATGTGGTAATCTTTAATACGCTCTGTAGTTTCTCCGCATTTTGGGCAAATATGTGGTGTTACCGGTAATTCTATGTCAAAAATAAATGTTCCGTCCAATTCGTAGCTGTTTGTAATAAACTCTTGTTTTACATTATGTAAAAATTCAGTATAATCAGTAGTAGGCATATAAGCTCACATCCTTTCTTTAGGACTTTGACACTTTTATTGTAAAGTATGTGAGTCTTGTATGCTTATTTTTTTGCAAAAAAATAATGTTGGAAGTGACACCGTAGTGGTGTCACCCCAACATTTATTATAGAACCTATTTAATTCCTATAAAGCTGGTATTTTTAAATTGTGTACGATTTGTTATACTGAGTATAGTTATTAATAATAGGACGAAAGGAGCTTGATTATGAAATTAAAAACTCGTGATATTGTATATATAGGTTTTATTGCAGCCTTATGTGCAGTGGCAACAACTATCCGCATTGAAATCCCAGGAGGGGCCATGGTTCATTTAGGATCTGCAGCGCTCTTTACGTCATCCATTCTTTTCGGTGGTCTCTACGGTGGTTTAGGCGCAGCCATTGGTTCCGCTTTGTTTGACCTTTTTGGTGGTCATATGCAGTACATTGTATTCTCTTTCTTTATTAAAGGTATTGCAGGCCTTATTGTAGGTGGTATGACAGCAGGTTACTTGCCACCATCCATTACAAAGCCCACAGCATCCTTTACACGTATTTTGAGTGCTCTTATTATTGGTACAATTTGGACTGCATTTGGCTATTTCTTAGCATGGTGGTTTGTTCTTGAAAGTGCAGCCGTAGCAGCTAGCAAAATTCAATACTCCTTGATTACAAGTGCGGCTGGGATTGTGGTAGCTATTGTATTGACACCTAAATTGCAATCAGTAGTGCGTAGACTGTTCACGAAAAATTAAAAATAAGAGCTCATTAGCATGGTAGTAGTAGCTAATGAGCTCTCTTTTTGTGTTTATAATTTATATCAAATAGTATTGTGCTAGAAATTACAAAGGTCGTTTAGATTTTCTGCCATGGTAGGATGTGTGAAGATTTGATTTTTGAAGTATGTATATGGAATGTTGTTATCCATAGCCATTTTAATGAGGTTAATCAACTCTTCAGCACCTTGAGAATAAAGTGTAGCACCAAGGATTAAATCGTTATCTGCATTTACTACAATTTTAAAAGCACCTTTTAAATAGTCGTTTACATGAGCTCTTGGCATGGTGGCTACGAGCATTTCTTTAGTTTTAACTGTATATCCTTTGTTGATAGCATCTTCTTCTGTGAGACCTACACGAGCCAGTGGCGGTGTTAAAAATGTTGTGTAAGGAATATTTTTGCGATCTTTTAATGTGTATTGGCCATTACCTGTAAGTGCACCAAATACAATGCGGAAGTCATCGAGAGAAATATACGTAAATTGAGGACCACCGTTTACATCGCCTACTGCATATACGCCAGGAACGGAGCTTTCACACGTATCATTAACTACGATAGCACCGCGTTCGTTAGTAGTGATATCCGTATTTTCTAAACCGATGTTAGCTGTATTTGGTTTGCGACCTGTAGCATAGAGAACAGCATCAAAGGTATAGTTCTGATTATTAGCAGTGATAACAGGCTTGTTGCCGTCATTAGATACAGAATTTAGTGTAACAGAGTTTAAAATAGTAATACCTTGTTCTGCTAAGTATTCATTAGCTAATTCTTGAACAATAGGTTCTTCGCGTTTTAAAATGTTATCCTCAATATTGAATACAGTAACCTTTGTACCTAATTTAGCGTATAGGCTAGCAAATTCTAGGCCAATTGGACCGGAGCCAATAATACCTAATGTACTAGGTTGAGGGGATAGATGTTGAATTTCTGTACTATTATAGAAGCCTGTTGCGGTATCGATACCATCAATATTAGGTTTGATGGCTATAGCCCCTGTATTGATGATGATAGTGTCACTAGATAAAACGATTTTATCTTCTCCAGCTGTAACGGCGATTTCTTTATTACTAATGAATTCACCATGTCCAGTATATACATCGACATGTTCATTTGTGTCTAACATAGCGAAGTTTTTATTACGTAAACGAGATGTAACAACCTCACGTTGGTTTAATACTTGATCGTAAGATAAGCCTTTAGATGCGGCTACAATCATCGTCTTTGTAGGAATACATGCAATATTAATGCATGTGCCACCATACATGAGTGGGTTTTCTTCAATCATGGCAACGGCTTTGCCCATAGAGCCAAATTTAGCGGCCAATGTTTTACCAGCCTTGCCGAAACCTAGGACGATAAGATCATAATGTTTGGTATTCATACAATACCTCCTATCTTTTATATTGAAAATATTAGATATAAATATTATAACATATAATTATAGAAATTAAAGAGAAAATAGAAAATAATTATCAATTATTTACATGTTAAGTATTTTTACTTGACACAGTGTTAGTTTTACTGTAGTATATGTAAAGTAATATGACTTGACAGTGATGGAGGTGGCGAAATGGAAGAACGAGTACTTATCAGTTTACTCCTTGATTTCTATGGGCCATTGTTGACGGACAAGCAACGCATGTCCTTACAACTTCACCACGAAGATGATATGTCCCTTGGTGAAATTGCTGAGGAGCTTGGCGTATCTAGACAAGCTGTACATGATAATTTACAGCGTGCACGTCATATTTTGAATGACTATGAATCTAAATTACACTTGGTAGCTCAGTACGAGGCACGCGAACAAGTGATAAATGAATTAAAAGATACGTTGCCGGCGGATGTGCTTTCACAATCGCGGGTACAACAATTATTGACGCAAATGGAGGGATAATATGGCATTCGATAGTTTGTCAGAAAAACTGCAAGACGCCTTTAAATCCTTAAAAGGTAAGGGCAAAATTACAGAAGAAGATGTCAATCTTGCGTTGCGTCAGGTACGAACTGCTCTCTTAGAAGCGGACGTAAACTTTATGGTGGCGAAAGATTTCGTTAAATCCATTAAAGAAAAGGCCCTTGGTGAAGAGGTGTTCGGATCCTTGAACCCAGCTCAAACGGTTATTAAAATCGTTAATGATGAGTTGACAGCGCTCCTAGGTGGTACGCAAAGCCGTATCATGATTTCCAGTAAGCCTCCAACAATTATTATGCTTGTTGGTTTACAAGGTGCTGGTAAAACGACTACGGCTGGTAAATTGGCTGTATACCTTCGCAAACAAGGTAAACATCCAATGCTTGTTGCAGCCGATGTTTATCGTCCAGCAGCGATTAAGCAATTGCAAGTAGTTGGTAAGCAAATCGATATCCCTGTATTTGCTGATGAAACACCAGGAGCTAATCCAGTAGATATTGCGCGTCGTGCCGTAGAGCAAAGCACGCATATGTTGAAAGATGTTGTTATCATCGATACAGCAGGTCGTTTGGCTATTGACGAAGTCCTCATGGACGAGTTGTCCAACATCAAAGCTGCTGTTCGACCTCATGAAATTCTACTCGTTGTAGACTCTATGATTGGTCAGGACGCGGTGACGACAGCACAAACGTTTAATGAAAAATTAGGCGTTGACGGTGTTATCCTTACTAAACTCGATGGTGATGCGCGCGGTGGTGCTGCATTATCCATTAAGGCTGTAACCGGTTTGCCAATCAAGTTTACGGGCGTAAGCGAAAAAATGGATGGTTTCGACGTATTCTATCCAGATCGCATGGCTTCTCGTATCCTTGACTTAGGGGACTTCAAAACTCTTATTGAAAGCGTACAAGGCGCTATCGATGAAGAAGAAGCTCGTGAAATGGCGCAAAAGATGGCGAAAAACAATTTCACCTTAGATGATTTCTTGAAACAGATGAATCAGGTGAGAAAGTTAGGGCCATTGCAAAATATTATTGGTATGTTGCCAGGCATGGGTCAAATTAAAGATCAATTAAAAGACCTTGATTTGAATAGTAAAGAAGTACGTCGCATCGAGGCTATCATTAAATCTATGACGGCTGCAGAACGACAAGATCCAAACATCTTAAATGGTTCTCGTCGTAAGCGTATTGCTTTAGGTTCTGGTACACAAGTACAAGATGTAAATCGTTTATTAAAACAATTCGAAGAAGCGCGAAAGATGATGAAGCGTTTACAAGGATTGCGTGGCGGTAAGGGCGGATTCCCAGGAATGCCAAAATTACCGTTTATGTAATACATGGACAGGGGCGCTGAACCTGTCCAGCACATCATTATAAGGAGGTGAATCCCACATGTTAAAAATTCGTTTGACTCGTTTAGGTGCTAAAAAAGCTCCTTTCTACCGTATCGTAGTTGCTGACGCACGTGCTCCACGTGAAGGTCGTCCTGTTGACACAATTGGTCAATATGATGCTACTAAACAACCAGCTATCGTTAATGTAGACGAAGAAAAAGCTTTGGCTTGGTTAGCTAAAGGTGCTCAGCCTACTGACACTGTTCGCTCCTTGTTCAAAAAACAAGGCGTTATGCAAAAATTTGCAGACGCTAAAAAGTAATTAATAGAGAGGCATACTGTGATGATAGAATTAATTTCATTAATTGCGAAATCATTAGTGAAGCAGCCTGATGCCGTTTCTGTTACCATGGTCCAAAAGGGCAATGTTGAGGTCTATGAACTTCATGTAGCCCCAGAGGATATGGGCAAAGTCATCGGAAAGCAAGGTCGAATTGCAAAAGCGATTCGCTCTGTGGTGAAAGCGGCGGCTATTAAAGAGAACAAAAAGATATCTGTTGATATTGTCTAAAAGGGAGTGTTCCGATGGAAGAAATGACATTACGTGTCCCTGTAGCAGTAAAAGCAAAAGTAACAGAAGATTTGAAAGCGAAAATTGTATCCGATCTTGAAACTCGCCTTGATATGGTGAATAAAGATTTGGAAGCAATTGAGTTTCAAGCTCAACGTATTTTAGCTGATGCAGCGAAAGTTGATGCGTCAAGTCTTACTGCAATTCGTCAACAAATCGACGAAGAGAAAAATAAACGCTTGGCTTTCAAAGAAGAAGTAACAGCTAAATTGAAAGACGCTCAAGAATTGACATTGGGGACTGAAATTCCTCAAGGTACATTAGAGCAAACAGTTACCGTTAAAATCGGGGATAATTTGGATGCCATGATGGGCGCTGAAATCCTATTAGAAGACGGTAAAATCGTTGCGTTTCGTCAATAATGAAGCCTAACGATTTCATCACTATAGGTGTTATCATCGCCCCGCACGGCGTGCGGGGTGATCTTCGTATTATGCCTAGAACCGATTTTCCAGAACGGTTCATGCATATGGATGCCTGTTACATCGATGGTAAAGAATACCACGTTGCATCCGCACGATTTCATAAACAATTCGTATTAGCTTCATTTAAGGAAATTCCAGATCGCAACGCGGCTGAATTATTCGCTAAGAAAGAAATTCAAGTACGTCGTGAAGATTTAGTAGAATTACCAGAAGGTCGCTACTATATCTTTGATATGATTGGCCTCGAGGTACAAGATACAAAGGGCAATGTACTTGGTACATTAACTGATGTATTACAACCAGGAGCTAATGATGTCTATGTGGTTTCCAAAGAAGGGGAACCAGATCAATTGTTTGCAGCCATTGATGATGTTATCATTGACATCGATATGGATAAACGCATGATGATCGTAGATCCGCCTGAGTGGGTATAATCCATTTAGGCGGTTTTTTATATCTATTTATAGGTGTCTTATGATAGAATTAATTATAAGATAGCTATATATAGATATATGATAATAATAAGTGTATTCGGAGGAGGCCTGTTGTGAAAATAGATATTATATCCTTGTTTCCAGAGTTTTTTGATGCCTTCTTTAGTCATTCCATTATAAAACGAGCCATAGAGGCGGGACGGCTAGATATGGCTGTGACGAATCCGCGCGATTTTAGTCATAATAAACATGGACAAGTGGATGATACACCGTATGGTGGTGGGGCAGGCATGCTCATGATGGCGCCTCCTATTTTTGAGGCCGTAGAATCTGCTGCCTCTAATTATGATAGTGCTATTAATGGCAACTATGAAACGGATGAGATGTGTGATGAGATGAGCCTCATTGGTAATCCTGGTGAAAGTATACGTCGTCGCATTGTATTTATGGGGCCTACGGGTCAACCTTTCACACAGGAAAAGGCTAGAGAACTAGCAACTTATGATCAACTGATTCTCGTATGTGGCCATTATGAAGGTGTTGACTATCGTGTAGAGGAGCATCTAGTAGATGAAACCATTTCCATTGGTGACTATGTGTTAACAGGTGGAGAGTTGCCTGCTATGGTCGTAGCTGATGCGGTGGCTCGTATGATTCCTGGCGTATTAGGGGCTGCTAGTGGGGCCCAAGAGGATTCCTTTTATGAGCCTTTATTAGAATGTCCTCAATATACAAAGCCTCCAGAATTCAGAGGATGGGTTGTTCCTGACGTATTGCGTAGCGGTCATCATAAAAACATTGCTACGTGGCGACAAAAGGAAGCCTTAAAGCGGACACGATTGTTGCGGCCCGATTTATTGGAACGACCATTAACAAAAGAGGAAATTAAACTTTTAAAAGAAATTGTTGCAGAAGAGTCTAGGCTATGAATTTTAAGTGTTATGATGTTGTAGAGATTCAGGGAAAGCGATACGTAGTTACTGAAGTTATCTCCTATCAAGAATTCATCATAGAAAAGACAGTGAATTATACTCTTAATGATGAAATGTATAATAATGAACTAGGTACTCATAAAGGGGCTAAGAATTGGACCGAATATGGTCTTATACTATTGGATGGTGAAGATAAAAAATGGCTCACCATTGTAAATGGGGAAAAAGACTATTGTACCTTTTCAGAGACTATTTTACGTTCAACGCCGCCTAAAGGATATAAACTGTACGATAAAGGCTTACAACGCGTCATGTCTGTTGAGGGTGAAAGTAAAGCTAGAAGCGGTGATAAGGCCGATTATAAAGAATATAGATCAATTAAAAAGGATAAAACCTATGTATTCTTTATGGAGGATTGGCACGGAGGTTTAAAGGATCAGGCTCAAGGTGAGCGGATTCGTTTGTCTGATGTACATCGACGGCGAGATCAGGCTGCTCAAGCAGCGAGTAAAAAGATTCGTAATGCAGCGCGCAGAAAAGAATGGACGCGATTGGGTCTGAGTTGGGGAATCATTTTATTCTTTTTGGGATATTTGTTTATAGGAGATATATCTTGGCATGAATTGCGTGATGAAGTGGGATTCCCTTATACCATGGAAGAGCGCATTAAAGATTCCTATTATTATGAACCGCAGGGTACAAAAGACGGTTTGATGGTATATACGTCTAAGCAAGATCCTAATGCAACGGCTATCGACCTTATCGATGCTATATATGGAAAGGTTTACACTATTAAACAAGACACTAAGTCTCCTGAGCGGTGGATTGTTATTTATACGACTAAAGATGTATCTGTTATTAGTGTGGTCAATGGCACTACGTATGTTGAAGTAGGGAAATTAAAAAACTTGTCAGATTCGGAGAATACACGCATAGCGACTATTAGAAATGACAGTGAAATATTGTTACGATATGCGTATATGGTGGAATTAAAGAATAAGCAGGGACGTAAGACATTATCAAATATAATAAAAGATTGATATAGTATTGATTTCAGTTACGAAATCAAACGAAGGAATATTATATGTATGAACCAAGTAAGAATACTGTTTACATAGCCATAGCCTTTACATCTATAGCAGCTCTAGTAGGCGCTTATTCGTATTGGGACGATGTTAGCTATGCTTTGTGTGATGTAGTCAAACCAGAATTAAATAATGGTGAAGTGCGGCTCATAGATGATGAAGGTAAAAGCTATACCTTGATTAATCATGGTGATGGAAAAGAAACTGCGCTCTATGATGATGCTGAGAAGTCTGTTACCTTTCATCGTGATGAGAAGGGTGATATTATATGGGATGCAGGCTTAGCTAGTTTGATTCCGACTTTGGCGGTAGGATACTATGCATTTCATGGTTTTTCAGCTCCAACGGCATATATGGATGCACCCAGTATGACCTATCGCGCTACATCACCTCTTACACCTTTTGATACAAATACAGGCGCTAGTAAATCTAATAGTGCAAGAGTGGCTAGAACTATTAATGAAATGACTAGAAGTCGTTACAATACTAAAACGAGTAATCGAGCACATAGAATTGGTGAAAAGTATGGCTTTGGTAGTGTAGGGGCTCGAACTTCGAGCGGTGCCTCTTAATGAAAGGATGAACAATGAAATCCTATATTGATGAGCTTGATAGAAATATATTTAATTTCGTGGAATATGAAGGGTATGATGATCGATATCCTTCCTTGTCTATGCAGGCCTTTTCATCTGACTTTTACGATGAAATTCGCCATGCTTCGCGTAGACTATTTCAAATATTTTGTAAAGCTGCAAAAGTATTTCAACTGGCACCAGATGACTTTGCTCGAAATATGGATATGCCAGACAATTTAATTCCTTACTTACATAAGTCGAATGCCTTAGGGTTACCGACGTGGTTATCACGCTTTGATTTTGTTCTCGATGTAAATGGCAATTTGCGGATGGTAGAACTTAATGCAGATACGCCATGTTTTCTCATTGAAAGCTATTATGCCAATGAAGTGGCAGCTAATTATGTAGGACGAAAACATCCTAATATAGAATGCCGAAATGAATTACATACATTTTTAAAGCGCATGTATGATGCTGTTTTATCTGCTAAGTATGGTAGAAATCAATATGAATCTATGCGGACAAATAGAGAGAGTCTACCTAAGAATCCCTTTGTATTCTCTTGTTTTCATGATTATTTTGAAGATTATGGAACAACACAGTTTCTTATGAATGAGCTAAAAACAGCCTGTCCTGAGGCAGACACGCGATTCATATCCTTTTATGATATGAAGATTGATGATGAGGGCATTCCTTTAGAAGATGGTAGTCATGCGACTCTATTATATCGATTGCATCCCATGGAACTTTTGATTGATGAACAAACACCTGATAATGAACCTTTGGGTGAGATGTTCTTAGATCTGTACGAGGAGAATAGATTTGCTCTTTTTAATCCGCCAGAGTCCATTATTCTACAAAATAAATCCTTTATGTCCTTAGTATATGCATTGTATTTAACAGATCAATTTTTTACAAAACCAGATCGAGATATCATCGAGCGTTATTTGGCACCATCCTATTTTGAAAATGATTTTTCCGCTCTTGATGATGGCCTTTATATTCAAAAGGAAATTTGGGGCCGTGAAGGAAGGCATGTACAAGTTGTTCAAAAGCGTGGTGATACATCTGAGCTTTACATGGAAAAGCTAGTTGATAACTATGACGATATCGTTTGTCGGGACAGTAAAAAGGTGATGTATCAAGACTTTATACAGCAGAAACGTTTTACTCATACAGTGGATTGTGGAGTGAAAGATGGATTTTTTACCCTATCCTGTTTTATGCTTGGCGATCAAGCCTCCGCAGTAGGGTGCCGTTTTTCCCCAGAAGAGATAGCTGGTACAGAAGCATACTTTGTACCATTACTAATAGAGTAAGAGAAATACTATGTAATTTTTGACCATATAGAGTATGGTTAAACAAAGGATAATAGGTGTACTTCGCAGCAATTGTGGTTATGTCTATTTTAGCGAGGGTGCGTATGGAGTTTAATTGTTATGATGTCTTAGAGGTTCATGGCAGCCGTTATGTAATCACTGAGAAAATTAAATATATAGAGATTATTCCAAAAGCAGATAAGGAACAATCCTATAGGGGCCAGCCGTCTATGACCAAATCACCTGGTGATTATTGGCATGAATATGGACTAGAGGCTGTTGAGGGAATCGATAAAATATGGTTAACCATTGAGTATAATGATAATGAATGGTGTACCGTATCTAGAACATCCTTTCATACACGGCCGGGGAAAGATTTTACATTACATCAAATCGGTTTAGAAAAGGTTGTCGATGTGGATGGTGAAAGTGGTGCCTCCGTAGGGGACCGCGCAGGATATCGAGAATATCAGCTACCTTGTGAAGGTGGTGCTAGTGTATTCTTTGAAGAAGAGTGGTTTGAAGGTAAAAAAATGTTTGCCGAAGGATCACGCGTGCCCTTGGTGAACATTCGTCTTTGTAATGATGCAGCCGCTCAAGCTATTAAGCAAAAGATGCGTAACAAATCAATGAAAAAGAGGTTTGGATCTATTGCTGTTGGCGTGGGGTATGGTGTACTATTTTTACTATTTCTATTTTGGTCGGACAATGATTTGTCTTGGCATAGTATACGCGCTATGTTTGGAGTGCCTTACACGGCAAAAGAACATATGCATGACATATCTGCATATTATACAAAAACAGATTCGGATAGCGACTATGTATACACGTCTACACTAGATCCTGTTAGTACCGCATTAGACTTGATTGATTCTGTGAATGGTGATATTAAGAATGAGCGGGATAACTTAGAAGAGGGACATGAAGTTATCGTATTTTATTCTGGGGACTTGGTGTATCTCATCACTAATACGGATGGACAAACTAGGGTTAAGGTATGTGAACAATCAAAATTAACACAAGAGGATTGGAAAATTATTGATCGTACATTAATCAGCTCTCATATACTCGATAACTATGCGACCATGGTTCGACTAGGGGATAATACGGGACGCGAACGATTGTATCCTACCAGCAACTCTAACAACACATCCAATACAAAATTATATTATTAGGAGGCTTATTATGATTTATATACCAGATGTATTATTGACAATTTTTTATGCTTGCTTTGGCGTTATACTGATGTTAACAGCGAATACGGTTATCGATTTCTTCGTGCCTGGAAAATTTAGTGAAGAAATTAAGCGTGGTAACTGTGCTGTGGCGTGGCTTTCAGCGGGATCATTTATCGGTATCGGTGAAATTTTGCGCGCTGTTATTATGTCACCAGCCGTGACTACGGCTGATACGTCCCTGTTACATGGCATTGTAGCCAGTGTTGTATACGCTGTGCTAGGTATTATACTATTTGTAACGGGCTATATGTTTATCAATATTTGGCATCGTAAATATAAATTATCCGAAGAAATTATGCGTGGTAATACAGCGGCTGGTATTCTTGTATTTGGCATTTTCGTTGGGCTTGCTCTTGTTATTAGCGGTGCTGTGCACTAAGGGAGCGTTTTATGTATAAGCCAAGTAAGAAAACCATATACCTTACAGGTGCTTTCGCCGCAGTTGCTGGTCTTGTAGGTGTGTATTCATACTGGAACGATATCTCCTATGCTGTGTGTGATAAGGTTTATCCAGAGGCAAATGAGGGGGAGGTTCGATTAAAGGATAGTCAAGGTAATCGGTATTCTCTTTTAAACCATGGCGATGGAAAAGAAACCGCCTTGTATGACGATAATCGTTCAGTTACCTTTCACCGTGATAATGGTGGAAACTTAGTGTGGGATGCTGGTTTGGCAAGTTTGTTACCAACTATTGCAGCTGGGTATTATATGTTTCATGGGTTTAATCCTCCTACGGCACGTATGGATGGACGAACTATGACGTATCGCGCGGTATCGCCATTAAAACCGTATGAACAACCTAATGAATATACGTCATCAGGATCAACTATACATGGCTATGGCGGTGGAAGAATCTTTCGTAGTTATGAGAATAATAGAAGTAAGAAAGCATCATCTATAGGGCAAAAGTCTGGCTTTGGTAGTGCTGGTGCGAGGTCTAGTGCTTCGTAATGGATATGGTGGTACTATGTATTGATAAAAGTTGTTTAAGATTTAGGAGATATAGTATTGGCGAATTTATATATTGGACTCGTTCATTATCCTATTATGAATAAACATAAAGAGGTAATAACGACGGCCATTACAAATTATGATATTCACGATATTGCGCGCGCATCTATTACCTATGATGTGTCTAAATATTTTGTGATTCATAATATCCCAGCTCAACGAGAGTTAGCGGCTACCATTATGGAACATTGGAAATCTGGTTTTGGTAGTACTTATAATCCAGATAGAAAAGATGCTTTCACAGGCGTTGAACTCGTTAATTCTATCGCTGTGGCAGTGCGTACTATCGAGGAATTAGAAGGGGTGAAACCCATCATAGCAACTACCGATGCTCGGACCTATGATAATACAATTTCCTATGCACGGATGCGTGAACATCTTGAAAATGAGGGCCGCCCTGTGTTAGTATTATTTGGTACCGGTTATGGTATGACAAAAGAAACGATGGAAAGCTTTGACTATATTTTAGAACCTATATATGGCCACGGTGAATACAATCATTTATCTGTGCGTAGTGCCGTTTCAATCATCTTAGATCGATTACGGGGCGAAGCATGGTGGAATAAATAGGAGGCGTCTATGTCAGGACATTCAAAATGGGCAAATATTAAACATAAAAAAGGTAAAACCGATGCATTGAAGGCTAAATTGGCTACGAAAATCGGTCGTGAAATTACCGTAGCAGCACGTATGGGTGGTGCAGATCCAACAGGTAATATGCGTTTGAAATTGGCTTTACAAAAAGCTCGTGAAAACAACATTCCTAAGGATAATATTCAACGTGCTATCGACAAGGGCGTTGGCGCTACGGATATGAACGCATACGAAGAAATCGTATATGAAGGTTACGGCCCTGCAGGCGTTGCCGTTACTGTAGAGGTTATGACGGATAATCGTAACCGCGCGGCTGCTGATGTGCGTCATGCTTTCTCTAAACAAGGTGGTAACCTTGGTGAAAGCGGTTGTGTAGGCTGGATGTTTAAATCTAAAGGCGTATTCGTTATCGATAAAGAAGGTCACGATGAAGATGAATTGACATTGTTGGCTCTTGATGCGGGTGCTGAAGACCTCAAAGCAGAAGATGATGTATTTGAAATCTATACAACACCAGAAGATTTCGATGCAGTAGAACAAGCATTGGCTGATGCGGGCATCGAAACTGAAGTGGCGAAGATTACCATGATCCCAGATACAACTATCGAATTATCTGGTGACGACGCTGTAAAAATGCAAAAAATGCTCGATGTTTTGGATGACCTTGATGACGTACAAAATGTATATCACAATGGTATTTTGCCAGACGACGAAGAAGAATAATAGAAATAGGGAGTGCTCTAGGAGCACTCCTCATTTTTTGTCTTTATCTGCTTTCTCCTTGTAAAAAGGTAATAAAAATATCGTGATTTCATGAATTTCGATGTTCTAATATGCTATAATAAAATAGATTATGAGTGTTACGAGGTAAGCTTTGGCTTATCTCATTTTTAAACTGAGGGGGATGGAGTGCGGATTATAGGAATCGACCCAGGTACGGCAATTTGTGGCTATGGCATTATTGACGTGCAGGGAAGCAAACTAACGCCAGTAGCCTATGGGGCTATTACGACCCCTAAGGAACTGACAGATGCACAGCGTTTAGAAATCTTATTTAATGATTTAAGCGATATTTTAGAGGAATATAAGCCAGATAAGTTTGGTGTAGAGGAACTCTTTTTTAATCGTAATGTAACGACGGCGATTAAGGTAGGTCAAGCTCGTGGGGTTATATTGCTGGCCGCTGAGCAACAGCGCATACCTATATATGAATATACGCCATTACAAATTAAACAGGCTGTTACCGGTTATGGTAAAGCTGATAAAAATCAGGTCATTTATATGACCATGAATATTTTGGGAATTCGTGAGAAAATTAAGCCCGATGATACGGCCGATGCATTGGCTGTAGCTATCTGTACGGCGCATAGTTCTCACCAAGATAGATTGATGAGGTTAGTTAAATGATAGGGTATGTACGAGGCATTGTAACACATCTATTCAAGGAGTCTTGTTATGTAGATGTACATGGTGTAGGGTACCGTGTATATGTGCCAACCACGACACGACAACAATTAATAGAAGGTCAAGAGGCTACATTGTTTACCTATCTCAATGTCCGAGAAGACGCGATGCAGTTGTACGGATTTTGGACAGAAGAAGAGTATGAGCTTTTTATTTTGCTCATTTCTGTTTCTGGTATTGGTCCAAAGGTCGGTTTAGGCATATTGTCTGGCATGACACCAGAGGCTTTCAAATTGGCTGTCATTAATGGACAGGTACAACAGTTAACCAAATTACCGGGGATAGGGAAAAAATCGGCAGAGCGTCTTGTTTTAGAATTAAAAGATAAGTTGGTTAAAATGACACAGATTAGTGTTGAAACCCCTGCGGCAATTCAGCCTATCGGTGTTTCTCATAGCGGGCCAAGTGGTGAGGCTATTGAAGCGCTTGTGTCATTAGGATATGCTCAAAGGGATGTAGAAACCCTTGTTGAATCCTTAAACGATGGTTCAAAAGATGTATCTGCATTGATAAAAGCTTGTTTAGTTGAACTTGGGAAAGGACGTTAGCCATGAACGAAGAAGTACGCCTCGTAGGCGGCGGTGATCGCGAAGAGGACATGTGGCAATATAGTCTGCGACCTAAGTATTTTAATGAGTATATTGGCCAACGAGAGGCTAAGGATAACCTGAATATTTATATTCAAGCTACTAAACAGCGTGGTGAAGCCTTAGATCATGTTCTGTTATATGGTCCTCCAGGGCTAGGTAAGACCACATTAGCTGGCATTATTGCTAATGAACTGGGTGTTAATTTTCGTATAACATCAGGTCCTGCTATAGAAAAGGCCGGCGATTTAGCTGCTATTTTGACGAATCTTGATGAACATGATGTATTGTTTATCGACGAGATTCATCGCCTGTCACGCAGTGTAGAAGAGGTATTGTACTCTGCCATGGAGGATTATGCCTTAGATATTATCATTGGTAAGGGACCAAGTGCTCGTTCTGTCCGTATTGATTTGCCGAAATTTACCTTGGTTGGTGCTACGACACGGGCAGGTGCATTGGCTGCTCCATTGCGTGATCGCTTTGGCATTGTAAGTCGCTTGGAATATTACAAACAAGAAGAGTTAGAATTTATCGTAACTCGTGCAGCGGATATTTTGAATATCGGTATTGAGCAGGCTGGTGCTAGTGAAATAGCTCGTCGCTCGAGAGGCACACCGCGTATTGCGAATCGTTTGTTGAAACGGGTTCGCGATTTTGCACAAGTTGTGGGGGATGGCGTTATTACTGCGGATATTGCAGATGAGGCGCTAAAACGTCTACATGTGGATAAGATGGGACTTGATCGCATTGATAGACGTGTGTTGAAGTGTATTATTGAGAATTATGATGGTGGTCCGGTGGGGATAGAAACAATAGCGGCTGCTGTCAGTGAAGAGAGAGATACCATCGAAGATGTGTATGAACCATATTTGATGCAATTGGGATTTTTAGGTAGAACACCGCGGGGACGTGTGGCTACCAAATTGGCTTATGATCATCTCGGTATTTCGCAAACAGGGAAATAAAATGAAAAAGAAACAATTACCATTAATGATTATGACAACATTATTGTTAGGCATTCATAGCTTTGGAACTGTTGAGGCTGCGCAGGTAGCGGGTAAATCGGGGACAAAACCTATTGTTGCAAAATCCTCAACAGCTGTGTCGGGAAAGGCTCCTGTGAAAGCTGTGCGTGGAACTATTGGGAAATCCACGTTTAAACCGCTTGTTACAAAACCGGCGCCAAAGGTTACTGCATCTACGACAGTTAGACCAAAGGTTACGGCGTCTACAACTGTTAAACCAAAAGTTAGCGCGACGCCAAGTGTAAAATCAAAGGTTGCGACTACAACTGCTATAAAGCCTAAGGCCACAGTTCCTGCTGCGCCTTCTCGTGCAACGGCTGCAGTGGTGACGAAGAATCAAGTAGAACAAGCTACAACGCGCGTTCGTGTAGAAAATACACCAGATGTACGCGTTTTACTGGGCAGTAGTCGTCAAGATGCCTCCGTATCGAGTGCAAATGGTGTAACCGTTCTAACTAGCAATAATGGTAAGGTTGGTAGCCATAAGGTTGTATCCGTAGGTGTACGGGGCAATAAGATTGCTGTTAATGGCAAAGCTCTTGATTCTGTTGTTACATTGAAACCATCTAGTGGTGATATTTTTACTTTTGAAGGAAAATCATATAGAGGGGTCCTTACATTACGTGCCAATAATGGGGCCATGATGGTTATTAATGCAGTACCGTTGGAGTCGTACTTATATGGCGTTGTTCCACAAGAGGCTATTCCATCTTGGCCTGCAGCTGCCTTGGAAGCACAAGCAGTGGCAGCCCGTACATATGCACTTCATACGATGGAGCAAAATAAGAATCAACTCTATGATGTGAGTACCTCTACAGACCATCAGGTATATGGTGGTGTAAGTGGTGAAACGCAAAGTACTACGGCAGCTGTAAATCATACAAAGGGTATTGTTATGTTATATAATAATCGCCCTATTAATGCATTGTTCCATTCTGATGGCGGTGGCTACACAGAGGATAGCGTCAATGTGTGGGGCAATGATATTCCCTACTTGAAAGGTGTTAAAGATTTTTCAAATAGCAATTCTAGTGCGTCAAACTGGACAGTATCTACGAGTCGTAGCGCCTTAGAGGGCAAGTTAAATGCTGCTAGTAAGGGCGTGGGTAAGTTGAAGAGTATTCAATTGACACCATTGGGAAATCCTGGTAAGGCTACAGCCGATAGAGGCGTATCTGGGCGTATTAAATCGGCGACCTTTGTAGGTACTGCGGGTAAGGTTACGGTAAGCGGTGATGATTTGAGGGGCATGTTAGGTTTAAAGTCAACATTATTTGATTTTTATGTCAATCAAAATCCAGCAAGTTCAACCGGTAAGTCATATCATACTTTCACAGGCAAGAATGATACAGTGTACATTAAAGGTCATGGGTGGGGCCATGGTCTTGGTATGTCACAATGGGGCGCCGCTGAAATGGCGAAACGAGCTGGTGCGGGGGATACCAATTATTATCAAACAATTTTAAGACATTACTATAGTGGTATTACATTGAAAAAAATGTATTAAGGATAAAAATGAAAGTTACAGATTTTGATTATGATTTACCAGAGGAGCTTATTGCTCAACATCCTGTAGAGCCACGCGACACATCGCGTTTGCTTACATTGGATAAAATAACTGGTGAATATACACATAAAGCGCATTTTTACGATTTACTTGATGAATTACATAAAGGCGATGTGCTCGTATTTAATAATACGAAGGTTATTCCTGCTAGATTGTATGGTCATCGCGAAGGTTCTGGTGGAAAGGTTGAGGTTTTACTACTAACACCGTGTGGAGAAAATCGCTGGAAATGTTTAGTTAAGCCTGGCAAGAAATGTCCGATTGGACAGGTTATTGTGTTTGATGACCGTTTGAAAGCGACTGTTTTGGATAAAACCGACTTTGGCGGTCGTATTGTGGAATTTACGTGCGATGGAGTATTTGACGATATAATTCAAGATATCGGTGAAATGCCATTGCCTCCTTATATTCATGAAAAATTGGAGGATAAGGACCGTTATCAAACGGTGTATGCAAAGGAAAAGGGATCTGCTGCTGCACCAACAGCAGGGCTGCATTTTACGCCTGAATTATTAGAAAAAATTAAAGCAAAGGGTGTAGAACTTGAGTTTGTTACGCTTCATGTTGGATTAGGTACATTTAGACCGGTATCTGTAGAAACTATAGAAGATCACGATATGCACAGTGAATTCTACAGCGTATCCGAAGATACAGCTCGTCGTATTAATGAAGCAAAATCGAAGGGGAAGCGTATTATAGCAGTAGGTACTACGTCGATTCGCACCTTAGAATCAGCCTCTACCGATGATGGAGTATTACATGCTACGAGTGGATGGACTAAAATCTTTATCTATCCAGGTTATAAATTTAAAATGGTAGATGCACTAGTAACAAATTTCCATTTGCCACAATCAACATTATTGATGCTTATTAGTGCACTAGCTGGTCGTGAACATTGTTTAGCGGCTTATAAAGCAGCTGTAAAAGAACGATATCGATTCTTCAGTTTTGGCGATGCTATGTTTATACGTTAGGAGTTTTTATGCCGAGTATTACATATGAATTACAGAAAACCTGTCCTCATACGGGTGCCCGTGCGGGCTTGTTACATACGCCACATGGCACGTATGAAACACCTATGTTTATGCCCGTTGGGACACAGGCGACAGTAAAAACGATGACGCCAGAAGAGTTAAAGGCCATTGGGTCACAAGTGATTTTAAGCAACACCTATCATTTGTTCTTAAGACCTGGCCCTGAGCTCGTAGAGGAAGCTGGTGGTCTTCATAAATTTATGAACTGGGATCAAGCAATCCTTACGGATAGCGGTGGTTTCCAAGTATTTAGCTTAGGCGATATGCGTAAGATTACAGAGGAAGGCGTAACATTTAGATCTCATATCGATGGATCCAAACAATTTCTTTCCCCAGAAGTAGCAACCAAAGTACAGGAACAACTTGGCTCCGATATTGCGATGGCCTTTGATGAATGTATTCCTTATCCTGCAGAACATGATTATGCGAAATGCTCTACTGCGCGTACTACGCGTTGGGCACATCGATGCCAAGAGGCTCGTCATGCTCATGATAGACAAGGTATGTTCGGTATTGTACAAGGCGGTATGTATAAGGATTTGCGCAAACAAAGTGCAGCAGAATTAGTTGCGATGGACTTTGAAGGATACAGTATTGGTGGTTTATCTGTAGGTGAACCACATGACTTGATGAATGAAATCCTCGAATATACAACAACTTTGTTGCCAACCAACAAAGCTCGCTATTTGATGGGCGTTGGTACAGCCGACTGTTTGGTAGAGGGGGTAGCACGTGGTATTGATATGTTTGACTGCGTATATCCTACACGCGTTGCACGAAATGGAATGGCTATGACTTGGCATGGGCGCCTCAATATACGAAACGCTCAATATGCACATGATTGGGGTCCTCTTGAAGAAGGTTGTCAATGTTATACCTGTAAAAATTATTCTCGTGCTTATTTACGACACTTATATAAGGCGGAAGAAATTTTAGCATTGAGACTCGTTACATATCATAATTTATATTTCTTATTAGAGTTTATGCGTCAAATGCGTAAAGCTATTTTAGAAGATCGATTTCCTCAATTTAGAATGCAATTTTGGGATAACTTTAATAAATAATATAAAAAAACTAGTCAAATTCATTTTGAATAGATATACTTATAAAGATAAGATGAATTTTAGTGAGGAGGATTACCCATGGGTGATATTGAACAAATTTTACAAACCAGCTGGCCGATTCTTTTAATGGTCGTTATTTTCTATTTCTTATTGTGGCGTCCACAAAAGAAACAACAAAAAGAACGCGCTAATTTATTAGGTAGTTTGAAAAAAGGCCAAAAAATTGTGACTATTGGTGGTATCTATGGCGAAATCATCGAACTTGATGATGAAAAAGTTAAGGTACAAGTAGCGGAAAAAGTAGAAATGACATTTGCTCGTACTGCTATCGCATCCGTAGTTTCTAAAAAAAATAAGGAAACTAAGTAATGAAAACAAAAGAAGCAGTGCGCCAGGCGTGCAAGTCCCAGCGCGCTGCTTTATCTATTGAAGATTGTGAATCGTGGGCCGCAATGTTGTGCGACGAGATTGTTCATCTGCCTCAGTATGAACAGGCACAATCGATTATGGCCTATTTGGCAATGCCGAAAGAAGCCAACTTGGATGATGTTATAGAACATGCTTTACAGTCAGGTAAACGAGTTTATGTACCTGTATGTGTTGATAAGACTACGATGATTGCCGTGCGACTACATAATTTAGACGATGTCGTACGAGGTGTTTTAAATATCCGTGTGCCTAAAGAACCATATGAGATAATTGATCCTACTGACATTGATTTAGTATTAGTGCCTGGTGCAGGATTTGATAGATATGGTGGGCGTATGGGAATGGGAAATGGCTATTACGACCGTTTTTTAAAGAAACTTTCGCCGACGTACTATATCGGTGTTGCATGGAACGCGCAAATTTTGGATGAGCCTATACCGATGGAACGCTATGATCAACGTATGCCTGCTATCGTTACAGAGCAGGGTGTAATTCATGTTAATTAGAAGGGAGCAACAATTTTGAGAGGCAAGGCTATAGTTAAATTCTTAGTCGTTATTGCTGCTATCATTGGTTGTTTTGCGTATTTTATTGGGCCTTTAGCAGGTTCATTAAAACAAGGCCTTGATTTGCAAGGTGGTACGCATATCGTGCTAGAAGCAGAGGATACTGAACATGGCACAGCAGATAATGATGCGGTAGAACGAGCAAAACAAATTCTTGAACGACGCATTAATGAAATGGGTTTGTCTGAACCTATTGTACAACGGGAAGGTGCAAAACGTATTATCATTGAATTACCAGGTGTTAAAGATCCTGATGAAGCAATGAAACGTATCGGTAAAACAGCGGTCCTTGAATTTAAAAATGAAAAGGGCGAAACCGTTATGACCGGTGATGACCTAAAAGATGCAAAAGAAGAAATGGGACAAAATAAACAACCTCTAGTTGCTATCGAGCTTAGTGATGAAGGGGCAAAGAAATTTGCTGATTTAACATCTAAAAATATTGGTCGTCATATTTCCATTACTCTTGATGGTGAAGTATTAACAAACCCTGTAGTTCAACAAGCTATTACCGGTGGTAAAGCGACTATTTCAGGTAGTAAATCCTTAGATGAAGCTAAAGACTTGGCAATTCTATTACGTTCTGGTGCATTACCTGTAAAAATCAATGTTCTTGAAGTGCGTACGGTAGGTCCTTCTTTAGGTCAAGACTCTAAGGATAAATCTGTTGTTGCCTTTGGTGCTGGTATTGCCATGATTATGGTATTTTTGCTTGTTTTATACCGCCTATCCGGTTTTGTAGCAAATCTAGCATTGCTTGTTTATGTTATGTTATTATTACTCGTGTTGGGTAAAGGCTTTAATGCAACCATGACCTTGCCGGGCATTGCGGGTATTATCTTATCCATGGGTGTCGCGGTAGATGCGAACATCCTTATCTTTGAACGTTTTAAGGAAGAGGTTTTCTCTGGTAAATCCATGCGTGTTGCCATGGAAGCCGGTTTTAAACGTGCTCTTTCCACAATTACTGATGCGAACGTATCCGTTATTATCACAGCCGGTATCTTGACCGTATTAGGTTCTGGTCCGGTGAGAGGATTCGCAATCAGCTTAGGTGTAGGTGTTGTGGTAAGTATGTTTACAGCGATTACAGTGAGTCATTTCTTGCTTCGCCTATTAATTGATTGTAACTTTACTAATCATCCATTCTGGTTTGGTGCCAATATTTCACCAAGTAAAAGTTCTGATGATTTCGCACCAAAATCTTTGAAAGGAGGTAAGCGCAAATGAGTTTCAACGTAATTAGACATCATCGTTGGTGGTTTGTGATTTCCTCCATTTTAGTAATTATTAGTTTGATTTCTATTTTTACAAAAGGGTTTAACTTTGGTATCGATTATACGGGTGGTACCATTGTAGAGGTTCAATTCACGAAACCTGTAGAAGTCAGCCAAGTGCGTGATGTATTGAAAACATTTAACCTTGAAAATGCACAAATTCAGCTTTCTGGAGATACTGCAGAAACAGCAGGGGAAGATGTTATGATTCGTACTCGTAACCTGGAACCTAGTGAAAGTGCAGCTGTAGTAGAAAAATTGAACAGTGATATCGGTGAAAACACGGTAAAACGTATTGAAACTGTAGGTGCTGTTATCGGTTCTGAAGTAACACAACATGCACTTTTAAATCTTGTTATCGCCTTTGCTGTATTGGCGCTCTATATTTCGTATCGTTTTGAATATAGAATAGCTGCATCTGCATTGACTGCCATTTTCCATGATTTAATTATGGTATTAGGTGTATTCTCCTTCTTCCAATTAGAAATTGATGCATCTTTCTTGGCAGCCATCTTAACCGTAGTTGGTTATTCTATGAACGAATCTGTAGTTATCTTTGACCGCGTTCGTGAAAACGCTCATACTCATAAACGTACTGATACATTTGAAGACTTGGCGAATGCTTCTATTGCGCAAAGTATTCATCGTAGTATCTATACATTAGCGACTGTAATGTTTGCTTGCGTATCTCTATTCGTATTTGGTGGGGATACGACGAAAAACTTTGCTCTTTGTATGATTATTGGTTTTGCCAGTGGTGCATACTCCTCCATTTGTGTCGCTACATCTTTATGGGTACTTTGGAAAAATAGAAATAAGAATGACATTCGCAATCAATAATTTGATTGTTATTGTGAAAGCTTTAAACCCTAATCGCATTTATTGCGATTGGGGTTTTTCTTATGAGTAAGATCATTGTGATTCAAAGAGAAATAACATACAATAAATACTATATAAGATTTTAAGTAGAAAGAGTGAGATAGTGAGTTCAGAACGTTTATGGAGTCCTGCTTTTATCAATTATGGTGTAAGTAGTGGCATTTTTTATATGACCCAATATGTCTTAGTTGCGGCATTGCCCATCATCTTAACAGCTGAATTAGGTGGTACCGCTTTAGATGCGGGATTGGCTATGACATATTTTCAAATCGGTACCATTCTATGCCGTCCTTTTGCAGGACGTTTAATTGATGGGTTGGATAAACGCATAATTTTATTGATCTCATCTGCATTATTTTTTGTTATTATGGAGTTGTTTAATTTAACCACATCGTTACAAACGATTTTTGTGCTACGGGGCTTGCATGGTGCTATATTTGCATTAGGTACTACTGTTATGGCAGCACTGGCCGTAGTTGTTTTGCCCGCTTCTCGCAAAGGAGAAGGCATCAATATGTTTGCTGTATTTTCAAATATTGCGATGGTGTTAGGCCCCGCTATTGGTTTATATGCATTACAAGCCTATGGAAGTTCAGCATTATATATTTTCTTGACAGGAATGACTGCTTTGGCCCTTATTTTAAGTAATATTATTCGATTACCTAAAGAACTAGCAAAACCTAAGCAGAAAAGTAGCAAGGGCTGGCATATATCCCAGTTCATTGAAAAACGAAGTCTGCCATGGGCTTTAATGGGATTATTTATTGGATTCACCTATTCTGGTGTACTTGTATTTATACCTATTGAGCTCAATAGTATGGGCGCAGGCGTTTGGGGGAGTGTATTCTTTGCATTGTTTGCACTTATGATAATTATTAGCCGTCCCTTAGTTGGAAAGGTGTATGCAAGATTTGGCTCAAAATTTGTCATTTACCCAGGCGTAGCTCTTTTTATATTAGGCTTATCTGCTCTAGGTATTGTAATGACACCTATTGGGATAATCTGTACGGCTCCATTATTAGGGCTTGGATATGGTGCTGCGCAGCCTGCATTCCAAGCATTAGCAGTGCAATCGGCACCGATAGAGCGAGCAGGCGTATCTACAGCAACGTATTTTTTGGCCCTTGATATAGCGGTAGGTGCAGGATCAGTTGTGCTAGCTTTGATTGCAAATGCTTTAGGGTATCAATATTTATATCAAATTACGGCTCTTATTATGGTAGCAGCTTTAGCTCTCTATCATTTTGTAATTAGAAAACATTCATATATAGCAGAATAGTAATTATAAAAACACGTATTTGCTTTAGTATTTATTAACAATAATTTATTAGAATACTAAGCAAATACGTGTTTTTTATATGTCATCATAAGAGGATGGAATCAAGATAAATGGGCGAACGTTTGGTATATAAATGAGTAAACGTGTAGCAGTTAAATGAGATATAAATGAAATTGTTGAAAGTGTTCAAAAACTGGTTGACGTTTTCTTTGTTTATGATATACTAATACAAGTCGTTAGGACACAGCGTAATTCGAATGACAGCACATCATTAAAACAGTTGAATTTAATTCAAAAAAGTTTTAAAAAGTGCTTGACGAAATACTCTGAACTTGGTATTATAATCAAGTCGCTAGCGCACGACAGTGACTAGCAAACAGATCTTTGAAAACTGAACAATGATAGGTAATCAATCATATGATTGAACATATGCCAGAGTGCGGGTTTTGACATAGTCAAAACCAACCATAATTCAAAGTTACTTAACAGTAACGACAACACATAATGAGCTATTCAAATAGCTTCAAGATATCTTGGAGAGTTTGATCCTGGCTCAGGACGAACGCTGGCGGCGTGCTTAACACATGCAAGTCGAACGAAGAGCGATGGAAGCTTGCTTCTATCAATCTTAGTGGCGAACGGGTGAGTAACGCGTAATCAACCTGCCCTTCAGAGGGGGACAACAGTTGGAAACGACTGCTAATACCGCATACGATCCAATCTCGGCATCGGGACTGGATGAAAGGTGGCCTCTATTTATAAGCTATCACTGAAGGAGGGGATTGCGTCTGATTAGCTAGTTGGAGGGGTAACGGCCCACCAAGGCGATGATCAGTAGCCGGTCTGAGAGGATGAACGGCCACATTGGGACTGAGACACGGCCCAGACT
>NZ_PPCZ01000019.1:0-132156 GCF_002959815.1 Veillonella sp. T34266-5
ATCCTTTCTTTGGGAATTAGTCACTTTTATTGTAAAGTATGTGAGCCTTGTATGCTTATTTTTTGCAAAAAAATAATGTTGGAAGTGACACCGTAGTGGTGTCACCCCAACATTTATTATAGAACCAGAATTTCTATACAATATATAGATTCTCTTCAATTCACTCTTATTCTAATTCTTATTATACATAACACAACAATTTCGATTTTTTTCGATGCGTTTTAATTATGATTGATTTTAGTCTGATTTTGTTGAACTTTCACAAAAGCACCTACCCATCCTAGCAATAACCAGAATGTAATCGTTACTTGGTGACTATATAATTCAAAATCAGACAAACCGCTCACAAGAACACCAACTGCTAAAGCACCGACACCGATGGAGGCAGCCTTACGGAACACATCACCTTTTAGACGTATAGAGGTAACCACATGACCTATTAATACAGTTATAAAGGAGATAAGTCCTGGTATGCCTATTTCAGCCAACATATTAAGGTATAAATTATGAGCGTGATACATCAATACATTAGGACCTTGAATATAATAATTATATTCTGGATATACTAAGTAAAATGTATTCCACCCAATCCCCCACACAGGATTTTCACGAACAATGTACATCGTGCTATCCCACAAGGCCCATCGTAAATCAGCCGATGTATCATGACCTTGGAATATAGACCAAAGACGAGTAGCAATTTCTCCATCATAAAAATATAGAATAATGGGGATTGCTAACAAGGATAATAATAAACGACGTTCTACAAAAATTCCCCAGTAAATAATCATGGCACCAAAACTGATCCATATGCCACGTGAATATGTTAATAGCATGGTAACAAAAAGTATTAATGCTATGGGAATCATCATGTAGATTTGTTTCTTATATTCCTCCGATAAGATTTTATCGGATAAGCCCTTCCAGTAAACCAATAAATAGCTAATACTAACGCTTAGAATCATCAACAAGTAAGCGCCCAACAGATTGGGATTTGTCAATGTTGACGACATGCGTCGCATTAATTTTGGAAATTGGATGGCATCAACCCATTCCTTTATATGATGATTAGGAATAAAAATATATTCATAAGCACCAATGCAACAAACGAGAATCGCCGTTCCCAATGTACATTGAAGAAAATAACGCCACTGTTTTGGCGTACTAATATAGGTACGTACTAAATAATAAATACCGCCACCGGCCACAATCTGATAAAACCAACTTGTCAAAGCCCATTGCGCATTATCGGAAAGGGCAGCTGATACGCCCGTCCAAAGGACGAAAAACATAACAGTCCAAGACAACCAGCCCGTAGGCAAGCTAAGACTACGACTTCGTATTAAATCGACAATGGCAAGCCCAACGGCCAACCACAAGAGCACATCCCCTACCATCGGTTGTAGAGGCATGGCAATAGCCACACCATAAATGAGTCGTTCAATATAAAACTTCAACTTTGTTTCCGTTGGAAATAATGAGTGTTCCATAACGATTACCTAGTGGCTCATACGGTTCTGTAACCAACCGCGAGCTTCGCCAAGAATATATAACGATCCACACACAACAATGATATCTCCATCTTGTGTCGATTGTAATGCTAAATCAAGAGCACTGCTCACAGAATCTTCTGTCTGTGCCACTACCCCTTTCACACATTGCCGAACGGTTTCTACCAATTTCTCTGGCACCTCTGTACGTGGTGTTGGTGCAGCCACTGCAATGACTGTATCTTTTGGTTTTACAACTTCATGAATAATACCCATTTCATCCTTATCTGACAAAATAGCCATCACCATTGTTTTTGGCGTATCTCCAAATAATTCACGGTAAGTCATGCCGAAAGATTCTGCGCCGGCTGCATTGTGGGCACCATCAAATATAAATGTCCGATCCAACGTTTTTTTAATCTCAAAACGACCAGCCCAAGTGGCACGGGCAAAGCCTTCGCGCATTGTTTCTTCACTAATAGCATCATCATGTTCCATAACTAGGCGTACAGCTTGTAATGCACAAGCCAAATTGACAGATTGATGAATCCCAGCCATCGTTGTAAATAACATAGCAGGCGGTGCGCCAATAGCACTGACCGTAATCAATTGCCCACCAGGCACTACACTACGGCTATCGATACCAAACTTTTTGTTAAACACATATAATGGTGCATGTTTTTCTTCAGCTGTCTCTTCAATGACCTTTAATGGTCCTTCTTGAGCCGCCGTTACAACAGGAACACCTTCTTTTATAATGCCCGCCTTATGCTTGGCAATCTCTTCAACCGTATTGCCACAATACGCTTGATGATCAAGGGTAACATTAGTAATAACGGAAACCACTGGTGTCACAACATTCGTTGAATCCAGTAATCCACCCAAGCCAGCTTCTACAACAGCATAGTCTACACCTTGTTCTTTAAAGAATAGGAATGCTGCGGCCGTTAGAATTTCAAATTGCGTAGGTGGCTCTACCCCATCAACAATAATCTTATCTACGCCTTGTCGAACACAATCGATCAAATTGCCAAAAGCGTCTTTGCTAATTTGAACATCATTAATTTCTATACGCTCCGTATAAGATTCAAGGTGAGGCGATGTAAATCGCCCCACCCGTAATCCACTGGTAAATAGAGCATACGAAATATAGGTTGTTACAGAACCTTTACCATTTGTACCCGTAACATGAATGATTTTATAATCTCGTTCAGGATTCCCCAACGCTTGCAATAATGCACGAATACGCTCTAACCCCGGTTTTATGCCAAAGGATGAGGTATCTTCTAAATACGTTAAGGCTTCTTCGTATGTCATATAAACCTCCTATAAGGTTTTTAAGAATTCTTCACGTTCTAACAACGCTTGTTGTTTTTGTTTATATTCTTCTAGTTTTTCTTTTTCTTTTGCTACAACTGCTTCTGGTGCTTTTGCAAGGAAACCTTGATTGCTCAATTTACCTTCTAAGCGTGCAATTTCTTTTTGCATTTGACCTTTTTCTTTTTCGATACGTTCTTTTTCTTTATCTGCATCGATAAGATCCTTCAAGAGAAGATATACTTCCATACCATTTACAACAGTTACGGTTGCATTTTCAGGTTTTGGATCATCAGCACCTAGAATAGTTACCTTTTCAGCCCATGCAAGTGTTACGAAATAATCGCTATGCTCTGCAACAGCCTCAGCAATAGACGCATCAGTCGGTGCTACGATAACTTCGGCTTTTTTGCCCAAAGGTACATTCATTTCGGCGCGCATGTTACGAATACCTTTAATAGCATCCATCATGATTTCCATTTGACGTGCAGCCTCTGTAAGATTTGTGAAAGCTAATGCTTCTGGCCATTTAGCAATCACAATGCTTTCACCTTCATGAGGCAAGTGTTGCCAAATATGTTCTGTAACAAATGGCATAAATGGATGCAACAATTCAAGCATATGACGCAAGATTGTTACAAGCAAATATTGTACAGTGCGACGATCGCGTTCATTAGCATCGCTATACAAACGAGGTTTTGCAAGTTCAATGTACCAGTCGCAATAGGTATTCCAAATGAAATCATATACGGAGCTAGCCGCTTCACCAAGCTCAAATTTATCAAGATTTGCAGTAATACTTGCTACGGTTTCATTGTATTTTTCAACAATCCATTTGTCAGCCAATGTTAAATCAGCCTCAGTAGGAACGAAACTTTCATCATAATTCGTCAAATTCATGAGAACGAATTTAGAAGCATTCCAAATTTTATTTGCAAAGTTGCGGTTTGCTTCCACACGTTCCATATAGAAACGCATATCATTGCCCGGTGTATTACCTGTTACAAGTGTAAAGCGCAATGCATCAGCACCATATTCGCCGATTACATCTAATGGATTGATACCATTACCTAAGGATTTACTCATCTTGCGGCCTTGGCTATCGCGTACAAGACCATGAATAAATACATGTTTGAATGGAATTTCATGTTCAAACTCAAGAGCCATGAAAATCATACGAGCAACCCAGAAGAAGATAATATCATAACCAGTTACGAGTACACTTGTTGGATACCATTGTTTAAGCTCTGCTGTATCTTTAGGCCAACCCATGGTAGCAAATGGCCATAAACCAGAACTAAACCATGTATCAAGCACATCTGGATCTTGTGTTACATGTCCATGACAATGAGGGCATTCTGTAATGTCTTCACGGCTAACAATAGTTTCACCACAGTCATCACAATACCATGCGGGGATACGGTGGCCCCACCATAATTGACGAGAAATCGTCCAGTCACGGATGTTTTCGAGCCAATTTACATAGGTTTTAGTGAAGCGTTCAGGAACGAATTGAACTTCACCATCTTTTACAACCTTCAATGCTGGCTCTGCAAGAGGTTTCATATCTACGAACCATTGTTTAGAAACCATTGGTTCAATAATCGTTTTACAACGGGAACAATGGCCAACCGCATGGTCATGATCTTCGATTTTTTCTAGCAAGCCTAATTCATCAAGCTCAGCTACCACTTGTTTACGCGCTTCTTCGCGTGTCATGCCGTTAAATTTACCAGCACCTTCGTTCATTGTCGCATCATTGTTCATAACAACAATGGATTCTAAGTTATGACGTTGACCCATTTCAAAGTCGTTAGGGTCATGAGCTGGTGTAATTTTTACACAACCTGTACCAAAGCTTGCATCTACATAATCATCGGCGATAACAGGAATTTCACGATTAACAAATGGCAAGATTAATGTTTTACCAATTAAATCTTTATAACGGTCATCTTCAGGGTTTACCGCTACAGCTACGTCGCCAAACATAGTTTCTGGACGTGTTGTGGCAACGATAACAAAGCGACCGTCTTCACCTTTTACAGGGTATTTAATATGCCATAAATGACCGTGTTCATCTTCATGTTCTACTTCAACATCAGACAACGCTGTTGCACAACGAGGGCACCAGTTGATGATACGTTCACCGCGATAGATCAAACCTTTTTCATAAAGGCTTACAAATACTTCACGCACTGCATGATAGTACCCTTCATCCAATGTAAAACGTTCACGGCTCCAGTCGCAGGACGCACCTAAGCTGCGAATTTGTTTAACAATAGTATCGCCGTATTCTTTCTTCCATTTCCAGACGCGTTCTACGAATTTTTCACGACCTAAATCATAGCGAGATTTACCCTCTTCTTTGGCGAGCATTTCTTCTACCTTGATTTGTGTAGCAATACCCGCATGGTCTGTACCAGGCATCCACAATACATTGTAACCCTGCATACGTTTAAAACGAATCAAGATATCTTGTAATGTATTATCTAGCGCATGCCCCATATGCAACATACCTGTTACATTTGGAGGTGGCAATACAATGCTAAATGGTTCCTTGTCAGTGTCTACTTCTTCGTGAAAGTAACCTTGGTTTTCCCAATAGGAATACCATTTACTTTCGATTTCACCAGGATTGTAGGTGGTTAAATTTTCGTAGGTTTTCATCGTTCCTCCTGAAAGTAAGTACTTATCGTTTCATCACTTTAGCTAACACAAAGAGGCTAGTTTCATATAATAAGATCATCGGCAATGCAATCATGGTTTGTGAGAACATATCCGGTGTAGGTGAAATTACTGCACCTATAATAAAGGAAAGCAAAATGAATATTTTGCGTTTCTTCTTTAAAAATTGGGATGTAATTAGATTAAAATATCCCATAATAATAATGATCAATGGTAGTTCGAATATAAAGCCGAACGGCAATACAAAGGCCAATACAAAATCCATATATTGACCAATGGAAAACATCGGTTGCAATTCATCGGTGGCAAAGCCCATAAAGAACTTAACCGCAGCAGGCAACACTAAGATATAGGAAAACAAAATACCTGTTACAAACAACAAAAAGGCTACTGGTAAAATCCAGTTTGATAGATATTTCTCGCGAACTGTCAATGCTGGTTTCACAAAGAGCCATATTTGATGCAGTATGATAGGCGATGCCAAAATTATGCCGCCTACGATGGATACCTTCATATACGTAAAGAAGGCTTCCGTAGGACGCATGTAATATAATTTGCCTGCAGGGGCCAATAAAATATCTAATAATACGTCTACATAATAATAGGCAATGCCCGTTCCTATGATAATAGCAACAACCATAATTATAATACGTCTACGAAGTTCTGATAGATGACCTACCAACGATAAATTGGCAGCTTCGTCCATCATCTTTTGTTCCATCTCCGTATATAACGGCTCTGGAGTATCCTCTTCCTGTTCAGTATTTACCACAGCATATTGCTCTTGTTCTGCTTTTTGTGCTTGTTCCCGACGCTTTTGTCGAACTACGCTATCAAATGAAGGTTTCTTTATGGGATATTCGAAATCTTTAGGTTCGAAGGCCTCCATATTATACCTTTCTATCTGCTAAGTTTTGAACAGCTAATACTAAAAACTCTTTGCCATCAAAATCACGTATAGATTGTAATGCAGATAACGCATCATCACAATATTGTTGTGCTACCCGTAATGTATTATCTATACCACCCTGAGCGATAACATAATCGATAATCTCTTGTTCATTACCGCCATGATTAAGGTTCTTAATATCTTGCAACAACTGATTCTGATTGCTTTCATTAACGATACTAAGCAACGGATAGGTTAACAAGCCCTCTCGAAGGTCATTGCCCACAGGTTTCCCTGTCGTGTCTGAGGTTTCGCGATAATCCATAATATCATCGGTAATTTGGAACGCCATCCCCAACGCATGACCATATCGTTTTAGGTACATAATTTCATCACTAGACCAGCCACCTAACAGGCCCCCTAGTTCCATGCAGCCCTCCATAAAGTCGGCTGTTTTCTTTTGCGTCTTTGTCATATATCGGTCTATACCTTGGTCAATGCGATACACATCTTCCATTTGCATAAACTCACCTTCCACAAGGCAGGTGATGATATGAGAAAAGACCTTCAAATATTCCATATGCGGCATTTCGGATACGATACGGAACGCCTTAGCAAATAAATAATCACCACTTAAAATAGCAACCTTATTGCCTTTATGCTTATGAATTGTCTCTTCACCACGACGTATTTCCGCTTGATCTAAGACATCATCATGAATCAACGTCGCTAGATGTAACATTTCTACAGCTTCTGCAATCTTAATACGTTCCGCCTCTACCGATGTACCTGCATTGGCAATAAGCAAGCATAATTGTGCGCGCAAACGTTTACCGCCGGCCTCGGATAAAGGTCTAATCAGAGTATTAAAATCTTCAGAACCCGTATTAAAGGATGACGCAAGAGCACGTTCAACACCCTCTAAATCAAGAGCGATGCGTTCCATCATCTCTAACTGGTTTGAATTACTCATGCTTCCTCCCCTACTAGTACTTTATTAATTCGTTGCTGTAATAACTCACGGCCCGTATGTTTCAATGAGCTATACATAATCGGTGGAGAATCAGTTGGATACATAGCTTTAATTTTTGCTAAATTTACTGATTTCTCTTTAGCATTAAGCTTATCTGCCTTCGTCACCACGATTTGAAGAGGCACACCGGCCTCAACGAGCCAATCAAATGCTACTTTGTCGATAGGCATCTCTGGATGGCGCCCATCGATAAGCAAGCATAATAACATTAATCGTTCAGAATGCAATATATAATCTGATATAAATGATGACCACATATTGCGATTATCTTTATTCGTTTTTGCAAAACCATATCCAGGCAAATCGACTAAGAACCAGTGGTACCGACGTTCTTCAGTTTCACTAATATCCTCTTTTGATTCAATATCAAAATAGTTTATCGTCTTTGTTTTCCCTGGCTGTCCACTCACAAGAGCAAGACCACGATAATTACACAAAGAATTAATCAACGAGGATTTGCCCACATTAGAGCGTCCTAAAAAGGCTACTTCTACCGTATCCCCTTCAGGATATTGATCTGCTTTTACACAGGATGTATTATATTTTGCTGCTATAATGCGAGGCCCCTTAATTTCTTTTCTTGTATATTGTGGTTTTGGCCCCATATGTTTTGTGGATTTTTTCTTCTTTTGCATTATACAAGTGCCTTTGCTAAAACTTCATCCATTGTCTTAACAGGTGTGATGATAAGACCTTCTTTTACACTATCTGGTAATTCAGGAATATCTTTTTCATTTCCTTTTGGAATTAAGACCTCTTTCACACCATATGACAATGCTGCCAACAATTTCTCTTTAAGACCGCCAATTGGTAATACGCGGCCACGCAATGTGATTTCACCGGTCATAGCGAGATCAGCGCGCACCTTACGTCCCGTTAAGGCAGATACCATAGCCAATGTCATCGTAATCCCTGCAGAAGGACCATCCTTTGGTGTTGCCCCTTCTGGAAGATGAACGTGAATGTCTAACTTTTTATAGAATTCTTCATCAATTTTCAAGGATTTTGCATTATGACGAATATAGCTCATCGCAGCATGACCGGATTCTTGCATTACTTTACCAAGGCTACCGGTTAGTGCTAATTTACCAGTTCCCGCCATTGTTGTAGCTTCACAAGGTAATACTACACCACCTACAGAGGTCCAAGCAAGTCCGTTAACATAGCCCACTTGAGGTTTCTTTTCACGCTCTTGATCGATAAAGATAGGCGCGCCTAAGTATTCATGTAAATTCTTGACAGAAACCTTCGGGGTTTCAATATCTTGTTCTACCACTTGGTAAGCCATTTTTCGGCATACTTTAGCGATAGTTTTTTCCAAGGTACGAACGCCAGCTTCACGAGTATATTCGGATATAATTTTCTTTAACACTGCATCAGATAATTTAATCTTATTATCTTTTAAACCGTTCTTTTCGATTTGTTTAGGTGCTAAATAGCGTTTAGCGATTTCTAATTTTTCATCTTCCATGTAGCTTGAAAGCTCAATGATTTCCATACGGTCTAATAATGGGCCTGGAATATTAGAGGCCACATTCGCCGTAGTAATCCAGAATACATCGGAGAAATCAAATGGAATTTCAATAAAATGATCGCTAAATGTACTATTTTGTTCTGGATCTAATACTTCTAATAATGCAGAAGATGGATCGCCTTTATAATCAGATGCCAATTTATCGATTTCATCAAGTAAGAATACAGGGTTACGTGTTCCTGCATTTTTAATGCCTTGAATCATACGACCTGGCAATGCTCCAATATAGGTACGACGATGGCCGCGAATTTCAGCTTCATCGCGAACGCCACCTAAGGATGCGCGTACGAATTTACGATTCATCGCTTTAGCAATGGATGAAGCTAACGATGTTTTACCAACACCAGGAGGTCCTACTAAGCAAAGGATAGAACCGCTATTCTTACCGGTCAATTTGCGAACTGCTAAGAATTCTAAGATACGTTTCTTAACCTTTTCTAAGCCATAATGATCAGCCTCTAAAATATCTTTTGCTTCATTGATATCTAGACGATCATCGGTAACATCGTTCCATGGTAAGCTCAATACCCAGTCAAGATAATTTCTGAGAATGGTCGCTTCTGGCATCATTTGTGGCATGCGACTATAGCGAGAGATTTCTTTATCAATACGATTGTGAACCTCTTCACTCAAATTAAGAGCTTTTAATTGTTCTCTTAATTCATCTGCTTCTTCCTCAGGGTCGCCCTTATCACCCAATTCATCATGAATGACGCGAATTTTTTCACGCAAGAAATATTCTTTTTGTGTTTTTTCCATAGCTTGACGAACTTGATTGTTGATGGAATTTTCCAAATCAGAAATTTGTAATTCCATATTAAGAATGCCTACAATCATGTTCAATCGTCTTGCAACAGATAATTCCTCTAGTAGCTCTTGTCGTTTTGCATTATTAACAGGCAACATAAATGCTACTTGATCGGCTAGTTCACAAGGGTCACGCAATTCCATAACGCGTGTAACGCCTTCTTCAGTAATCGTTTTAGCTTCATCAGCCCATTCATTGAATTTAGACTGTACTAAACGACGATACGCCTCAAGTTCTACATCATCTTCGAAAATGGATGCTACACGTTCATAGTCCCCTACATAATAAGGATCCATGCTCGTAATGTTCATAACACGAATACGAGTAATACCTTCAACGAGAACACGAACAATACCACCTGGTAAGCGCAACATTTGTTTAATTTTTACAAGTGTACCCATTTGGGCTAAATCATGAACGGTAGGTGCATCTACAGAATCATCCTTTTGGGATACCACTGCCATAATGCGATCTTCGTTCATTGCGGCTTCTACCGCTTTGATGGATTTGTCTCGACCGATATCGAGGTGAATCACGATATTCGGATATACAACCATCCCTCTAAGGGGAACGGTAGGAATACCTACTTCGAGTAAATTCATATGTCCTCCAAGGATTTATATTATGAAAAGAAACTCATTCCTACACAGAAATGAGTTTCTTCGAATTACGATTTCAGCTGGATGTCTTTGTCTGCCTCATTTTTGAGTATAGGTTCACCTGTGCCCTTTACGGCTTCTCTGGTAACTATGCATTTTGCCACATCATCCATAGATGGAACTTCATACATAACATACTTCATTACCTTCTCAATAATGGCACGCAAACCACGAGCACCAGTTTTACGCTGTAATGCTTCATCAGCGATTTCTTCTAATGCATCATCTTCAAATGTTAATTCTACACCATCAAGGGATAGAATTTTTTCATATTGCTTAGTCAATGCATTTTTCGGTTTTGTAAGAATTTGGACCAATGCATCCCGATCCAATAGGTCTAATGTTACCATAACAGGCAAACGACCAATAAATTCAGGAATCAAACCAAATTTCAATAAATCTTCAGGTACAACCTCTTTGAGAATCGCAGATACATCGCGTTCTTCAGCACGTTGTACATCAGCACCAAAACCTAATGTTTTCTTAGCGGTACGTTTTGTAATAACCTTATCCATGCCATCAAATGCGCCACCACAAATAAAGAGAATATTTGTAGTATCAATTTGTAACATTTCTTGATTAGGATGCTTACGACCACCTTGAGGTGGTACGGAAGCAACAGTACCTTCTAAGATTTTTAAAAGTGCTTGTTGCACACCTTCCCCTGACACGTCACGTGTAATGGAAGGATTTTCTGACTTACGGGCAATCTTATCGATTTCATCGATGTAAATAATACCGCGTTCAGCCCGTTCAATATCATAATCGGCGGCTTGAATGAGTTTTAATAGAATATTTTCTACATCTTCCCCTACATAGCCAGCCTCGGTTAAGCTTGTTGCATCTGCAATTGCAAATGGAACCTCTAACATTTTTGCCAATGTTTGAGCCAATAATGTTTTACCACTACCTGTAGGTCCAATAAATAGAACATTGGACTTTTGTAGTTCTACATCATCTACCACATTATCTGTTTGTAAACGTTTGTAGTGATTATATACTGCCACCGCAAGGGAAACTTTAGCATCATCTTGACCAATGACATATTGATCAAGATGAGCTTTAATTTCTTTTGGCGTTGGCAATTCTTTTAATTTAAAGTCTTCTGTACCGATGTCACCAAGTTCATCTTCAATGATGCGTTCACAAACTTCTACGCATTCATCACAGATGTACACATTAGGACCGGCCACTAGTTTTCTTACTTCATCACTTGTGCGTCCGCAAAAGCTACAACGCATAGTATCTTTATCTTTTGCCAATGAGCGCCTCCATTACTTGCTTTCTAGAGTATCGCGAGTTAACACCTCGTCAATCAAACCGTATTCAACGGCATCTTGGGCACTCATGAAGTTATCACGATCAGTATCACGTGCTACCACTTCAATATCTTGGCCACTGCGAGCTGCTAGGATACCATTTAACTCTTCACGCATACGAAGAATTTCACGGGCATGGATTTCGATTTCAGATGCTTGACCTTGTACACCGCCCAATGGTTGGTGAATCATAACGCGCGCATGAGGCAATGCAAAGCGTTTGCCCTTTGCACCTGCTGTCAATAATACAGCCCCCATACTTGCAGCGGAGCCTACGCAAATGGTAGACACATCTGGTTTAATATATTGCATCGTGTCATAGATAGCCATACCAGCAGTCACAACACCACCTGGGCTATTAATATATAGATGAATATCTTTATCTGGATCCTCTGCTTCTAGGAAAAGCATTTGGGCAATCACCGCATTTGCGACATTATCATCAATAGGTCCACCTAAGAAGATAATGCGATCCTTTAATAAGCGAGAGTAAATATCATACGAACGTTCACCACGTTCGCCTTGTTCAACTACGATTGGTACATACATATAATCACCTTTTCATGTACCTAGTGAGCAAGCATTATTCTGCTGCTTCTGCACCTTTTGCATTATCGATGATGAATCGAGCTGCTTTTTTGCGAGCTACAGAGCCTGCCAACATAGCTACACGACCTTCTTTTGCAATAATATCCCAAACTTCTTTAGGATCTGCCCCAAAGTTTTGAGCCATAATGAAGATTTCGCGATTCATATCATCTGGAGTTACTTCGATACCTTCAGCAGTTGCAACAGCGTCCAATACTAAATCAGCGCGTACATTTTCAGCTGCGGAATCTTTGTATTCAGTGCGTAAATCTTCGATAGTTTTATTGGAGAATTTCAAGTAGTCATCAAGTTTCAAGCCACGGCCTTCCATGTTCATAGCCAATTCTTGAATCATTTGTTCTACACGATCGTTGATCATCACTTCTGGAATGTCTACAGTTGCATTTTTAACAGCTGCTTGAATCAAATCAGCATTGTAAGTGTCGATAGCACGACGGGATGCTTCTTCTTCCATTTTAGCACGAAGATCGTTTTTCAATTCTTCAATAGTTTCGTAAGAGCTTGCTTCTTTTGCGAATTCATCGTTCAATTCAGGCAATTCTTTACGTTTAATATCGTGGATATGAGTTTTGAATTCTGCTTCTTTACCAGCTAATTCAGCTACGAAGTAGTCTTCTGGGAATGTTACTTTTACAGTTACATCATCACCAGCTTTTGCGCCGATCAATTGATCTTCGAAACCTGGGATGAAGCTACCGGAACCAATTTGTAATGGGTAGGATTTACCTTCGCCACCATCAAATGGTTTACCGTCAACAGAACCAGCGAAATCGATTACTGCGAAGTCGTCTTTTTGAATTGTAGCGCCTTCTTCAGCAACAACCATTTTAGCTTGTTGTTCACGGATGTTGTTCAATTGTTCTTCGATTTGTTCATCAGTTACAGTAGCGTCTTGTTTTTTAGCTTCTAAGCCTTTGTAATCGCCAAGTTTAACTTCTGGGCGTTTTGTTACAGTTACTTTGAAGATTAAATCTTTACCTTCTTCGAATTGTACGCGTTCTGTTTCTGGATCAGATACAGGAACGATATCGTTTTCACGAAGAGCAGCACTATAGTTTTGGCTAGCCAATACGTCAAATGCTTCTTCCAAGATAGCTTCTTTACCAAAGTTCATTTCCAATACACGACGAGGTGCATGGCCTTTACGGAAGCCAGGAATGTTTACTTGATTTGCAATGCGTTTTACCGCTTGTTTGATACCTTTGTCTACTTCTGCTGCAGGTACTTCGATAGTTAAAGTTACTACGTGTTGATCAACAGGATTTACAGTTGCTTTCATTAAAATATGTCCTCCTTGAAGGGCAAACGCCCAAATTTCTGTAGTATATTATGCACTCCTTATAATATCATAAATGAAAATTCAATGCAATTCTTAGCATTATAAGGAAACAGCCACTCATGTAGAGTGGCTGTTTAGTATTACATATATGTAAATAATTAGTTATCTTTTGCAATCAATTTGATGATGTCACGGCGAGATAAAATACCTACCAAGCGGTACTCTTTATCTACAACAGGAATATTTTTCAAATGTTGATCAAGCATAACGGATACGATTTCTTCTACATCTTTATCCGGTGTTGTAGTAATAACTTCGCTAGTCATCAATTCATATACATGGGATGCCAACAATTTTTTGAATTGTGCATTGTATTCGCCAATGCCATTGTAATAAATACTAGCGCCCAAAACATTTACATAATGAGGTACATGAGGGCGAACCTTTTTGTATAACAAATCACCTTCTGAAATGATACCTAACAATTTATTTTCTTCATCCACTACAGAGACAGCTGTTAAATTATATTTAACCAATAAGTCTGCTACATCAGAAATAGGAGCATCTTTACCAACTGTAACAGGATATTTATTCATTACGTCTTGGATTTTCATAGGGAATTCCTCCTTCATATAACTTTACTCTTTATTATACTATTCGACCTTAGAGTTGAAAACTCCTTTTTCAAAAATTGTATATAAATAATATTTAGTTCAGTATATCACCAATGGTATGGTTCATTGCGATTTATCTTAGCACTGCGGTAAATCTGTTCTACTAACAACAATCGAACCATTTGATGAGTAAAGGTCATAGGGCTAAAGGATAACTTAAATTTTACAGAACGGCGCAATTCGTCACTAACACCAAAGGCACCGCCTATGATAAAGGCCATATCGCTGATGCCGTCCACCTCTAATTTAGATACCATAGAGGCCAAATTTTCAGAAGACATCGTTTTACCATATACATCTAGCAATACAGTGTATGCCGATTTAGGAACGGCCTTTAACAACCGTTGTCCCTCTTCTACGACTACTTGTTTACGGTCCGCATCACTGGGCTTATCCCCTATTTTACTTTCATTCAATTCAGTAATTGTAACACCTCCATAGGGGCGCATACGTTTTACAAATTCGGCCACACCTTCTCGAAGGTAAGCCTCTTTTAATTTACCAATACAGATTACATGAAACTTCATACAAGATGTACCTCTAATTTTTATGAACAGACTGCATGGATACTATTTCGTTAGGTTGGCCATGCTGTAATTTCATTTCCGGTCCTATTTTAACGCCCCCATCGACGAGCATTTGACCAATCGTCTGCGTTACGAGGACAGGGTTATTATTATTTTCAGAGCGATGTGCCAAAATGACCTGCATAAAATCAGGTCGTTTCATCATAAGTAAGGCCTGTGCCGCCATTTCGTTGCTTAAATGACCTTCATCACTGGCTACGCGTTGCTTTAAAAATGGTTGATACGGTCCAAAACGCAACATTTGAGGATCATAATTGGCCTCCAAGACTAGCAATGTGCTGTCATCTAATCGGTGCAATATAGTATCCGTAATCACCCCCGTATCGGTGACAACTGTTGCCTTGTCTTTACCGGAAAATACATTGATGCCTATAGGATCTGCCGCATCATGACTAACACTAAAGGGTTCCACCGTAAGATTTCCAAGCTCCAAACTCCCCTTTGTCAATTCCACCAGTTGATGTTTTGGAACGATTAACTTATCTTGGATTTCACGCCACGTGCCTTGCTTAGTATATACAGGAATATCAAAACGCTTTAATAGTTGTTGTAGCCCCGCAATATGGTCGGTATGTTCGTGGCTAATAAATATTCCCTCAACCTGGCTCATATCGATATGTAATTCTTTCAGCCCATTAACGATGCGCCGGCAACTAATACCCACATCATGTAATATTACAGAATTTCCCTTCTTTATAACTGTACAATTACCCTTGCTACCACTGGCAAGAACATGGACTTCTAAAGGTGAGGATTCACTCATTAATCTACTCCAGCTAATTAAAATATAATGTTAGGTGAAAGCTTTATATTCATCACGCTAGTATTTAGGTGAAAGCTATGAATTCACCCAATATTACTTTTTCAATTGACTTAACTCATCTAAGCGATTGATAAAATACGCCATATTCGACTCAAGATCTGGTCCACGACGGAACATATCGCCTCCAACGAGGAACATCGTATCATTTCCGTACAACTCAACTAATTCTGTAAGGCGCGCATCAGTCACGCCACCACCAGGAGCCGGACAGCCTGCTTTCACCACTCCTACAGGATGTTTAATATATGCGGCAATACGCTTACATTGCTCTTGGCTAAAGGTAAAGCGACCTCCATAAGATACAAAGACCATCATATCCGCGCCAAATAGGCGAGGCAAGAATCCCAACTGTAAATAGTCGGCAATGCCGGATACACCAGGGCTCACAAAACCACCAGAATAGGCAGGGTGGTGAATAATCGGCAAGCGCAATTTTTCATCAGTAGCCAATTTGTGTAACCAACCAGAGCCCACTAAACCTGTGGCTACCATAAGGGCCGTAGCACCCGCCTCTTTAGCGAAATAAGCGCGTTCTAATACATCTGTGCCATCACCAGATACATTAGCTGCATATAATGCGTGTTTTCCATGCGCTTCATTCATCTCACGCACCGCAGCAGCACATCGTCTTACACGATCCTTAAACTGCGAAAAGGATTGGTTCGTAATGCCATGATCATCCTTGATAACATCGACGCCACCACGCGTATACGCTGCACACATGCGAGCTAGTTCTTCATTAGGCGTTCCCATAGGTTTAATTACAGCCTGAATCATCGGTCTTGTAGGCGTTTCAACCAATCTACGAATACCATGCAATCCAAATCGTGGCCCTTTGAATACGTCAAATAATGTAGGACATAGTTCTATGTCTACCACCCAAATATGAGGTTGTAACGATGAGTTACCAAATACAACATTTAAAAATTGCGTTGCTTCTAATGCGGTAGTATCTACATGATATGAAATGCGAGCTAGATAATACCGAGAAGCATCAATCACTACATTCGGCATCACTCCCACAGTTGCATGTGCGGAATCTGGCGCCATCGGTTCGAGAGATTCCAATCGACCGGTAATTGTATTTTTAATATATGGATCAGTTACAAATTCATAAGGAAATTCAATCGTTTGTTCTACTTGAACAGCCCAAGCAATAGACTTTGCGTCTTCATATGTGTCGGCTTCAATTCGGTAGGTAACTATAAATCGCTCGTCCTTCATAATGCGTCTCCTTTGCAATAACATTATTTAATTATATACCAAAGCAGTACACCTTTCCATAAATAGATACAAAAAAGACTATAGCGATGTCACATCCATCGCTATAGTCTTTATATAATATGAAGTTGTTATGCGTTAGCTAATGTTTTACCCAATTCTTGGCATTGTGCATTGCCGTCATCATCTGGTTCACCCAAGATTGCTACACCGTCAGCTACTAATTCGCCGCCAGCATCTTTAATGCGAGTGCCCCAGTCTTCTAACCAAGTGCCACCCCAACCATAGGAGCCAAAGATTGCTACTTTTTTACCACTCAATTTACCTTCTAATTCAGTGTAGAATGGTTCGAATTCGCCTTCTTCTAATTGTTCAGCACCCATGTCAGCGCAACCAAGAGCCAATTTATCGTAAGCTGCTGCTTCATCAACAGATACTTCAGAAACGGATTTCACTTCTACGTCTTGACCTGCAGCTTTGATACCTTCAGCTACTTCATAAGCCATTCTTTCTGTATTGCCTGTACCGGACCAAAAAATTACACCAATCATCTTGTACCTCCTAGGCCGTTCTTGCGACCAATGAACTAAATGTTTTTCCCAACATCAATTGAGTTTGACAAAATTCACGACATGCTTTGTAACATAGGAAAGAGCGTTGTGCATCTACTACATCGTGGTAAACCTTCCATTCACCACACATAGAGTATCCATTACCGCGACGAGAAATAAAATACTTCACATCCATTAATGGATATCCAAGGAATACACCAATTTCATGAGGGAAATCAACGCTTGATTCCATACGATATCGCAAATGTTCAAGCATCTCCATAATGCTCATACTATCTTGATAACCGTAGGCTTTCAAAAATGTCATCACCGCAGGTTGCCGTACATAGTCTCGTAATTGTGTTTCACGGAACACCAATAGTAGTCTACGTGCTTTACAGCGACATAATTCAAAGAAGAATAAACCCTTTTCATTAAACTCTTTATTATATTCAGTCAAAACGAATTGGATTTGTTCATTCATGTCCCGTGGAATAGAAACCAAATTCGAGACCTTAATGCCTCGAATTGCCGGTGCACAATGAAATCCAATGATATTGTCAATTGAATTCATCATAGTCGTACCTGCCTGTTGCATATCTATATAGAATCCGCCTCATTACTTGAGATTGATTACTATATACACATAGTACTCTCGATGAGAAATATTGTCAAGATAATTGATAATTTATTTCAATAATTATTTATTATTTACCCGTTAACAAGTTGCTCACACGAGGAAATACCTTAGCATCACTTTCTTCATCTATAGCGATAAATCGCACACTAGGGCCCTCGTATTTACTTTCAGAAACAGCAATATGAAGAATCTCATTATAAGAATTATTATTATCTTTACTTGTATATTTTAGTGCACCTACATATGTTTTATTATGCTTAGCCAAAGGTGTCACCACTTGGTATTGGCCTAGCTCAGCAGCTTTACCTCCATTGATAGACGCCACCAAATTACCGACATCACTGGCATCAGTGCTCACATGCTTGGTGTTAACAAGATTATGTTTACCACCTACGACCACATTCGCAAATACAGCGTAATTCATTTCATTTTCTCGTTTTACGTTAAGCGTATATACCTCGGCACGGCTGGCACCAGCTTGCATAAGAGCCGTTTTTACATCGGTTTTACCTGCACCGGCGAACAAAGCCTTTGGCGCATTGGCATAAATCGTAACACCTTCGTTAAGTTTCATACCATTATACGTTCCATATGCAGCGGCATATTTACTAGCATTAATATTAGCCGCATCAACAAGTACAGGTGTGCTCATCGCTACAACACCAGCGAGAGCTAAAGCTATCATTGATTTCATAGTTTTCTCCTAAACAAAACCGCCCCTTAAAGGGGCGGTATAATCACAACTATTTCTTTTGTTGTTTTGCCCATGTATCACGTAAACCTACGATGCGGTTTACCACAATATGATCGGCAGTGCTATCCTTATCAGTTACGAAATAACCTTGACGCAAGAATTGGAATCTATCGCCAGGAACAGTATTAGCAAGGCTTGCTTCACCTTTACTGTGCATAACTTGTAACGATTCATGATTAAAATCAGCTAAGAAGTCTTTACCATCGGATTCTTCTTTAAGCAAGTAGTCATATAAACGAGTTTCAATATCTACAGCCGTAGAAGCCTCAACCCAATGCAATGTACCCTTTACCTTACGTGTGCAACCACTGCCGCTCTTCGTTTCAGGGTCATAGGTACAATGGATTTCGGTAATGGTACCGTTTTCATCCTTTACAACAGATTGGCAAGTAATGAAATAAGCGCCTTTTAAGCGTACTTCTTTTCCCGGAGCCAAGCGGAAGAATTTCTTAACCGGTTCTTCCATAAAGTCAGCGCGCTCAATATAAATTTCGCGACCAAACATAACTTCACGAGTACCGAGTTCTTCATTTTCTGGATTATTTTCAACCACACAAGGTTCTGTTTGACCTTCTGGATAATTATCGATAATAACCTTAACAGGGTCGATAACAACCATTGGACGTGGAGCTTTTAATTTCAAATCTTCACGAATACAGAATTCGAGCAATGCAATATCTACAGTGCTATCAGCCTTAGCTACGCCAATGCGGTCGCAGAAATCACGGATGGCTTCTGGTGTATAGCCACGACGGCGCAAGCCAGAAATGGTAGGCATACGAGGATCATCCCAACCGGATACGAGGCCAGCCTCTACAAGAGCACGTAATTTGCGTTTAGACATAACCATTTTTGTTACATTTAAACGAGCGAACTCGATTTGGCGAGGTTTTTCAGTGTCTTCCCAATCTTCGAGAACCCAATTATACAATGGACGATGTACTTCAAATTCCAATGTACATACGGAATGGGTAATGCGTTCAATAGCATCCTCAATAGGATGTGCAAAGTCGTACATTGGATAAATGCTCCATTCAGATCCTGTACGGTGATGCGCTGCATTTACAATACGATACAATACAGGATCGCGCATGACGATATTAGGATCCGCCATATCAATTTTAGCGCGTAATACCTTTTCGCCATCCTTGTATTTCCCCTCTTTCATTTCTTCAAAGAGTTTTAAATTTTCTTCTACAGAGCGATCGCGATATGGGCTATTTGTACCTGGTGTAGAGAAATCGCCACGCGTTTGACGGATTTCTTCTGCTGTTTGATCATCTACATAAGCCTTACCCAAGGAGATAAGCTTTTTAGCATAATCATACATTTTGCCAAAGTAATCAGATGCATAACGTACGTCGCCATCCCAATGGAATCCAAGCCATTCCACGTCTTCCTTAATGGAATTTACATATTCCACATCTTCCTTTTCTGGATTTGTGTCATCAAAGCGTAAATTTGTTAAGCCCTTATATTCTTCGCCTAACCCAAAGTTAAGGCAAATGGACTTAGCATGGCCGATATGTAAATACCCATTTGGTTCTGGTGGGAATCGCGTATGTACACGGCCACCGTATACGCCCTCTTCATTATCTTTATTTATTTCAGCTTCGATAAAGTTAATGGATACAACTTCTTCAGGAGCTACAGTTTGTTCAGTATCTTTATGTTCCAACGTTACAACCTCCATACGATAAATATTCTTTTATTTTACCATATTTTATATAGGACCGCACATTTTATAATTCACCTCTTCATTAACACATGTTTGTAGAGGTTTTTTATGAACACCAGCAATGATATTATTCGCTGTCAACATGGACATATCATATCGCGTGCGATCTGTATACGAACCAATATGAGGAACAATTAAACAGTTATCAATGGACAATAATGGATGATCTGCTGGTAGTGGTTCTGGATCAGTTACATCAAGTGCAGCATAATCGATTTCACCAGTTTTAAGAGCATCGATGAGTGCATCTGTATCAACGATGGCACCGCGACCTACATTGACGAACAATGCGGTCTTTTTCATTTTCTTAAAGAACTCGGCATCGCACATATGATACGTTTCATCCGTAAGTGGCGCCATGATACATACCACATCACTCGTAGCGAGTAGCTCATCTAATTCCATATATGTTGTTCTATACAATTTATCGTCATTACGTTGATGTCGATTATGATATACAACGGTCATACCAAAGGCGCGAGCACGTCGAGAAATGGAAACACCGATGGCGCCCATACCAATGATACCCAATGTGCGGCGACTCAAATCAAAGCCCTTAATATTAGAAGGACGCTCAGCCCAACGGCCATTTTTTACAAAAATTGCATTTTCAATAATGCGACGACTGGCCGTAGCAATCAATGTGAAAGCGAGTTCTGCTACGGTTTCGTTGAGAACACCTGGCGTATTGCCATAAGGAATGCCCGCCGCCGTAAGTTCATCAATCTTTACATTGTCATAGCCTACTGAGGCTTGTGCAATGACCTTTAAATTAGGCGCATCTTTCACAAGGTCCGCATCAACCGATATGGAATTAATAGACCACAAACCATCAGCATCGCGTAACCATTCTTTTAAAACCTCTCTAGGCATTTTAGTTTTTTCTGTCCACTGACGTACGTCAACATGTTCTTGTAAATAAGCAATAGCATCACGTCGCACTAAGCCAGGTACCACTACTAATGGTTTACGTTCCATAATCATTTCATCCCTTCTCTATATATTCTTAAATGCTGTAACAACATATCATTTACAACGAAAACTATATGTATCTATATTGTATCCTATAATTGGAAATTTACCAAAACTCAGGGCTAAGTTACAACAAAAAAGAGTTCTAAAAGCATTATGCTTCTAGAACTCTTTCTTAGTGTGTTGATTATTTTAAATCAGATGTACAGTTAGGACATTTAACCGCATCAATATTGATTTCTGTTTTACAGAATGGACATTCTTTTGTAGTCGCTGGTGCTTCTTCAGCTTCTTTCTTAGCACTTTGCATTAGCTTCGTCAACGCGCGAATCATTAAGAATACAACAAATGCTAAGATTAAGAATTGAATAAGGTCAGTAATGAATGTACCATAAGGCAATACAGCACCAGCAGAGCGAGCTGTTGAAATATCAGCACCATTTACAAATGCCTCTTTAGACGCTTCACTTAATGGCAAATATAGATTGCTAAAATCAATACCACCAGTGAACACACTGATTAATGGCATGAACAAATTGCTAACTACAGAATTCACTAATGCTGTGAAAGCTGCACCAATAATCATACCTACAGCGAGCTCCATCATGTTCCCTTTAAAAGCGAACTCTTTAAACTCTTTAATAAATTCCTTCATGTTTAACTCCTACTCACACTTAATACCGTTCGGAAAAATTAACCTCATTAATCATAAAAGAAAACTGCATCTATGTCAACATTTTTCGATATAGTTTATTGAAAGTTTTTAATATGCTTATCATCCTATTTTCATAATAGATGATTCTAGAGATAAAACTTTAGCCCGTTCAATAACCGCAATAAAGGCTGGTGGAATCATATGATCCGGTATATAGTAGGCAATTCTACGCCCTACAATCACACCTTTATTGCTATAAAACCAAGAGAAATAGTACGCCAATAATGTATCTATATCCTTTGCCTTGATATTTTTCAAACATCGTTGTACCACTTGATGATTATCAAGTCCCAACTTAGCAAAACCGCGGCGTGCCATATCCTTTGTTACCATACCACGCCCTGTATCAATAAGATCCTGAATAATGCTGTCCAATACATCCCGATGATGATGTCGAATCAAATGGGATACTACATCCATTTCAAAACAGATTTCATTTGTGTAAAAGACATTAACATGAGACTTGCTATGCTTATCCATTACATCTCTGTCATAGAGTGCTACCGTCGGAATGGCAAAGCTTTTAAATAATTTATGAAGCTTACTAATAGAAGATTCTCCACGTGCATTGATAAGACATATACCAAAATAATCAAAATCTACATTTAATTTTTTGGCCATACCTGCAAAACTACCATACTCAGTTTCCCCTTCTACCAAGATGATACACCGTGCATAGAGGGCTTCCTTCGCTTCAGGGAAATGCATAATCAAATGTTTCTCTACTTCTCGAGCAAATTTAAAGGTCACCCCGCAAGCAGCGCGAACGAGACCCGTTTCATCACGATACATGCGTATAATATGACGATAATCGTCTACCAATGCATCGGTACTATGAGTTACTACAAATAATTGACCCAATAGGCCATCAATTTGGAATAGCTGTTTAATTAACGCTAAAAATTCAGCATTTTCATTGGTTGCAATTTGACGATAATAGCTGAGCACGGCTCGTTGCAAATAAGGACTCAAATGTAATTCCGGTTCATCGACACTGATAAATACCGGTAAATATCGACGGCCCTCACTGTCATACACGAGCAGTGATTCTAAATTAGTAGATGCACTGTGCACCTTCATGTAAATTTGAGCCAAAATCTTTAGTGCTACCGCCATGATAAGCCGTACATTATCTATGGAATACTTACGAATTAAGTTTGCCTCTGTAGAGGATGTTAACAGTTCTACAAGACGCTGAATATTAAGAACACATTCGGGATCAAGCCCCATTCTTACATTGATAAAGCTATCTAATGCGATGGCATCATCTGATGTCAACCCAGTCTTAGGCAGATAGGTAACAAGCTGTTTCCCCAGTTCCATATACACCGATGTAGGAATGGAATAAAGTTCCGCCTCCGATGTATCGCGATGACACATATAGATTGTATGACGCAACATAGACAATGGTAACGGTGTCAATTTCTCTCCATCCATCTTATAGAGTCGTGGATATACCTCTTGTACCACTTGTTCAAGGCGTAGATACGTACCATCTTCTGGACCAATCATATCCTGAAATGATGTATTGAGCTCAGAAAAGGACATTTTACACTCAATGCGTATCGGTCTATGTACATCAGCAAAGTCACTTTCTTGAAAACCTCGTGCATTCATCATTTGCTCTAAGAGGTCAAGAAAATTGGATTTCCCCACTGCATTTTCGCCTACGAAGTAATTAATATCATTGTGAAAGTGTAGTTCAACATCTACGAGATTACGGTAATTCTCAATTTTAATCCACTCCATAAACATAGCCATCACACTCCTACAATATACAAAAAGATGCAACCATACAATGATATCCCTAATTGATGGTCGCATCTTGATTATGCACCAATACTACTTATATAGTATTCGACATTTATTTTGTTTTTTCCTCTATGACCTTGCCTTCACGTATAGGCCCATTTTGCTCTTTTAAGCGTGCCAACATAACGGACGCCACAAACATGGCGATACCAGCGCCTACCGTTTCGATGGATAAGCTTTCACCAAAGAATAAAAAACCATAGAAGGAGCTAATAAAGACGCCTACATATTGCAAGAATTGAGCTACAACAGCATTTGTTGTAACAAAAGCACCCGTCAAGAAGAATTGAGCCACTACGGTTATACCGCCAATAGCAGTAATAATGAGCCATTCTTGACCTTCTGGCATTACAAATCCATCGGTCGTCACAAGACCGGCAATCATACCTGTAATCAAGAAATACGCCATAATTTCAAAATTACTATGCTTACCATGCTTACTAATAGAGCGAATCGTCGTATATGCTGCGGCCGATAAAGCAGCACCCAATACAGCGACTAGTGCATACCAGGTAAATCCACCATAGCTAAACGGATTAACCATCACCATCACGGCTATGAAGATTAGAATAAGCCATTTACCAGCACCCTTTGGAACGCGTTCCTTTAAGAAAAAGGCGCTAAAGATAAACACGAAAATACCCGATGTTTGAAACAATATGGTAGCATCAGACATCTTCATATGTACCAAGGCTATAAAGTTACACACCATGCCAAAGCCGCCATAGAGGCCTCGCATAACAAGCAAGCCCCTATCCTCCGTGGAAAACCGGATACCCTTCATATACATAACGACAAGGACCGCAACGGTGCCAAATAATCCGCGAAAGAAAGCAATCTCTCCAGATGGAATATTGGATCCTAGCATCTTAACGAACAAATTCATAGTACTCAGCAATAGTGCCGAAAGGAGTGCATAAATTAAACCTTTTTTTGCCATATATCCCCCTATCTCATCAATACAATATATCGATAACCAATACAATAAGAAACCGCCCCTCCAAGGAGAGGCGGCATAGTATTATTTAGAGAATGTATCGACAAAATCTAGAATTTCTTGTTTCATATTTTCTTTGTCGATGGCTTTTGTAAAGCGTAATGATTTAGCCTTTAACGCAGCCAATTGTTTAGGGAATGCTACACCGGTTACAGCAGAGATGTTATCTAAGCTTTCATAAGGCGTAGAACCAACCTTAATATCAAGGGCCTCACAAATAGGTGTTGGGAATTTGAATGGATGTGCAGTAGATGCAATGATTGTATGACGAGCGCCATCTTCTGGATGCGCTTCTAATTCTTTCATATACGCACCCATCGCAACAGCTGTATGAGGATCCATTAAATAGCCATAGGAGTTATACACTTGCTCAATAATAGCCTTTGTTTCTTCGTCATTTACATAGGCGCCGCTGAAATTAGCTTGTACACGTTTAAATTCTTCTTCATTAACAGATAACTTACCTGTGGATTTCAAATCTTTCATCCATTGAGCGGTTCTTTCACTATCCTCACCGGAGATATAGTACAAGAAACGTTCAAAGTTAGAGGACTCAAGAATATCCATGGATGGAGAAATCGTCGTATAGAATGGACGATTCATATCATATGTACCAGTTTTAAAGAAATCAGTAAGCACATTATTTTGATTAGATGCACAGATCAATTTACCGATAGGGATCCCCATCTTTTTAGCATAGTAAGCAGCTAAGATATTACCAAAGTTACCTGTTGGAACCACGACATTAAATGCTTCATCTTCATGGATAGCACCTTGTGCAACAAGCTCAGCATAAGCATTCACATAGTATACTACTTGCGGTGCCAAACGACCGATGTTGATGGAGTTCGCACTGGAGAACATAACGCCTTTTTCGGCTACTTCTTTTGCTGTGTCTGCATCAACAAATAAACGCTTTAAGAATTGTTGAGCGTCATCAAAGTTACCATGAATAGCAGTTACATTAACATTAGCACCTTCTTGTTTTTGCATTTGTTCCGCTTGCATAGGGCTAACGCCATCAGTTGGATAGAATACTTGAATATGTGTACCAGGTACATCTTTAAAACCTTCAAGAGCAGCCTTACCTGTATCACCAGATGTAGCCGTCAAGATAAGAACCTCTTTATCTTCGCCTTCTGCTTCTTTCGCTGCTACTAATAAATATGGAAATAGTGAAAGCGCCATATCTTTAAATGCTTGTGTACGGCCGTGAAACAGTTCTAACACGGATAGTTTTTCAAGCAAAGAATGTAGAGGTGCAATATCACGAGTGCTAAAGTTTGCATCGCTGTAAGCGGAGTTAATCATTTCCTTGAGATGTGCTTCGGAGAAGCAAGGGAATAATTTAGCTAATACAACAGCAGCTACCTCTTGGTAAGATTTATCTTTAATGTCGTTATAGCTCAAGCAATTCGTTGGAAATAAAGCCGGTACGTATAAACCGCCATCTTCCGCCAAACCATGTAATAATGCATATGTTTCATTTACGGCAACAGTGCCACGTGTACTTGTATAATTCATGGGCAACCTCTACAAACTAAAATTCTACAGAATCAATAATATTCTTTAATTATAGCATAAAAGCGCCCCCAAAGGGGCGCTTTCTATAGATTTTATTGCATATTATTTTATCATTATATATATCGTAAAATTATAACGATTATAATTCGCCTTCTGCAATAGCATCCAATGTATCAAGGGATGGAATGAAGAATAGCATACCTGTAATAGGTTTAGAATAATCTAGCAATTTATCGTTTTGAGTAAACATGTTTGTAAGCATTGTTTTCGTTACATCCCAGTAACGAGCATAGCCGATGAAATATGTGCCGCGCACACCTTGACCAGGTTGTGCAAATGGTACATTCATACGAACGATTTTATGTTCTTCATCGTCACGATTATCTTGAGCTACCACATTGTGAGCTGCTGGATCTTTTTCATCGTCTTCCAATTCAATATCGCTAAATTTACGACGGCCAATGAATTTTTCTTGCATTTCTGTAGGAAGTGCGCGCCACGCATCAAGGTCGTGTTCATATTTTTGTGCAAAAGCGTAGGAACCATTCGTGAATTCAGGGTCTTCATCACCGATAACGCCCCATTCTACCGCTTCTTGGCCTACAGGATTTTCCGTACCATCAACGAAATCGATAATAGCACGACCTTGCTCATAATGGAAACCATGAGTTTCATCAACAACGGATGTAACAGGACGTAAGAATTCCATGATTTGATCCACTACAGTGTATGTAACAGATTCATCATTGGAACGTACATGTAGGAACAAATCAGCCGCTACAGCTGGCACATCTTGTTTGTCACCTTTAATACCTTGGAAGTCTTCTAACTCTTTTGGTACAGGTGCATTAGGGAATAAATAGTCCCATGCTTTACGGCTAAAGCCAAAAGCAATACCCAAGCCTCCACCATTAGCACGAATACTAACAGAACGTTTAATAGCTTGAATACGATCAGCCATATCTTGGATGACTTCTAATTCTGCATCGCGATCTTTACGATTTAATAATAATGTTGTGAAATTGACACTTTGTCCAGCATCTTTATATACATCTTGTGTTCTAGCTACATCTACTGCCATTGGGGACCTCCTAATGAGAAATACAACTATATGCCAATCATAAGCTATTACTAATTTATTGTCTATACTAATTGTCTATACTATATATTAAGATAAATTTATATATCGTGTATCTCCTCACCATATAAGCGTTCCATCCCTTGTCTAGTCACTAGCCACATTTTTCCCGATTTTCTAAATTCCCCTTCTAAAAATCCATTTTTCACACGACCTCTACAGTTTTGTTTAAGAGAATCAGCAGTAACATTCCAACGTTCTGCCGCCTCTTGTGTGGTCATAACATCATCTAATTTCATTATAGAACTCCTAATATTACTAATAGATTATAAACGGATAAGACAAAGGCAATAATGCTAATTATTAAAGTTAATCTTGAAATCATATGCTCGCCATTGTTATAATAGTTAGGAAGATTGGGGCTCTTACGAGCCCCTGTGGTTACTGATTTAATAACTGTATTATTGCGATTGCAAGTTGGATAAACGCGGTTATTATCGGTAGCCACTTTTTTGTTATCTTCCTTAACTACTTCAATGGCATCACCTCCTTCCTTATGTCTGCCTTAACTATACTATATATTTTGTCTGACATAAGTCAAATAAATCTTTTTAACTAAAAGAGGACTTCCACATCTCTAAATGTAGAAGTCCCCATATCAAGTTAATGAATACATATAGTCAGCATATATACATCACTAACTTAATACCTCTAACATTAATTAGAGGATTTCTTCTTTTTCACGAGCACCCAAAAGTGATCTGCACCCATTTTCTTGGACAGACAATAAGAAAAACCCGCACAACCGTGCGGGTTATTTTGGTGGACCACCAGGGGTTCGAACCCTGGACACCCTGATTAAGAGTCAGGTGCTCTGCCAGCTGAGCTAGTGGTCCATGACATGACTTATTATATGCTTATTTTATAGGAATGTAAAGAATATTTATTACATCCCTATAAAATATATTCATTATTTGTATAGCCTATCAGAATTGTAACATCCAGTCCTTTATCGTTTCACAAGCTTCTGTAGGAATAATATCCGTAGTGCCCACACATACCTCATCATGGTAAATTTGAATGACACTATGAGTACGACTTACTTCTTTCACAATAATATCTGTTATATCGGCCTTAGGCACGTTAAATTGTAATCCATAACGACCCAAATAGGTAAATATGAGCTTCTGTGTGTCATATTCCATGTGGACTTGTAACATTTTACCACCAGGCCAACAGGATTCTACATGTTCTTTATTTCTCGGTTTCAGAAAATCAAAAAAGCTCATACTATCCTCCGATGCGCCACATTGGGCGTTCTGGCTGATCCATCGTTACCCCATCATGACGTTCTTGTTTACGTTGTAGTGCCCACTCAATATGACTAGCAAGTTCAGTTTCATTCAGGCCTCGACGTACAAGAGACACTAAATCGGCTTCATCATCACGTAAGAGACAGAGTCGCATTTGGCCATCTGAGGTAAGGCGAACGCGATTGCATGTATCACAATAACTATGAGACATGGAGAATATAAATCCAATCTCCTTACCGCTCGGCAAATTGTAATACGTTGCAGGACCAAAGCCATATACACCGTGATTTTCTGTAAGTATACCTCCACTTACGCGTTCTAATTGAGCCTTCCATTCATCAAAAGTCGGCCCATGAAACGCATCGCCTTGAAATGGCATATACTCGATAAAACGCCAAATCACCGGCCAAGTTTCTACATACGTTAGCAAATCATGAACTTCATCATCAGTCCAGTGACGTGAAAGAACAGTATTGATTTTAACAGAAGTAAAACCAGCATCAATAGCACTTTGAATACCATTTAGAACGGAATCTAGCTGGTTAGCTTTGCCTACACATAGCGCAAAGGCATCACTATCAAGAGAATCGAGGCTAATATTTACGCGATTCAAACCAAGTTCTTTTAATTTAGCAGCTCTAGGTGCCAATAAACTACCATTAGTAGTCATGGATATATCTTCAAACCATCCGGTCTGCTTTATACGTGCTAATAACTCTTCAATATGGGGATATAATAACGGCTCACCACCTGTAAGGCGTACAGCTTTTACCCCCAATTGATGAAATGCACCTAAAATAGTCATCCATTCATCTACAGATAGTAATTGATGTTGGCTTTGTGGTGTAATCTCTGCTGGTCTGCAATAAGGGCAACAAAAATTGCACGCGTCCGTCAACGACAGACGTACATATTCAATTGTTCGGCCCCATGCGTCCTTCATAGTACACCTCATTTACAACATTATTTAATAATCGATACTTCATCACCTACATTAATTGTACCATTTTTTAGAACTTTACCAAAAATTCCTTGCGTAGGCATAATACATGATCCAACTTGTTTCATAATTTCACAACCCTGATGGCACTCTTTACCGATTTGTGTTACCTCTAGTAACACATCAGATCCTAATTGTAGCTTAGTCCCTACCGGTAAATCATACAATACAATGCCTTCAACAGTAATATTTTCAGCAAAATCGCCAGGCTTTACATCGGCCCCTTTATCTCGCATATGCTCAATACTCTTAATGCCGAGCAAACTAATTTGGCGATGCCAATTTCCTGCGTGTGCATCGCCTTCCATGCCGTGATCTACGATGAGATTAGCAGATTCAATATTATGTTTCTTTTGCCCTTTTTTCTCGCTAATGGAGATGGCAATAATCTTTCCTTCAGCCATACAGTCCTTCCCTTCTTATGGGAACAAATCATCTAAATTTATCAATTTATTATACCATAGTATATAGGTATAACCCCTGTGAGTTTAGTCACTATTTCAAGATTATTACTTTCAAAAAAAGAACCCTACCCATTATGAGTAGAGTTCTTCGTATGAATAATGGTGAAAGCCGATTAACGACGACCCATTTCTTTAAATTCATCGCCTTTATTTACGCCATTGAGCAGTAGATTAAGGAGGATAGCCATGATACTACCAAAGGTAATACCAGATTTCAAAATTATTTGAGCCCATGCAGGGAAATGTGCATAGAATGTTGGGGCCGCAATAGGAATCATGGATACGCCAATACTAATGGCAACAAGCATCAAGTTTTGATTACCATCGAAATTAACTTTACCAAGCGAACGGATGCCGCTAGCAATAATCATACCAAACATAGCAATACCAGCACCGCCGAGCACTGCATTTGGAATGCTTGCTACAACAGCCGCCAATTTAGGGAATAAGCCTAATAGAATTAAGATTACACCAGATGCAGCTACTACAAAGCGACTTTTAACGCGTGTTACAGCGATAAGACCAACGTTTTGAGCAAATGCTGTATAAGGGAAGCTGTTAAGAATACCACCAATAACAGTGGAAAGACCATCGGCACGGATAATGGATGCCAATTCCTTACGACCGATTTTTTTATCTACAATCTCACCGATAGCAATACTATCGCCAGTTGTTTCAACCATAACAACGAGCATAACGACTACCATGGAAAGTACGGATGCCCAATCAAATGTAGGCATACCAAAGTAGAAAGGTTCAATCATAGCCACCCAATGAGCTTTGCCTACCTCAGCAAAATTAGCTACCCCCATGGCAAAGGCAATAGCCGTACCACCAATAAGACCAATTAAAACGGAAAGATTACCAAGAAAACCTTTGGCAAATTTATAAGTAAAAATAACGATTAAGAATGTAAGGAACCCGAGTCCTATGTTGGTAAGACTACCAAACTGCGGATTACCTACACCGCCCCCCATCCAGTTGACGGCAACTGGCATAAGGTTAATACCAATGATTGTAATAATGGTACCTGTTACAACCGGTGGGAACAAACGAATCAAACGACTAAAAAATGGTGCCACTAAGAATGTAAAAATACCAGCTATGATGATGGCACCGTAAATAGCGGTCATGCCATGTTGAGCACCGATCATGGCCATCGGACCAACAGAGGCAAAGGTTACGCCTTGAATCATCGGGATTCGACCACCAATATTACCAAACCCTAATGTTTGAATAAGTGTGGCAATACCGCAAGTAAATAAGTCCGCTGTAATAAGTCGGATTAAATCCTCTACAGGCAAATGCATAGCTTGCGCAATAATGATTGGTACCGCTACAGCACCGGCATACATTGCTAATACGTGTTGTAAACCGTAGGCAAACAGCTTAGGTATTGGCAACATAGAGTCAACAGTATTGTTTTGTTCTGACATAATGGTCTCCTGTTTTCTAAACTACAAACATTACACTTATATTTTACGTTATTATTCGGATTTTAACAATAGAAAAAGAGAAACCTTAGAAATTTTATTTTCTAAGGCCCTCTATTTTTATATTTTCCGAACATTAACCGTATAAAAGTATGTTATCGTCCATTTATTTGTACAAGGCTAAAATGGATGCTTCCTTTTCGTCTAGTTCAGATTCAATTTGATTCATTTGTGCTTTTAAGTCAGTTACATAGGATTCATCCTTAATGCCAGATATATTGATACGCACGTTTAAAAACGCTGCTTTTACAGCTGCCCGCGCATTGATGGCTGCAATAATGCCATCAGTAATAAGATTTTGGTTTCCTTTCGTAGCCGCAACATAAGCAAGATCAAAGATTTCATAACTAATCATACCGATTTCTAATGGTACATTAGCCGCATCCTTATAAGCCTGTTGAATCGCAGCAGTACGCGCCAGTTTTTCTTCATCCGTATTTTTAGGCAATGCCAAGGCATCCATAAATAAATTAAATACATTAGCATCAGCTTGTGCTAGTGAAAGCGCTTTCTCACGAATAACCTCTGCTTTTTGTTGTAAAAGATGCATCTCCTCTTGCACATCTTCGTATCCTTTTTTATCAAATGTTAAATTCGCTACCATTTCAGCCAATGCTGCGCCTGTGGCTGCCGTCAATGCTGCAATAGCACCACCACCTGGAGTAGGCTCCTTTGATGCAGTTGCCGCTACAAAATCTTTTACAGTACTCGTCAATAAATCCATATATACTCCTCAATAACAAAGGGGGCTATTGCCCCCTCTGTATACTATGTCAATAAAAATACTATGTCGATTACAATACTATAGTATTAGAACAATCCTTTAATGGTACCGTCCGCATCAATGTCCATGTTAAGTGCAGCAGGACGTTTAGGCAAGCCTGGCATAACCATAACATCACCGGTACGGCATACTAGGAATCCTGCACCATTAGCAACGCGAATATCCGTTACATTGATTGTAAAGCCTGTTGGTGCACCTAATAACGCTGGGTTATCGGATAAAGAATATTGCGTCTTTGCCATACATACTGGCAAATTATCAAGGCCCCACTCTTTTAATTGAGCGATTTGTTTTTTCGCTTTAGCCCCAAATGTAACACCATCACCACCATAAATAGTGCGAACAATTTTACCGATTTTGTCTTCGATGCTATCTGTTAATTCATATACAAATTTAGGTGTTGGTTCACTACCTTCCACGAGTTCCACAACGCGTTTCGCCATGTCGATACCACCTTCGCCACCTTTTTCCCAACATTCATTGAGCTCTACAGGCACGCCATAGTCATTGCACAACCGTGTTAACTCCGCGATTTCCGCATCCGTATCGGTAACGAATTTATTAATAGCAACCATAACAGGTACACCGAAGAAGCGCATATTTTCAATAGCTTTACGCAAATTGCTGAAGCCCTTTGTTACAGCCTCTACGTTTTCTGTATTTAACTCTTGTTTTGATACGCCACCATGCATTTTAAGAGCGCGCAATGTAGCGACGATGACAACGGCATTTGGGAAGATATCGCCATAACGGCATTTAATGTCGAGGAACTTTTCTGCCCCTAGATCAGCGCCGAATCCAGCTTCTGTCACCACGATATCACCAAGTTTCATGCCGAGTTTTGTAGCTACTACAGAGTTACAACCATGTGCAATATTAGCAAATGGACCGCCATGAACGATGGCAGGCGTATGTTCCAATGTTTGTACAAGATTTGGTTTAATAGCATCCTTCATAAGAAGTGCCATCGCACCTTCACATCCGAGTTGATGTACATACACCGGTTCACCCTTAAGATTTGGACCGATGACGATGCGACCAAAACGAGCTTTCAAATCTTCTAAATCCTTAGCTAAACACAAAATAGCCATGATTTCAGAGGCAACGGTAATCATAAAATGATCTTCGCGGGGGAAGCCACAAACTTTTCCGCCCATTGCGACAGTAACATTACGCAATGCACGATCATTCATATCGAGAACACGAGTCCAAGAAATTTGACGCAAATCGATTTGGAGCTCATTACCTTGGTGGATGTGATTATCAATCATAGCGGATAAGAGATTATTCGCTGCTGTAATGGCATGCATATCGCCTGTAAAATGAAGGTTAATATCATCCATTGGTACAACTTGTGCATAACCGCCGCCAGCAGCACCGCCCTTGATACCGAACACAGGTCCCAACGATGGCTCGCGAAGTGCAGCAATAGCCTTTTTACCGATTTTATTTAATGCTTGTACCAAACCAATGGAGGTTGTAGATTTACCTTCCCCTGCTGGCGTTGGTGTAATAGCCGTAACAAGAACTAATTTCCCATCTTTTTTATTTTCTAAACGCTTAATGGCATTAAAGGAAATTTTTGCCTTATAATGACCATATTGCTCTATATCATCAGGCGTAAGACCACATTTATCAGCAATAACCTGAATTTTTTCCATCTTATTTTGTTGAGCTATTTCAATATCGGTAAGCATAATTCCTCCTCATATCCACCTGTTTTGTCTACTGTGAATGTATATTTGTACACTCGTTACTTTTCTATTATATGTGAAAGTATGGATTATGTCTAATCATTTCTTACTTATGTGTATATTCGTTTCTCTAATTAATACATAAATGTAAAAAAGTCAGTATATAGTACACAAATACTACATACTGACTTTTTATTACATAATCACAATAACTACAACAATATTAGAGCTTTCATACCATTTAATAAAATTACATTTTTATATTAAAACGGGAACAAAATTGGCAATAATACTAATGCTACAATACTAGACACGACAATGAGTGGTAAACCAGCTTTCACATAATCCATGAAGCTATAGCCTGCTATGTTATAAACCATTGTATTAGCTGGCATACCAATTGGAGTAGCATACGCTAAGGAGCTAGCAATTACAATAGCCGCCAAAACCGCTTTTGGATCAAAACCAAGTTGAGACGCCAGGCTAAGACCGATTGGAACCAACAATGCACATGTAGCAGTGTTGGACATGAAGTTTGTCATGAATACGCCAAGTACAAAAATAACAACTAATACAATAATTGGGGATGGACTCGCACCAAGGCTATTTACAATAAAATCTGCCACAACAGCACCTGTACCGGTTTTAACCATGGCATCACCAAGAGCCATAGAACCAGCGAAGAGCATGATTGTTTTCATATCGATGGATTTAACCGCTGCGGTTTCACTAATAACATTAGTAGCCACCAATACAAGGGCACCAACCCAAGCACTTACATAGAGTTTTACACCTAATTGTTTTTCAAAGATCATAGCCACAACTGTAAGTATCAATACTAAGGCGGAAATCCATTTTTTCCAAGATGGTACATGACTATAATCATCATTGCCTTCAAATGCACCATCCGGTTGATGACTTGGAGCATCTGGTAAGAAACGTTTACCAATTGTGGCATAGAAAATAGTACCAACGATTAGAATCGGTAAACCTACTAGACCATAATCAAAGAAACCAAAAGAGCCTAAACCTGCTTGTTGCAAGCCCGCTTGGGCAATCATATTACCAGGAGCACCAATTAGAGAAATATTGCCACCCATAGCAGCGGCAAATACGAGGGGCATCAACAATTTGGTTTGTTTAAAACCGCTTTTTTTACAAATACCGATAATTACAGGAATCAGTACAGCGGCTGTACCAGTATTAGATAAGAAACCAGATAAAATACCTGTAATCATCATAACGGCAACGAGCAAAGATGTTTCAGTTTTAGCAAACTTATGAACTACATTCCCTACCTCTACGGCCACACCTGTTTCAAAGAAAGCTGCACCAATCACGAACATACCCATGAAGAGCAAAACATTTGGATCTACAAAACCTGCAAATGCATCTTTAGCAGATAATACACCGCTTAGATGTAAACCAACGGCTACAATCATCGCCGTAATAGACAATGGAATTTTCTCCCACGCAAACATGACTATGGCAAATACTAAAAAGCCAAGAGTTATCATTACACTCGTATCCATAAATACCTCCCAATACGTGTAATATACCTAAAAAAGGGTACAAAAAAGGAGGATTCTACAAAATCCGTATAATCCTCCTATTTAGTTAATATTTACAATGCAATTATTTAATGAAGCTTACGTGTTTGTAGATTTCTTCTAACACTTCTTCTTTTTTCGCATTGTATTCTACTTTTTTATTTTCAAAGTAGTTATTGCCTTCTGCATCGATGGATACGATGAGTGGACCGAATTCTTTTACACGGCAAGTCCACAAGGTTTCAGGCATACCGAGTTCACGCCAGTTAGCAGACTCGATTTCTTCTACTTCTGTAGCAGCAAGTACGGCATTACCTGCTGGAAATACGCAGTGAAGAGCACCAAAATCTTTACATGCACGAGTTGTTTCAGGGCCCATGCCACCTTTACCAACGATGAGGCGTACACCTGTTTGTTTTACAAATTCATATTCGAATTTTTCCATACGCATAGATGTTGTAGGACCTACGGAAATCATTTCGAATTTATCATCCCCATGGTCACGCACGATTGGACCAGCATGCAAGATGGCACCATTACGAACATCTACTGGTAATTCACGACCGTATTCAACAAGACGACGATGCGCTACATCACGGCATGTTGTGATGTGACCATTTAAATAAATAATATCCCCTGCTTTAATACCTTCAAGATCAGATGCTTGGATTGGTGTTGTCAAAATATGTTTAGCCATTAGAATGTCACTCCTTTGTGAGATAGAATTTCGTACTTACCGTCTTTATCAAATACCATATGTCCGCGACGATGGTTCCAGCAGCCAACGTTAACAGCTACAGAAATTACAGATGGATGACGAGAACCATGTTCGATGTTTACACCCATAAGGGATTTATCACCACCCATACCTTGAGGTCCAAGATGTAATGCATTAATACCATCTTCTAGTAATTGTTCCATATATGCTGCTTTTTCATTTTCAGCCTTAGAGGATACAGGACGCATCAAAGCCTTTTTGGACATAACCGCTGCTGTATCGATAGATGTAGCAATACCAACACCAACCAACAATGGAGGACATGCATTCAAGCCATAGCTTGTCATCAAATCTAACACGAATTTAGCAACCCCTTCATAACCTTCACCTGGCATCAATGTTTTACCAGATCCTGGCAAGGAACAACCACCGCCAGCCATGTAAGGGAAAATTTCTACATCATCACGACCAGGAACGATATCCCACATGATATATGGTGCTGTACGGCCAATATTTTTACCTGTATTGAATTCATCGAATGTTTCAACACAGTTATGACGAAGTGGTGCATCTTGTGTAGCTTGGTATGTAGCATTACGCAAAATTTCTTCCAATTCACCAATTAATGGATAGTTAGAACCAACCTTCACCCAGAATTGTAATACCCCTGTATCTTGGCAAGAAGGACGATTCAATTCGTAAGCAAGATCCATGTTTTTATGCATAGTTTCATAAATTGTTTTAGCTAATGGATTTTTTTCATCGGCTGCTAATTCTTTGATTTTTGCTTCCACATCATCAGGTAATTTCTTTGCCATATAAGCAATGAACTTGGCGATGACATTTGTCATTTCTTGCACTTGTTGTTCTTTCGTACTCATCGTAAACCTCCAAAAAGACTTCATTATTTAAAACTTAACATTTATTTCTATGTCGGAACCTTAGCTCCTTTCGATGATTTCATTCTACTCTTTTTTCAGGATATAACTATCCAATTTACAAGTTCATTTTTACTGATGAAAGTCTATAAAACTCATACAAAATTCCCCTAATCATTCTTTTTCACACCATCATACATATACAATTTTACCTATATGAACGTACAAAAAAGAGCACTGCTATCGAAAAGCAGTGCTCTTTTACCATATAAATTAGTAGAATTTCGGCATATACAAAATCACCTATACCTAATGATTGTATATCACAATTCCGCTACAACAGATTTAAGTTGTTTTTTTACAGTCTGTAACTTTTGATTGGCCTTATCTAACTCAACCTTATATTGCAAGTCATCGTGATAAGGAACGAAGGATTCTAGTATTCTTATAATATCTTGTTCTTGGGTAGAAATCATTTCCTTCCAGTCATGTAACTTAGTTTTACGCCCCAGCTCTTTTGCTTGCTTACGGTATTCTGAAGGGGTTGTATGAAAATGCTTTTTAAAGGACACATTAAAGGCTTTGATATCTGCAAATCCACAATCACTCGCAATATGAGCCACACTATCTGTAGAGTTAGCCAAACGAACAGTGGCCTCACGCAATCTCAATCGCAACACATATTCTAGAAAGGAAACACCTAATTGGCGTTTAAAAAACTGAGATGTATAGTTCACATTATAACCACCGATTTGAGCAATATCTTCTAGTTCAATCTTTTGCTGATAGTTTTTATCTATATAGGCAATCATCTTATCAAAGGTAGCTACCGTCATATCAACAGGCTTACCATGCATCAACTTAACTGCATCAATCTCACTATATAGATTACTAGCTAATGACAAATAATGATGCTCTAACCACAACCGATTATCTGGGCTTTCAGCATCAGCCATCAATAACATCATCATAGCTGCATGATGACGCAAGGATGTAAAGAATGGATTGTGACGATTCGATTCATCTGAACGTACTACAAATTGATACATCCCAAAGTTCGGATCAAATTGTTGAAAGAAATCCTTACCTACATGAATAACCAATGCCGTCGTATCCTGCTCTAATGCCAACGTCGCATGCCCCACTTGAGGGGAAATAATGATAGAGTCGAGAGGCTCCATTGTAAAAACCTCACTATTACAACTCATCTCAATGCGCCCTTTTAAGAGAATAAGAATCTCAGTCTCTCCATGCCAGTTGTAATGATAGGTACTTACCTTATATATATGGCTACTAAAATCGATATGATTATGTTTATAGGTATAGTAAAAGTAATCCATAATTACCTCATCTTCTAACATAAAAATGCATCCCTAATAAATCCAAGGGATGCATTTATTATGATATATATGGTTAACGACGGTCAACAGCATCATTAAAATTATCTATTTATTATAGTCTACGATGCGAGTGTTCAATGTTGATCTCTTATATGCGAAATTACATAAGAGCTGTAATAGCTGCTGCTAAACCGAAGAAGATGCCTGGTGCATTAGCCAATGCAACTGGAATATCTCTATGTTCTTTAAACAAGCCATATGCTACCCATAATAAGCAGTTAATCGCTGCTACAAGTGGTTGAATCCAATCGCCTGTACCTGGATGAGCTAGGTTGTTCATAATTTGTGGAAAATAAGAAACATACATTGCTACTGCTGTAACTGTTGCAACTTTACCTACGTTTTCCATGAATTTAATACGGGTCATTATATCCTCCAAAATTAGTAACTGAATACGTGTTTGTTATCTGATGAATCATATTCTACTCGTTTCGGACGATATAACTATCCATATTAAAAGGTAATTTTCTAGGTAAAATCACAGAAAATATATTGAATTATCACTATCTCTCTCACTTTGATCAATCTCAAATCTATAAATTATCCCATAAAAAAGAGCACTACTTATCAATAGTAATGCGCTTCTAAGAAATATATAGTTTTTAAATATATAGAAAATCACCTAGGTCTAATTTTTCTATATACTACGAAAAATATTTTGCTTGTATGGTAAAAGTTCTACTATTATCACGCCCTACTATAGATATTAATTACAATTCGCTAACAACATCGGCAAGCTTCGCTTTCAATGATTCTAGCTTGTTGCTCATGTACTCTAACTCCGCTTTTGCTCTAGCATCATCTTCATAGGACAAGAAGGAATGTAATAGGTCTAGCACATCTTGATTTTCAACGGAAATAATTTCCTTTGAACCTTGTACTATTGTTTTACGTCCAATTTCTTTCACTTGCTTCCGGTATTCTGTCGGGGTCATACGGAAATGCTTTTTGAAAGCCACATTAAAGGCCTTAATATCGGAAAATCCACAACTACTTGCAATTCTTGCCACAGCCTCATCCGTGTTGGTTAATTGTGTTGTAGCATCTCGTAGTCTTAACCGCAATACATAATCCACAAAGGAAATTCCCATTTGTCGTTTAAAAAATTGAGATGTATACGCCACATTATAGCCACCAATTTTTGCAATGTCTTCAAGCTCTAGCTTTTGTTGGTAATGCTCATCGATATAGGAAATCATTTTGTCAAAGGTAGCCGGTTTAATATCACCAGGCCGCGCATTTTCATGAACTTTTTTTACTGGATCAAATTCTCTAAATACATCACCTGCTAAAGCTAAGTAATGATGCTCTATCCACATGCGGTGAATTGGGCTGTCACCTTTATGCATCAATAACATCGTCATAGCCGCATGATGGCGTAAGGTCGTAAAAAACTCATTATGACGAGTGCTCGCATCAGAACGAACAACAAACTCATACATGCCAAAATCCGGATCATACTGTTGATAAAATTCATTCCCTACATGAACAACAAAGGCAACCACGTCCTCTTCAAGCGCTAGTGTTGAATGTCCCACCTGAGGCGAAATAACGACAACATCAAGAGGTTCCATTGTAAAAGTCTCATCATTACAACTCATCTCAACACGACCTTTTAAGAGAATAAAAATCTCCGTACCTCCGTGCCAATTGTAATTATAAGTACCAACCTTATATATACTGCTGCTAAACTCTATATAATTGTGCTTGTAAGTATAATCGAAATAATCCATAGCATCTAATCGCTCCATATGCAAAAAAGCATCCCCTACCGATCTAAGAGACACCTTCATTATGATATATTCATTCAGTTACGGTCAATAACATCTTTAACCTTTAATATCTATTACGATACATACTGTTTCCAAAAATTAGTACAGGCCTGTTCTATTGGCAACAGGCCCATACATGCGGTCCCAGAATTAGTACAGGCCTGTTCTATTTCCAACGAGCCTAGACATATGGTCCTAGAATTAGTACAGGCCTGTTCTATTGGCAATGAGCCTATACATAGGGTCCCAGAATTAGTACAGGCCTGTTGTATTGGCAGCCGGCCTATACATAGGGTCCAAAAAATTAGTACAGGCCTGTTGTATTGGCAGCAGACCTATACATATGGTTCCAAAATTAGAACAGGCCTGTACTAATTTAAAAAGGGACTCATACATGAGTCCCTGGCAATTTATTATATTGTTGGTAAGAGGCCTAGCAAATATACCTTAAATATATCTCCTTCATGTACCTCATGTACGCCTTGAGGAATACAGGCTAAGGCATTAACGGTATATAATCCAAGCATGCTGCTACTGTTAAAGTGACGATTTGCCACAAAACGAGGTTGTCCATCACCAAATATGACCTTGCCTTGCACGTAGCGATCAAAGGCATTACGTTTAGATAGATCGCAATCCATTACACAATTAAGTACTGGGGTGGACCAATTTTTAATACCTTTATATCTACGCAAGGTAGGAACCACAAGTAGATGCCAACCATTAAAGGCAGCACCGGGATTACCGGATAAGCCAAAGATAAGTTGGCCTTTAGGGGTAACCGCACCATAGGAGGCTGCACCAGGTCGCATTTGGATGCGTTCATATAGGGTCTTAGCACCTAATTTTTCATATATAAGAGGCATGGTGTCAAACATGCCTACAGATACTCCGCCTGAGCTAATGATGACATCTGCTTGTTCACTGAGTTCAAGGACGCGTTCAATTTCTGCGTCTAGTCTATCCGGTGCATCGCTCACATGATAATGGGTAATGCGCCGAAAACCTAAATCAGCAAGTAAACTACAAATCATCATGCGATTTGAATTGTAAATTTTTCCTGCAGTTAAGGGTTCGCCCGGCTCAATAACTTCATGGCCTGATGTAAGAACCAGTATACGTGGCATCGCATACACAGACACATCGATACAACCAAGTCCGATCAAAATTGTCTGCACCGTAGAGGTTATTTCTGTCCCCTTTGGTATGACAACGGTCCCTGCAGAACATTCTTCACCACGAGGGATAATATGGCTACCCTTTTGTTGCGTACCTTGTAAAGTAATTGTAGCCCCTACTTCGCCAGTACCTTTCACCTGTTCTTGCATGATAACTGTATCACAAGTACTGGGTACAGGAGCGCCTGTCATAATACGTACAGCATGGCCAGTCGTTACAGGTTTATCCCATACAACACCAGCGCCGATGATACCATCGACGATATAGGTATCACAATTAGGATCATATGCTAAGGCATACCCATCCATTGCGGATTTATGAAAAGCGGGCACATCGGTAGGTGCCAAAACATCTTCGGCCAACACACATCCTTTTGCGTCGCCAACGGCAATGGATTCGATGCTATGATGTTGTTCTCGTAAAGCCTCATTCCACAAATGAAGCGCTTCATCAACAGTAACGGCTATCATCTAAATTCCTCATCATACTTTGTATTCGACATACCAACGATGGTACGCATTGATCTAATTCAGTAACCTCTATGGTTTCTACGCGTTCTATATCACTAGATATCAGTGATTCTGTATATCCCTCTCTGGTTACCTCTACAATCGGAAATATACCTTGAGATCTCGTTTCTAGTATAGCAATATCTACAGGTAATTGCTGTACCAAATCATACAGATTAGATTGTTTTTCGGTGTGTATGCGTATGGCCGTTTCCGTGGGGCCTGCAATGGCTACGGCCGTGGCGCCTGCTTTCATAGCAAGATCCGTATCAGTTCCTTCATAATCCATGTGAAAGCCATGTTTATCGCTTTTTACAACGCCTACAGAGAAACCAATTTGTTCTAATTCCTTAATTAGTCGCGTTACCACCGTAGTTTTACCAGTCTTACGTTTTTCAGCAACTACGCTGATAAGTGGAACATGACGATTCGCATTAACAGCCTCTGCGCGGGACCACTTATAATCCTCTATATGATTCACATTGCGTAAATAATGACCGTAATCACCTGCATCAATGGTTACCACAGGTCCTACAATATCTAATGCATGCTGCAAAGATACATCCTCTCCTGCTAAAGCATTTTGCAATAATGGAGCAATGGATGGCTTATATATCCCCGCCATAGGTTCATAGCGTCCACTTTCACCAACAGGCACAATAACACGCCAGTCATCACCCTCTACTTGGTAGAGCCAATCATAATATAAATTAAAATCCATAAACGGCATATCTACAGCTAACACCGCATAAGCATGACTCTTGCCTACGGCCAATGTGCTATATAATCCGCCTAATGGACCACTTCGAGGAACAGAATCCCGAACGATAGAAACTTTTTCTTTCTCTTTATTCGACAATGTGTCGATAATGTTAGCCTGAATGGCTTGGCCTAGACTTTCATCGTCACCGATAGAAATGAGAATGTCATTAGCATCATGTTCTAATGCATTGCGCAACGCATGAGAAATGAGGCTTTCACCATTCGTCCAAGGCAATAAAGCCTTAGGATATCCCATGCGTGAACTTAGGCCACCGGCCAAAATAATTACGCCTAAATTAAGCACCGCGTTTCAACCCTCTTTTTACCCCTTGGTAAATAAACAACAACACAGCAATATTAAGAATTCCATCCGGCACCATATAAGATGCATTATAAATCATAGAGTAGATCCATGGATTTTGACCTTGCGGTGCATAACTAGCAAATACAACAGCACCACTTGTTACGGACACAAACCAACGAAGCGCAATAGCAACAATAGATCCGCTAACAAGACCTGTCATATTGTCCTTGAAATACCCGCACACACCAATAACACCGTAAGCAACAAGATAGTCTAGGATGATGCTTAGATAATGGATAGATGATTTAAAACCGAGCAAGAAATGAAGTATGCCATATACAACGCCAGCCAAAATACCGCGTGCACCACCCCAGCGATATGCAAAAATCATGAGAGGTACCATGGATGCGGCCTTAATGGAACCGCCTTGTGGCATATGAAAAAGTGTAATAAAAGATAATACTTGTGCAATAGCAATAGCTACACCAGCTTCTGCTATCATGCGTGTCTTGGAATGCTCCATTAAAATAACCTCCTATTAATCTAATGTGTATATAATGGGCTGAACATAGAGAAAATGTACAGACAAGCTACCTATAAAATTGTATAATAACTATATGAGTGTTTTTAATATTCGGAATGTATTGAAAATTGAAAACAAATTCAGTATAATGGTACAGGTTCAATTTATTATACCTCAAAGGAGATATAGAAACTATGATTAATACAACTAACATCTTCGATTATGAAGACGTACAACTGATTCCTAATAAATGTATCGTAAACAGCCGTAGCGAATGTGATACTCATGTTAAACTAGGTAATCGTACATTTAACTTGCCTGTAGTTCCTGCAAACATGCAAACTATCATCGATGAAGAGTTAGCTGAAAAACTAGCAGAAAAAGGCTATTTCTATATCATGCATCGTTTCCAACCTGAACGCCGTCTTGACTTTGTAAAACGCATGCAAGAAAAAAACTTATATTCTTCTATTTCCATCGGCGTAAAAGAAGAAGAATTCGCATTAGTTGATGAATTAGCAAAAGCTAACCTTATTCCTGATTATATCACAATCGATATCGCACATGGTCACTCTAATGCTGTTATCGACATGATTCAATACATTAAAAAGAATTTACCAACAACATTTGTTATTGCTGGTAACGTAGGTACTCCTGAAGCAGTTCGTGAACTTGAAAATGCTGGTGCTGATGCTACAAAAGTAGGTATCGGCCCTGGTAAGGTTTGTATCACAAAATTAAAAACTGGCTTTGGTACTGGCGGTTGGCAATTAGCGGCTGTACGTTGGTGTGCAAAAGCAGCTACAAAACCTATCATCGCTGACGGCGGCATTCGCGATCACGGCGACATCGCTAAATCCATTCGCTTTGGCGCTACTATGGTTATGATTGGTTCCCTATTTGCTGGTCACCAAGAATCTCCAGGGGAAGAAAAAATTGTTGACGGCCAAGCTGTAAAAGAATACTTCGGTTCCGCTTCTGAGTTCCAAAAAGGGGAACGTAAAAACGTAGAAGGCAAAAAAATCTTCATTCCTTCCAAAGGCTCTATCTTCGATACATTAATCGAAATGGAACAAGATTTACAATCCGCTATCTCCTACGCTGGTGGCACAACACTACAAGCTATCCGCAAAGTAGACTACGTTCTTGTTAAAAACTCCATCTTTAACGGCGACCGCTAATCGGTTACTAACATACCAAGAGGGGCTACGATTCATACGAATCGTAGCCCCTCTTCTTTTTATTTGCAGCATTTAAACGAAGAAACTATTCTTCTACGCCACAATTTTTATTCATTAAATAATATGCATATTTACCGATGCCGGCACTGATAACAAGCAATACAGTCAAGACGATGAATGCAATGGTAAGACTCGTACCATGAGCAATGAATCCAATCAATGCAGGTCCCATCAAAATCCCCATATAACCGAGCATGGTAGATGTTGCCACTGCTTGTGTCATAGGAATTACATTTTGTTCCCCCATTGCAGAGAATAGATTTGGCACAACCATGGCTAATGAGATACCTAATAATAAGTACGTATACATAGACGCATGGCCAGGTAGGAATACGATGAGTGCCATTGCAATAGCACCTAGTAGATAACCACCTACAACAACTTGTTTAGATGTTACATGTTTACCAATTGTATTACCAAGAAGGCGACCAATACACATGGTACCATTAAACAGCATAACGCCCATTACGGCTTCTTGAATAACAATGCCTTTATCTTCAAATAAGTAAAGTGCACTCCAGTCACCTACGGCCCCCTCTACCAAATAGGATACAAAGGATAAGAGACCAAAGATAATAGCAATTGGATGGAATGATAACGGACTTTTAGACTTCTTCATAACCTTTGCATTTGGATCACGACCAAAGGTTAACATAAATTGACTAACCGCGATCATCGCAATAAAGAGTATGATAAGAAGCCCCCAAATACTTTCATTAACAGGTAAAGATAAGATTTTTAAGAGAACAAGCAATACACCGGCACCTGCAAAGCCACCTAAGCTCCACCCACCGTGATAAGCACCCATTAAATGCTTTTTACTTACCTTTTCGGTTAAAATAGCTTGTAAGTTGGCAGAAGCACCACTAAGGCCTACGCCAATGCCAAAGAAAAATAATGCTATTGTGGTTGTCACAATTGTAGAACACATGGTAACAATAGCCAGAGACAACATGCCGATAAAACTAGCTAATAAAACGACTCGCTTACAGCCAAAGCTTTCTACAAGTTTACCAGCTATAGCCATGGATAAACAAGAACCTACACCGAGCAACAAAATCATGGAACCTAATACATCCTCACCGATGCTTAGTTTCGCTTTTAAATATGGCACAAATCCGGCCCATAAGGCAGTGTACATACCAGGGATAAAAAATGCACCAAATGCACCACGAATATTAGATTTTGAAACAGAAACTTGTTCGCTCATCATGTCCTTTCTGGTTTCTAGAACCGTTCGGCGAAGAAAGGCCCTTTTGTATCCGCTAGACCGCGATAACATGCGTTTCTAGGGGAAACCATTTTAACTACAAGAAAATTATATTGAGAATATAGTAACCCTCTTTACACATAATGTAAAGAGGGTTCTTAAAATTTAAATTTAAATTAAAAACGTAAGGCCCATAGCGATAAAAATAGCAGGTAATAAATTAGCTAAACGAATCTTATTAGGCCAAATTATATTAATGCCTACACAGAAAATTAAGATGGATCCTACATAGGATAAATTGTCGATAGCCTGCTGTGTCATAAGTGGCGCCGCAACATGCGCTAAGGCCGTGATCAACCACTGCGTGATACCTACAGGAATGAAGGAAAACAATGCGCCCTTCCCCATGGATGAGGTCATAACCATAACGATAACACCATCAAGAATTCCTTTGAGTAGCAAGGTTTGGTAATCTCCTGTCAATCCATCTTGAATTGAACCGAGCACGCCCATCGCACCAACAGTAAACGTAAGTGATGCAGTGATAAACGCTTGCGTAAACTTAGGATCCCCGGTATTACCGGTTTTATCTTTCACCCAGTCACCAAAGACCGTAATCCATCGGTCTAAATCAATGATTTCACCAATCACAGCACCAACTACCATGCTGATAATCATCAACAAAGGTCCAGTAGTTTGCAAGGAACCATTAACGATAACCAGCATAAATTGCATGGCTCCGCTCATCCCTAGTAACAGCACGATGATACCACATACTACCATAAGGGTTTGTTTTAAATTGTCCTTCATAAATCGGCCGCACGTGAGCCCAATAATACTACCACCGATAATGAGCCCCATGTTGATAACCGTACCTAAACCAATCATCTTCTTATCCTTTTCCTTACGTATGAAAGTTATTATGAAAGTAGTATACCAACTATATCGATAACAATCAATATAAAATATTACAAAAGAACCGTATCTATGTTTCAGTAGATACGGTTCTATTTATATTAATCATCTATTGTCATATAAACCACAGGATTGCCCTCATTAATCTCATGGAAACAAGGACAATCCTTACCGTGATCATTTATGAGACCACTAGCTTGTAAATGGGAATAGATGGTCACAGGTCCTACAAATTTGAACCCTCGTTTCTTAAGGTCTTTGCTAATGCGCGTAGATAATTCATTTTTAGCAGGCACCCTTCCCTCAGAATGGCCTTCATAAATAAGAGTCTTATGATTGGTGAAAGCCCATATATATTCGCAAAAGGATCCAAATTCGTCTTGAATGCGTTGGAATGCCTGTGCATTATTGATGATGGCTTCGATTTTCTTACGAGACTTTAACATACCATCTGTGCTCATAATGCGCTCTATATCTGTTTCCGTATATTGAGCCACCGCATCAACATTAAAATGTTCAAAACACTGACGTATAACGTCTCGTTTATTTAAAATCGTAAGCCAACTCAGACCGCATTGTAGGCTCTCCAAACATAAATGTTCAAATTGACGTTGGTCATCATGAATAGGACGCCCCCATTCATAATCATGATACGCCTGATACAGTGGTGTTGTGGGCCAGGAACAAGTGACTTTCATGAAGGCTCCTTTCTATGCTACAACTAACCTGTTACTAGAAATCGTGCTATACATACAATAATACCCATGCTCACTAGATTTGTAAAGAATACCATACATCGTATTCACTGCCCCTAATATGTAACTCATCTATTAATAATTTAAATATTTTTAAAATAAAATTATGAAAATTCATTTACAATTCACGAAAAATGTTATATTATTTTAAATATATTTTAAATGTGTCTGACACAAAGTCTTTATAATCGAGTATATATCTATCTTTCATTATATAAGAGAGTATTAAATCAACAGATAGATATATATTCATTTATGAAGAGTCTTTCACAATATAAAAATAAATTACAAATTAAGTAATATAGTTGAGGTGTAAGAGAATGAGAGCGAGAAATAAGATGTTATTGTCCGCTGTAATGATGACTATGTTGTCATCCACAGTGGCCCTCCCTAGCACGTGGGCGGCAGCAGGCCTTGGTTCTAATGGCAATGTGTTTGCAGTAGGTTCTGAAAGTAAATTTGAAAGCACTGGCAATACGACGGCAACAGGTGTCATTGCATCAAACGGTGGTCAAGTGATTATTGCATCCTTGGATACGCCTGATCAAAACCAATTACCTAAGCGCCATCGCCAACCAGCTTTCATTACAGGCATGCTAGATAATAGTTCCATTCAAGTGGATGGCGGGGTTATGAACGTGAATACGGCCCCATGGGACGCACCCTATCCACTAGCATTTGCCTATAACAGTAAAATTAATCTTGGTATCGATGATTCAGGTACTGTAAAACATAAAGTATTTAATATGCAAGGTAATATACTTGTATCTGATAAAACGATGCCTCCATACCAACAACAGCAACCATCCGTGATTAATATTGGCCTCGGCCGTGCGCACAATAGCCCTAACCAATTTACAGGCAAGGCTGTGAACACATTAGAGGATAAGGGTGGCGAAATCAACATGACCTTTGATGGTGGCATGTGGAGCCACGATAACATGGGTGGCTTGGAGGCATTCCAAATTAAAGGCAACGAAGCGCGCAGCAGTATCAATACACTCAAAGGCACTCGTACACGTGAAGGATTCAGCCGTATTTCCCAAGATTCTCGCAGCGACATCCACGTTAATAATTTAGACGGCCACATCAATGTCATTTACGACATGAGCGCTGGTACTGGTTTGAACTTCGCTAAACCAGCCGCTCAAAAAACAGGCCTTGATGCATCTGACATCGAAGGCGGTAACTTCATCGTAAAATCCGCTACAACAGGGTCTGGTGTACATGGCTATGTAACAGGCGATCATCTCGATACGTCCTCTGAAAGCAATGTAAACAAGATTCTAGATAACTTGGCGCATAAATTCTATTACGAAAATTATATGAATGGTGAAAGAAACCTTTCTGGTACTGTATCCATCGCTTCTAATGGCATCGTGTCAAGCTTCCAAAAAGCGCTAACTACAGACCAAAAAGAAGGTGCTATTACATGGCAAAACGGTAATGGTCAAGGTTCCTATGCGGCTCCTACTCCAACTCCAACGCCTACGCCAGCTCCAACACCAGTAACTCCTGTTACTCCGGCACCTAGCCCTGTTACTCCAGTTACGCCAACACCTTCTCCTGTTACTCCTGTTACTCCGGTAACTCCAACACCTAACCCTGTAACACCTGTAACACCTGTAACACCTGTAACACCTGTAACACCTGTAGCACCTGTAACACCTGTAACACCTGTAACACCTGTAACACCTGTAACACCTGTAGCACCTGTAACACCTGTAACTCCTGTTACACCGGCACCTACTCCGATAACTCCAGGTGCTTACGATACACCACAAATGCGCGGCATTCGTTCTGCTGTAGTTGGTAATATCAACGCATGGCGTACAATGACGAGCGATATGAATCGTGCTAACCAATTACAACAAGGTTCCCCAACAGGTATTTGGGCTCGTATTGGTGGCGGTCGATATAATTATGCTAATGACGGTATCAATACAGCTACTGATTACACAAGCATCCAAGGTGGCTATGATACGAAAACTAGCCGTGACTGGACCGTAGGCGGCCAAATTTCTTACCTACGCGGTTCTGAAGATTATGTATTCAATGGTTCTGGCAAGGTAAAATCCTATGCTGTTGGCGCTTATGGATTGAAAGACCTTGGTAAGGATCAATACGTACATGTAGAATCTCAAGTAGGTCGTATCTCTAATGAATTTACAGCGCGTAATGAAATCGGCCAAGCTAAATCTGGCGATGTAAAATCCAATGCGTATAGCATCGGCGTTCGCTACGGCAAAACTATTAAATCTGCTAATGGTTTCTATGTAGAACCACAAGCACAATTAAACTATACACACTTCGGTAGTCGTGACTTTACAGCAGGCAATGTATCCGTTAACCAATCTGGTGTAAATAGCACATCTGGCAAACTAGGCCTCGAAGTAGGCAAACAATTTGGCAATGGTAACCTATATACACGCTTTGCTGCAGGTCACGCTTTCACAGGCAATGTAAAAACTACCTATGCTAGCGGTAATGCCGTAAAATTGACAGAACAAGACCTCAAAGGCACTTGGACCGAACTCGCATTCGGTGGCCGTTATGGTTTCAATACGAACAACAGTGTATATGCGGACGTTACTACCGGTCTATCTGGTGATTACCAAGCTGACTGGGGTGTAAACGCTGGATTCACGCACAAATTCTAATTTATATTACATACCGTTATATACGGCCATATAGTTGTACAACTATAGATATCTCCCCTGTATATCCCTTGCATATCTATGAGAGACGCATCCTAATATATTTCCCCTTTTTATGCAATACTACTCCAATAGGATGCTACTTCCCCCTCTTATCGTAAGCTGTATGGCCTTATATACATACATTTAGATTCCGTCTAAATGTTTACTAACTTTCTTACTACAATGCAAAACGCCCTCTTCATTGGCAGCCTTAGATGGTTGCTGTGAAGGGGGCGTTTTGTTTTACTAACAGTCATTTTATTAAGAAATATTAGATTACTATGTACAATATATACCTATAGCTATATTTTACATTATAATGTATGTAATTATAAAATTTGACAATAAAGGAGGTGATGCTATGTGTACGTATATCCTAATGCATAAAAATATTCCTGTGTTAACAGCAATATTAGATGATACGTTAACAGTAACCAAGGTTACTGAAATCATAAATCCAGACCACAAACCATTGAATATGATGGTCATGGACAACCAGGAAATCGCACTTAATGATTTTTTAAGGTATCATGCTATACCAAGCTCTAGACCTAATTTAGAAAATCTACTAGAGGCCTATCACGCATCAGATGCATTAGAATTTTCATTAAAATCATATCAACTTAATCTATCTGACCACTATTGGATGAAACCAATACACTCTAATTTAGATTGGGATACTATCAATTTTTATGACCATCCTATAATTGACACGCCTTTATTCTTATCTGATTCTGATGATATCGATATCGATTTAATTACACCGAATTCATCTGTAAACGGTTCTCTTCGTCAGATGTGGGTGCAACAAAAAAAAGGTATTCGCCTATTAAAAGCTGGAAACTTCCTCAATCAACAACCATTTAATGAAGTATTTGTGTCAAAATTATGCAAAGAACTAAACTTTCACCATGTACCATATGAATTAGAAACAATCGCATCTGGTGAAATCGTGTCATCTTGCCCACTATTTACGAGCGGAGACATTGAATACATCCCTGCCTGGCACATAGCAGCGCCACTTAAACGACGCGATAATAAATACCAAGCGTTCTTAGATCAGTGTACACATTTTTCAATTCCAAATGTAAAAGCCCATTTAGATGCGACACTTGCTTTGGACTATCTAACATTAAATGACGACCTTCACTACGGTAACTTTGGATTCTTACGGAATTCTACAACACTTGAATTCCTTGGCATGGCCCCTATCTTCGATAATGGCAATACCCTATGGTACAACGAAATGACGATTAATCCACATAGACCATTCCATACGTATCCATCATTACCGTTTAAATCGAAACATGATAAGCAAATAAAGTATGTAACAACACCACTAACAATTCCGCAGTCATTGTCTAAAACAGCAATGGAATTGATGGATTCCATATATGCAAAAAATTCAAATATTACGGAAGATCGTCTTACTATGATGAAAACATTATTTGCTGAGCGATTAGACATGCTAAATGCATATCTAATGAAACTAAAGTAAAAAATATTTAACAGAATAAATCTAGCAACATAACAAAAGTAGCATTACTAACGTATAGACACAGATGGCATATGCCAATGGTCTATATTATGTATAGTAATGCTACTTTTGTGCAATCTTATATCATCATTACGGTAGTTTTAGAGATTTACAGAATTACACTACGAGTTCAAATACAAATTTATTTACAATGCCTTCGGGCCACCCCACGTAGGGTATCATCTCAATTCTTCTGAATTGGGATTTTTTATTTTAAGACTCCATTATGAAATCTGTAAATCACGAAACACTTGTATAATTAATTTCATTTTATCATATACAGATATAAAAATTCATGTTTTTCTCATATTTTATTATAAACAACAAGACGCCCCATTAGCTATTACGATAACAGGGCGTCTTATTATTTATAAACTTATAATATTAATAGAGCATCCATATCCCCAAACAACTCGTAATTAGTGCCACAAGTACAGGAACCGAGGTTCGCTTAAGCAAATCTACAGATTTAATATGTGCTACCCCAGCTACACCGACCATAACAGGGCTGATAGGGCTCAAGAACAAACCTAGACTAGCCCCATTTTGCATGCCTAACATGGTCGTAATTGGGTCTAGTGCGAGATTAGATACAATATTAGGCACGAGTGGTACTAATGTAAATAAAGGTGCTACATTACTACCTGTTACCATACTAAGGCCTAGCATACCGCCCCCCATAACAGAGGTTAGTCCTACAGAGTTAAGAGACAGTGTTTGAAGTACACTAACTAACGAATCAATAAGGCCTAAGCTCACCAAACCTTGTGCAAAGACCTGACCACCTATAATAAGGGTTACCGCATAAGAAAACTGATTCCCCATACCTTCAAAAAATACAGTTGTGCTTTTAAGGACGGTCCTTAAATTACGATGACGAATGAGTTCTGCCAATAAGGCAATACCAAAGGCAAGCATCATGGCAAGGGTTACATTCATCTTTACACCAGGCAAGCCATATTGGCTAAAGCCCAAGATGAAACATAGAGGCAACAAAGGGAATATCATATATAGCCTAGGTCCAATTGGTGCCTCAGGGATGCTTTCACAGTCACCTACGTCCATAGGGCCATCTAATCGATCTCGATATCGTTGCCATAAAAAATGTGCTACTGCTGTCACAACAGCCACCAAGAAATAAAGGCGTAACTGGTAACCTACGAAATAGTTTGGGACCGGTATATTAAGTGTCTTGGCTATGAGCAATGTCGATACCGCACCCGGCCCTACATCCATCAAATGTCCTGTAGCAATAACCGCAGCAGCACCGATAGGACTTACCCCAAGACGCAACAGAACAGGATAGATGGTGACCATCATAAGTAAGGCAAGGCTCAACGGATTTGGTACACATATTGATAGCCCCATATTGAGTAGAAACATAAGGGCTAGCACTATGTATGGCCTGTTAAGACGATACAAGGGTTTTATAAATGTATGAGCCAGCCTCGTCCCAGCCCCAATGTGTTCCATATATTTTGCATAACCAGCACAGGTCATAATCATGAGTCCTAAACTTACTACATTCTCTGATGTCGTGATTCGCACAATATCCATCGCATCAAACACCAGAACGCCTGTAGACTGAGATTCATCTAATATGGCATTAATCCAGCTACCTTCATAGGCGATATACATCATGAGGATGCCCATGCCGATCAAGATCGGCTGTGGTTGATAGCGCTTCATCAGTAATATACCGGTAATGGCAATAATGATGAGACATATAAGTATATTCATACATACCTCTAACTTTGAAATTCAAATAAATTCTAATATTTTCCCATTAATTAATTTCGTGTAAGTATTTTTTTACTTCAAAAGAATGGCACCAAACACAAAAATGATTGGTGCCAGAGAATACTCATCTAGTATTCAATAATAAAATTTTATTTTTCGATCATTTCTTAAATACAAATAAATACTCATGCGCAATTAACAAAAAATTATACTTAATACTATTAGTTTTCCAATACCCAGTAGCTCTACAATTATGCTGTTCTTTAATAATAAGCTCTTTCAATTTAAATCCAGCTTCTTCAAAAATACGCATAACATCAAACGCCATTGGAACCATATGTCCCTTTTGACGTGTATCCCCCATCAATATCGCACAAAATCTACCTTTTTTTAAAACACGGTACGATTCAGATGCGACTAATTTCATTTCTTCAAGAAATTCAGGAACTTTTAGCTGTGATAAATCACCTTCTATACCTTCACTATATTTTATAATATTAGCATAGGGAGGATGTGTACAAACGAAATCAATGCTGTCATCAGATATAAAATCTAAATTACGAGCATCACCTTTATGTAGTTCGACTCTTCCTTTAGCTGATTCATAATCAAAATCAATTTTTTCTTTACATCGTTCTAGTGCAGCTTCATTTATATCAACACCAATGATATCACGGTTAAGTAATTTTGCTTCAACTAAAGTGGTTCCACCGCCAGCAAATTGATCGAGTATTAAATCACCTTCTTGCGAATAACGAAGCAACAAATTTCTAGGAATATAAGGAGACCAATTACCGCGCCATTTGGCATCATGAGTTGCCCAATCACCACGTTTAGGGAAAGACCAATGAGTTGTCATTTCTAATTCAAAATCTTCTGGTTCCCATTTTTTTATTTTCTTAATATTCTTGGCCATTATTTAAAGACCTCACTAATAATACTATTCTCCAAATCCTTAATATTATAAATATGTTCCATAACATCAAAGGTTTCTTTTAAATTATTTTTTGCACTATTCCAACCTTTGCCATCAGTAAACCAAACAAATGTAATTTCATCAATAGTGTTAGATTCTAATGCAAGGGTCTTATAACTACGAGCAGTTTCATTTAATTTACTACCCCCTCCGCTATAGAAATTAGTTTCGATAACATATATCATGTTATCTGTTTTTACAACGAAATCAAAACGTTTTTCAGTTGTACCTTGATTTGAGATTGCAAATAAATCTATTCCCCATTTTTCTGTAATCTCATGTATATACATTTCTTTAAAATAGTTGACCCCTTTAATAAAACCTGCTTTAATAATAAATTTTTCAACAAGGTTTTCCATTAAATGTCCACCACGATTTTTACGGCCATTAGAGTCAAGTCCTGTCTCAACGCCCATTACATAATCCACCAAATTGTTTATTATATGTTTGCTAAGCAAATCAAGCAGACCAGTTTCTTTCATAAAATATACATACTTATCTAAATCATCTTCAGTAGATAAAGAGAACTTCTTATGATTGAAGTTAAATAAAATACCACCACGATCATCTTGACAATATATTTCACTAGCACGCACAGCTAATAGTATTGGAATACATTGTAGTACTTCTGGATATTTTGATAGTATACATCTAAACTCTTCTTCAATATTATGAGAACCAATTAATGAATTTAATATATTTAACTCAACTTTTATATTATCAACATTACGATAAACCTTATCGAAGTTTATATAAAATCTATAATCAGCAATACTAGGTCTAAAACCAGATAACCATTCAATAAAATCTCGTTTTACCATATAGAATTCTCCCAATTAAAAATTAGAAATCAATAGTTCCTTTATTTTACCTCTCTTTGCCCCATTACTATTAATCATACGTGATGCATCAACACGTTTAATCGAGTGAGATGAATAAATTTCATCAAAAAAATCATCATTTTCATCCGTATTTTTCGGGTCTGAATTACTAACAACAATCTTTGCCCCTTTATCATTAATTTTATTAACAAACTCCGCTAACTCAATCTGTTCTTTATCATTAAAATCATATTCTGTATATGCCGTAAAACTAGCTGACTCAGTTATTGGTCGATAAGGGGGATCAAAATAAACAAATGTATTGCTATCAATAAAACTCTCTGACTGTTTATAATCTCCATGAACAATATTTACATTTTGCAGGCGTTCAGAAACAGCACGAAGATTCTTTTCATCACAAATTGTAGGCTTTTTATAACCGCCCATTGGAACATTAAATAATCCCTTTTTGTTCACTCGGTACAATCCATTAAAACAGGTCTTGTTAAGAAAAATCATTAATGCAGCTTTTTCAAAATCAACATTATTATTCTCTTTGCTCTTTAACTCATTAAATCTATTCCGTTGTTTATAGAAATATTCTTTACGTTCTTCAATCTCTATAGGAATAAACTTTTCTTCCATCGGCTTTAGAAAATTAATCAGCCCATCTACATCATCACGAATAGCTCTATAGGTATTAATAAGCTCAGCATTAATATCACTAATATAGACCTCATCTAGTTCATATTTGCTAAGAATATCAAATAATACTGCGCCACCACCGATAAATGGTTCTGCATAACGTTTAATTTTCGTATCTCCAAATGGATATAATTCTTGTATTTGTGAAAGTAATTGACCCTTTCCACCAGCCCATTTCAAAAATGGTTTAATCGGTAATAATTCTTCTGCTGTGTAACGCAAATGTCTACCATCTATCGGCTTCTCTGCCTCACTTGGTATAACCCACATATTACCAACACGCTGTGCATTCGGGATGCGCCCATCAGAACATAAAGCAGCTACTCTCCGTTGAGAAATCCCCCATTTTTTTGCTGCATCTTTAGCAGATATAACACTCATATTATTGCTCCTTTCAAGTCTATGTTTATATTTTATTCTAGATCTAGAAGGATAGCAATTGATTTTAATAAATTTATATAGTAATTCCTTTATATTACATTCTACAAAAGTATTATTTTCTCCTTTAAAGATTTTCCTATAATTAACTATTCTCAGGTATCACAATCTTTTCTAGTCTTTTGTAGGAATAATCCCCCGAGTCTTTGCTCTACCAGAATAATTCCAGTATCTAATATCCTGTTCAATAAATAACCATTTCAATACTTTTAAAATATGTTCAGCAGAATATCCCGTAGTAAAAGTAAGCTTTGCTATTTCCTCTGATGAAATATCCTTACAATTATAAACATCGTCTATCAAATCATAAAGTTTACGATATAATTCTAGATTCTCATTTTTCTTATTTACCAAATCTGTTTCAATATCCGTATGTTTGGGATAATTACGTCTTCGTTTTCCTGTGCCCTCAGCATAATTAATATTTTCTACACAAACAAGAAAATCAAATCCATTATGTAAATTTGCTGGTCGTTGAAGATATATTCTATCTCCATTCTCTAGTGTCTCAACATAATAAATATATCTAGATGCCTTATCTTTATTTCCATATCCTGGTAATTCTTTAGCAAATTCATTAACAACTCTCATCCTGACATCATTTCTACTACCACTATTAGAAAATGATTTTGTAATTTCAATTCGTTCCATAATAATACCTCCTTATAGTCCCAAAAAATCTACTGGAATCTCATTAAAAAAATAGAAACACCCCATCAAGTTTATATAAGCCAAAACATCTCTATACTCAGGACGTTTAAACCAATCACTAAGTACAAAGATATATGTAGTTTTATATGCAAGAGCTGAAAATAATTTTTGATACTCTAATAATTTAAAATGACATGTGGCCAATTTCTCATCTACAGATCCATGGCTTTTCTGAAACTTCTTTTCAATAATATAAGCAGTCTTATTTTTAAAACTAATATAACAATCATCTGGTTCCCAACCTTTTGAATTAAATTGACGATAATCAAGATTATGTTTTTCTAAAAACTCACTATATAATTTCTTCTTATGCACAGACATTCCTATAGGTTTATTTTCTCCAGAATACACATAACAATCTTTAACGATATAATCTTTCTCTCGTAATACATCATCTAATAAAGTAGATTGCTCAAACTTTAAACCATTAGAATTAGTCTGTGATCCACCGCCAACAATATTAATATTTCTAGGCATAATAACACTCCTCGTATTTGTATAAATTCATATATAAATATATATTTATATTCATAATTATAACAAATAGAATGGTAAAGATGCATAATAATCAGAATATATTAATACTTCTATTTATCATTATCTTGATAAAAACGAAAAATACAGAAAAAGCCTTATTAATATCCGAAGATACTAATAAGGCTATATATATTACTTATGCTCTTTCAACCACGCAATAGCATATTCCGCATATACTGCCGATGCAGCAGATAGTACACTATCGTCCATGGTGAATCGATTGTTATGGTGATCAAAGGTGGCGCCTACCTCTGGGTTTTGGATACCAATAAAGGCAAAGCACCCTGGTTTTTCTTGTAAGTACCAAGCAAAGTCTTCCCCTGGCATTACCTTGCGCATTTTGGAAAGTTTTTCTTTGCCTAGTGTATCGATAACAACGCGTTCAGCCAGTTCACTGGCTGCTGCGTCATTAATGGTTGGAGGCACTTTCTTTTCATAAATCAATTCAGCCGTAGCACCATAAGCTAATGCAGTATGTTCTACAACGCGGCGTATAGATTCTACATAATGGTCCTCTTGTGCAGGATCAAAGAAACGGATTGTACCACCCATTTGTGCTTCGCCTGGGATAACGTTCCATTCTGAACCAGAGTGAATATTGCCGATGGTGAGCACAAGAGAATCTAAGGCACTCACATTGCGAGATACTACGGTTTGCAGATTCATAACGATAGCACTGGCTACGACAACTGCATCAATAGCTTGATGTGGTTGTGCACCATGACCTTGTTTGCCTTTTACGCGGATTGTAATTTTACTGCTAGCCGCCATGCGTGGCCCTTCTTCAACAGAAATAAGTCCAGCTGGCAAATCGATCCATACATGACCGCCAAAGATAGCATCAATTTTCTCAAACCAATCTCCAAACTTTATAAAATCAGGAGCACCCGCCCCCGTTTCTTCTGCTGGTTGGAAAGCAAGGTATACATCACCTTCAATACGGTCTTTCATAGAGATAAGCATCTTAGCTGCACCAAGCAAAATCGCCATGTGACCATCATGACCACAAGCATGCATCTTGCCATCTACAGCAGATTTAAAATCAAATGTATTGTGTTCTTGTACAGGCAATGCGTCAATATCTGCACGAAGGGCTATTGCCTTACCTGGCTTAGCACCATGAATAATGCCGATAAGTCCGGTTCCACGTTCTTCATCAACATGAATCTCTACGCCCATAGACTCTAATTCTTTTGCCAAGGTTTTTGTAGTTTCAAATTCTTCATTACTGAGTTCCGGATGTGTATGAAAGTACCTACGCCAGTCTTGTACATAGGACTTATATTGTTCAATTAAATCGCGACTATGCATCATATCGCCTCCTTAGCGTTTAGCCCAAATATATACATAAAAAAGAAATCCCAATAGTTAAGGGAATAACAGGGTAAATGTAAAAGAAAACGACAGGCAACGCCATGTCGTTTTCTTTATGCTTCTTATCGATTGCGCAATACTGCTTGTACCGCCAAGGATACAACAGCAGTTGCTACCGCTACAGCTGCTGTAATTTTTGCAGTTGTGCAGAGCTCATCTTTTGTTGGTTTTACTTTTGCTGCAATGTCTAATGTTTTAGCAACAGCAGGAACCAATACATCATTACGTAAGGATTCTGTATTCATATTTACTCCTCCAATATAGACTATTTATTCTAGGTTATCACGAATAGAATATAAAGTCTACATATTCATCGGATTTTATCTATCTATTTATCAATTATTCATACAAAACGAATGGATCTGTCAACGTAAGACTATTTACTAGCCAATTCACCAATTACATCAGCCAAAATGGTAATTGCTTTTTCTAGTTGTTCTTGAGGGATATTAAGGGCTGGCAACAAACGAACCTTATTTTTAGCAGATAAGCATACTACGCCCTTTTCTAGACATTTAGCAATGACATCTTTAGGATCTACTGTTGTTTCGATACCAATCATAAGGCCCATACCGCTTACGCCAACCACGCCTGGTTTACCTTCTAAGGCATGTTTTACGTAATCACCTTTAGCTTTCACAGTAGCCAAAAATTCTGGTGTTAACCGTTCAATGATGGTACAACCTGCAGCCGCACAGATTGGGTTACCGCCAAATGTAGTAGCATGCGCACCTGCAGTTAATACGAATTGCGTTTTTTCATTGAATAAGGTTGCACCCATAGGCAAGCCACCAGCTAAGCCCTTAGCCGTAGATACGATATCTGGTTCGATACCAAATTGTTCATATGCATACAAGCTACCAGTCCGACCATTACCTGTTTGCACTTCGTCGATAAGCACGAGTTGATCGTGTTCATGCGCATATGTTGTAACAGCTTGTACGAATTCTTTATCGAGAGGCATAACGCCACCTTCACCTTGAATTGGTTCCATCATGATGGCGCAAACTGCGGGATTAGCAAGGACTTTCAAAGCTGCATCAATATCATTAGCAGGCGTATGAACAAATCCTTCTGTAAATGGGAAGAAATGTTGATGGAACACATCTTGACCTGTAGCAGACAAGGTTGTTACCGTACGACCATGGAAGCTATTAACGAGCGTAACGATGACATTACGGCCATCACCGTATTTGTCATGGCTATACTTACGAGCTGCCTTGATAGCACATTCATTAGATTCGGCACCAGAGTTACAGAAGAATACCTTTTTCATGCCTGTCTGTTTACATAACATTTCAGCCAATTTAATTTGTGGTACGGAATAATATAAATTTGAAATATGGTTTAATGCATGAGTTTGTGCAATCACTGCCTTGGACCATTCATCATCGTCTACACCAAAGGCTGTAACGCCAATGCCAGAACCAAGGTCGATGTATTCTTTTCCTTCTACATCCCATAATAAGGAACCTTTGCCTTTTTCAAAGCAAACATTAAACCGGCCATACGTATTGGCTATATATTCTTTATCTTGTTGTTCAAAATCTTGTGTCTTACTCATCATATCCTCCAAACGTACGGCCTAGCCGCCGTCTATCTATACGCAATGTAACGATGGCAAATGATGTTACCATCGTTATATCTACTATATTACTTTACAAACATTGTGCCAAGACCTTCATCGGTTAATAATTCGATGAGGATGGCGTGTGGAATTTCACCATTGATGATGAAAACCTTTTGAGCCCCTGCATTGATGGCCTCCAAGCAACAGTCTACCTTTGGTATCATGCCACCAGCGATGACGCCCTCTTTTTTCAACTGTTCCGCTTCAGCAAGAGTAATCTTTGAAATAAGGGAATTCGGATCGTTTACATCTCGTAGTACGCCATCGATATTCGTCATGGCCACCATGGTTTCCGCATTGAGGGCACCTGCAATCTTTGCAGCTGCTGTATCGGCATTGACATTATATACATTGCCTTCTGCGTCACAACCAACGGAAGAAATAACCGGAATATAGCCCTTACTGATGACATCGTCGATAACTTTTGGATCGATTTTATCGACTTCCCCCACATAGCCAAGTTCTTCATTTTTCTTGTGTACTTGAATGAGTTCACCGTCCACGCCACAAAGGCCGATAGCACGGCCACCAAAGCCGATGAGGTCTGCTACGAGGCCTTTATTGACCTTGCCAGCAAGCACCATTTGGACTACATTCATCGTTTCTTTGTCGGTAACGCGCAAGCCATTGCTGAATTTCGATTCAATATTCATAGCCTCCAAGGTGCTATTAATATCTGGCCCACCGCCGTGAACGAGGACTACTTTCACCCCCACTAATTGGAGTAGTAGCAAATCGTTCATAACAGATTTTTTGAGTTCCGGATCCGTCATGGCATTGCCACCGTATTTTACGACTACATATTTATCTGTATATTGTTTGATATATGGAACGGCCGCCGTTAAGATGTGCGCCCGCATTGCATTTGTTACACTGTTCATAGTGAAAGCCCCGTTTCTTCTGGCAATCCAAGTGCGATGTTCATACATTGTACGGCTGCACCAGAAGCGCCCTTACCTAAATTATCAAAAATAGCGTGAACGACCATGCGGTCATTATTGCCAGTAACAGATATGACCATGCCATCCGTATTGCTTAGTTTATTAGCATTTAACAATTGTTTATTGTCTTCTTCTAAGTTAAGTGGTGCTACCTTGACGATAGTGCTATCCTTGTAGAAATCTACGAATGCAGAATGCACATCTTCTACGGTAACAGGTTTTGCTAATAGACGCGTATGTAGGCCAACACTGACCTCCATGCCGCTGTAATAATCGTCTACGATAGGCATGAATATTGGCGCTTCTGCAAGGCCACATACATGAGTTACTTCTGGCAAATGTTTATGTTGTTGACTAAGACCATATTGACGTGGTGCGTAGAGGAAATAATCCTTTGGCTCCGATTCGTATTGACCAATCATCTTCTTGCCGCCACCGCTATAACCTGTGAGGGATGTAATGGTGAAAGGATAATCTGCTGGGGCAATACCTGCTTTCACAAGAGGTGCAATACATGCAATCATGCCGCTTGCATGACAGCCAGGATTAGCGATATGTTGTTTCGTTTTAATATCATTTTTGTAGCTTTCACCAAGTTCAGGAAAGCCATAGGCCCAATCATCAGCCGTTCTAAACGCCGTGGATGTGTCGATAATCTTGCAAGGGTAATCGCCAATAGCCGCCACCACCTCTTTGGAGGCCGCATCAGGCAAGCACAAGAACACGATATCCGCGTCCTTTGCAATGCTCGCAATAACATCAATATTTTTACGGTCCTCATCGGAAATGGATAATAATGTAATATCCTTCCGACCGGATAGCCGTTCGTGAATTCTAAGGCCCGTCGTTCCTTCGTGACCTACGATAAATACCTTATATGGATTCATATGATAACCTTCTTTACTATACGTGCTAGATGACCTCTCCCGTCATCTGTATGCTAACTATTATTTCATTGGATAATCGCCAAATGTAGCAACCATAACCGCCTTAATGGTATGCAAGCGATTTTCTGCTTCTTGGAATGCCAAGGAGTTTGGACCTTCAAATACGTCCTCTGTTACTTCGATACCATTCATGCCGAATCGTTCAAAAATATCTTTACCAACTTGCGTTTCCGTATTGTGGAATGCTGGCAAGCAGTGACAAAATTTTGTATTTGGATTGCCTGTTAAGGCCATCATGTCCGCATTGATTTGGAATGGTTTAAAGAGGTTAATCCGTTCTTCCCACATATCGTAAGTATCGCCCATCGTTACCCATACGCCTGTGTAAATCACATCAAGACCTTTAACACCTTCTGCCACATTATCTGTGCATGTAATCGTAGCGCCTGTTTCCTTTGCTACCTTCAAGCATTCTTCGTAGAACGGACCAGCTGGCCAGAATTGTTTAGGACCGATGAGGCGGAAATCCATGCCCATTTTTACGGCACCGCTCATCAAAGCGTTACACATATTGGATTGACCATGGCCTACATAGGCATAGGAAATTTCGTTCAATGGCTTGTCGATATTTTCTTGCAATGTAAGGAAATTAGCCAATGTTTGTGTAGGATGATCCATATCGGTTAGGCCATTCCATACAGGTACGCCTGAATATTGTTCCAATGTATCCACGTCTTCTTGGTCAAAGCCACGGAATTCAATAGCATCATACATGGAACCAAGAACACGCGCCGTATCCTTTAAGGATTCTTTTTTATTCATTTGGGATCCTGTAGGTCCAAGGTATGTCGTATGCGCCCCTTGGTCTGCCGCACCTACTTCAAAGGCACACCGTGTTCTCGTAGAATCCTTTTCAAAAATGAGTACGAAATTTTTGCCTTCCATCGTTTTGATTTCTGTACCCGCTTTTTTATCTGCCTTTAATTTAGCAGCTAGATCTAAGTAATATTTAATCTCTTCTGGTGTGTAATCTAGCATTGTCTTAAATGATTTATTATGTAAAATTTTCATGATAACTCCTTCAATCTATACAATATATATTCAAATGATTTTAGTATGTGTCATTTTGTGAAAGCTATTGTTTTGGTTGTAAATATTCTGCAGCCAGTGCAGCCATCATGGTAATACCGGATTCTAAAATCTTTTCATCAATGGTAAATCCTGCATTATGAAGTGCTGGATTGCCTTCAAAACCAGTTCCCAACCAAAGGAAAGCGCCTTTTATTTTGTGTAAGTATGCAGAAAAATCTTCTGCTGCCATAGACGGATGTTCTGGATGTACTACGGCGTCCTTGCCGAGGTATTTTTCTACAATCGATGTCGCATAGTCGATGGCATCTGGGTCATTCGTTGTCGCTCCGTGGCCGCGTTTATAATCTAAGGTACTCTTTGTTTTGTACATCATATCCAAAGCTTGTAAACTTTCACCTAAACGACGTTCAATATAGTCACGTTTTGCTGGTTCGTAGGTACGACATGTCCCTTCGAGGTATACATCGCCACAGCCTACATTATAGCGGTCACCACCATTGATTACCCCGATGGTGCATACGAGATTTTCCATTGGATTCGTCTCACGGGCCACCATGGATTCTACATTAACAATCCAGTTGGCCGCAGCCACGATGGCATCGATACCATTGTGAGGTTCTGCACCATGCGTAGATTTACCGTGAATATGAACGAGAAAATGATCGGATGCCGCCATAAGATGACCTTTCTTAAGGCCTACCGTCCCTACCGGCAATTGAGGCCATACGTGAAGGCCAAAGATTTCATCTACATCATTGAGGATACCACTATCTACGATACCTTGTGCACCTGGATTTAAAGCCTCCTCTTCAGAAGGTTGAAATACAAGTTTAACCGTGCCATGTAATTGATTTTTTATAGATTGCAAAATCGCAGCTGCACCAAGCAAAATAGATATATGACCATCATGGCCACATGCATGCATAACACCTTCATTTTGTGATGCAAAAGGTAGACCCGTCTCTTCATGGATTGGCAATGCATCAATATCGGCCCGTAATGCAATAACAGGGCCTGTGTGAGCTCCCTGTATTTCACCGATAACTGCATAATCTGAAACATCATTGACAAATGGAATCCCTAGTTCTCCAAGAGTCTTTTGAATGAATAAAGATGTTTCTTTTTCTTGACCAGATAATTCTGGATGACTATGAATATGTCGACGCCATGCTATAACTTGTTCTTTATATTGTGCTGCATATTTTTTTATTAAATCTTGTAATGTATTCATGACGTTATCTCCTTTATACACAGTATGTATATTTTATACATTTAATGTGTATTTTTATAACCTATGTACGTATTATAATACTATCACTTATATTATTCAAGTTTTATACATATATTTTGTATTTTTATTTGTTATATTATGAATTAATTTTAATCATAATCCTTAAAGCTGTAATTTGAATGAACTTAATCAAATCATAGAAGATGATATGTATAAACACACAAAAAGACACCCCCAAAAGAAGGTGTCTATAACTTGTATTGTCTTATATCATTGTATATGGTCTTATTTAATATCATTCAATCTCATATTCTTATTTTTCAATGACAGACTCATCTACCTGTGTACCATCAGCCAAGAAGGCTCTTACAACTAATCGATTTGGTGTAACCGTCATAGTCATATAATTACTTACCTCTCGATCTGGTATTACATATACATCGAGGGGGTGTTGTTTCCACTTAGGACGCCGCGCATCCCCGGCTATACCGGTAAGAATGTATAAAGGCCCTGTTGGATCGCGGTCAAAGCTTCGTACATGGCCACGATTACGATAGGAATGTAGATGAGCGGATAAGACTAAATCTACATGAAACTCATCGAAGATAGGCATAAATAATACACCTTCTTCATCAAAGCCTGCTGCGCGGCTAGCGCCAGGTCGATCAAAGGCATATTGAAATGGATCTCGATGCATGAGTACTACGGTCCATTTCTTCGTATTCGACGCTAAATCTTGTCGTAGCCACTGCACCTGTACATCGTATAAATCAGGGTGATGTGTATCGTGATTATCCTCATGAGTACTTTCATATAACTGCGTATCTAACACAACATAATGGACATCGCCATAATCATAGGAATAATACCTGCGGTCGAATGTGGCATTACCATTATTCGGCACATCAAAATAGCTCAAATAGGCACGAGGCTCACGCATCTTCCAATCTAGCGTATACATCTCGTGATTGCTCAATGTAGGGGCCAAAGGAATACCAATCACTACGGCGGTCTGTACTATAACCAACGCGATATTCATATTTCGTATTAGGTGTTAAATCCGTAATTGTCCCCTCATGAATATACGTAGTGCTACCATCATCTGTGAAAGCAGTATCTGTAGCCACGATAGATTTCACGTTTTCATTGCCCGCTAAGCGATATTCAATAACCGCATCAGCTTCGCTACTATCTGATTGCCACATTATAGTACGACTTGTGCTATTATCTTGAGCTACGATTTGTCGAATATAACGGCTTTCAGAATCAAGGAGTGGTTTTATCTCTTGGCCACTTACTACAGCTGCAGTCTGAGCGATTCGACTTTGTATGACATCTTTATATTGATAGCCTCCTGTAGCTATTCCAACCAAGATAACAATAGCTAATATAGATATAATTAAGCTTCTTTTGTTCATTTAATTCCTTTATTAACCTAATAGCTCTACTAATGTTTAATATGAACACATTATAAAACTTAAAGTTAACTTTAAGTCAAATAAGATTTTTCTATACTTCTTGAACATCCACATTTCTATATCTTGCAGAAATACATCCCAACATATTTAATTGTGGTATGTTCCATTCATTAGGTAAATAAATATCACAGGTAATCTCATCACCTAAAGTATTATTAGCTATAAATTGATAGCGCCCTAATTCCTCATTACTATATACTCTTTCAAGCTGATTTAAAGTAGTAGCACCCCAAAATCGACTAAATTCCGTCCAAATAGTTTCTGCATCAACTTTAGATAACTCAACCTGTAGTCTATATGCTACGCCAACTTTGCAGCGTTTCTTCAACCCCTTTTCATCAGCACTACAAACTTTAGTGGAACCTTTATCAAAAGACCATTCTAGACCGTCTAACGATTGAACTTGGGTAGAAATGAGGTTTTTAAAATTTGAAAAATCTGCGAGAAAATGTTTACAGGCTACCTCAAATATATCTAATCTATCTATATTACTCAATTCACAATACCTCTATTAAAGAATTAAGCTACTATTTTTCGTAATATTGTTTCATTTGTGTATAGCCATTGACGATGACCTCAATTTCACCAGTTCGAGGATGGAAAATAAGACCATGAACAGGTACGTCTTTTGGAATCAACGGATTCATACGCAATTCGTCCACTGTTTCCTCTACATTTTCAGCAGGATGTGTAAACCCATCCGCCCAGTGTTCCATTTCCTTTTTAACCATATGAATCGCTTCTGGTGCAATACCACGAGCTAACATTTTTTCTGTTAAGTTTTTAGCTGTTGTTTTAGCCATACCGCATTCATGATGACCGATGATAAAGATTTCGTTAACACCTAACTCATAAATGCAAACCAACAAACTACGAACAACACCATCAAAAGGCCCTGTAATACAATTACCTGCTGTCTTAACAATCTTAGCCTCACCACGACCAATATCCATGGAATCCTCTAAGAAATTCACAAGGCGCGTATCCATACACGTTACAATCGCCATCTGCCGGCTCGGCATCTTACTGCATTTTGTATCCGTTTCTACATAACCAGTATTCTGGTCCTCTACATACTCACGATTGTGTGCCAAAATATCTTCTAATAAACTCATATATCCTCCTACTCAAAAAGACCTTGTCTAAATTAAAGCAAGGTCTCTATATTTAATACATTCAATATTTTATTATACCATAAAACGAATAGAGATTATTGTCCGAGTGAAGCTCATACTAGCGCAGTGACTTTACTAGGTCGAGGCCCTCGGCCGAAGACCGTTAAGGTAGCTGGAACGAGCAAGTATGAGCTGAACGCCAAACTTTGGCCCTGCGAAGCCCGAAGGGCGAAGTCAGACCCGGCCGGTGGAGCGAGCAAGTATGGGCTACTCAACCCGAATACTCTAGACCTATATGTCACTAGCGATCCGGAGTCGCCAATGCCTCGATTGCAACACTACCACCGCGGACAACTTCGATACGATTAACAAACAGGTCTTTAAACAAAGAAATCATATCATCATTTTTAGATACTGTTTTTACGCATTGTACTAGTACAGATTTTCGATTGTAGTCGATAATTTTTAGATCAAAGGTTTCTGCAATGCGGAATATTTCTTGTTTATCTGCTTCTTTGCAACTATTAACCTTGATGAATAATAATTCTTTTTTGGTAATCGCCATGTCTGTAAAATCAATAACCTTAATGACCTCAACACTGCGATTAAGTTGTTTGATGATTTGTTCGTATGTCAAATCGTCGCAGGTGAGTTCAATGGTCATACGTGACATAGTAGGATCTTCTGTTTCGCCTACTGTCAACGTATCTAGGTTATAATTTTTACCAGCGAAGAGGCCAGAAATTTTTGCCAATACGCCGATTTGGTTTTCTACATATGCTGAAATGCAGCGTTTTTCTAAATGCAATTCCATAGCCCCTCCTATTTTTTATCCTTTAATAACATATCACTCAATGATTTACCAGCCGGTACCATCGGCAATACATTTACCTCTGTTGGAATAATACATTCGATTAAGGTTGGTCCTTTTTTAAAAGCATCCGCCCGTTTAAAGGCATCTTCCAACTCTTCAATCTTTGTAACACGAACACCTTGTGCACCATATGCTTCTGCCAATTTTACGAAATCTGGTACATATTCAAATTCATCATTATCAATCATATCACGAGTGACAATAGCGCTTTCATCCATCAACAAATTAGTACATGCATAGCGTTTATCATAGAATAATTGTTGCCACTGACGCACATTACCTAAATACCCATTATTAATAACAACTAACGTAACAGGCAAATGATAATGCATAGCTGTTGCAAACTCTTGAATATTCATTTGCACGCCCCCATCCCCACAAATGGCGAATACGCGTTTTGTAGGATTCCCAAATTGGGCACCAATAGCCGCAGGGAATCCATAACCCATCGTACCTAGACCACCAGACGTCAATAATTGATGATTACCTTCAATTTCTAAAAACTGCGTAGTCCACAATTGATTTTGCCCTACATCAGTAGCCACAACAGGACGATCATAATGATTATTAATATACTCAATAATATTTTGTGGTGTAAGCCCAACTTCACCAGCTTGTGTAATAGGTCGTTCTTCTTTTAATTGTTGTAATTGACTAGGCCAATCCCCCAAATCATGTGGTCCAATATATTCTAATAAAGCCTCAATCGCTAGTTTTGCATCTGCTACGATTGGAATATCTACCTTAATATTTTTAGAAATAGATGCTGCATCTACGTCGATATGTACAATCTTACAGTTTTGTGCAAATGTACTTAATTTACCAGTAATACGGTCATTAAAACGAGTGCCAATAGAAATCATCACATCACAATCAGTAAGGGCTACATTCGGTGCATAGCCACCGTGTATGCCTACATTGCCTAAGTACAATGGATGACGTGAACTAATAGCCCCTTTCCCCATCAAAGTAGTGACTACAGGAATACCCGTTTTATCTACCAGCTGTGTCATCAATTCATTAGCACCACTGATGCTAATACCACCACCTAATAAGAATAAAGGGCGTTTAGCCTTAGCAATAACAGAACAAGCCTTCTTCACCTGACCAATATGAACAGTTGTATTTGGCTTGTAGCCACGAATATTGACCTCACTTGGATATACATCAGACCCCATCGCTTTTTGAATATTCTTTGGAATATCTACTAAAACAGGACCTGGGCGACCGGTACGAGCAATGTAAAAGGCTTCTTTCAAAATGCGACCCAAATCTTTACGATCACGAACTGTCACTGCATATTTGCTAACATTACGAACTATACCAACTGTATCTACTTCTTGAAATGCATCATTCCCCATTAAGGACAAATCAACTTGACCGGTAATACATACCATTGGCACACTATCAGAATAAGCTGTAGCGATACCAGTAACAAGATTTGTTGCACCTGGGCCCGATGTAACCATACAAACGCCGACCTTGCCAGTACTACGTGCATAACCATCGGCAGCATGTGCTAATGCTTGCTCATGGCGAGGTAAAATTACTTTCACCTGATCTTGTTTGTATAATTCATCCATAATATCGATGGTTGCTGCACCAGGATAGTTGAATAAAAACTCAACATTCTCCTCTTGCAATGCTTTCACCACATATGCGGCACCTGAAATCATAGTTATCCTCCTACATATGTCTAACATCCTATAAATACATTAATAGATTATATATCTAAAAAATTGAATATTGTTATAATTTATGATATACTTTTTAATATATCATATCTTACTTGATGTGAGTATGAAATAACTCAATAAATCACTAAATTTAGTCATATTTTCTGAAAGGACTGAATACTATGAAAGAAATTTTAGGTTTTCACTTAAATGGCTGCCCTTATTGCCATAATGCATTCCGTGCAATCGAAGAATTACAAGCAGAAAATCCTGCCTATAAAAAAATTAAAATTGATTGGGTTGAAGATCAAAATGCCCATGAATTATTCAAAACTCACCCTTATGAATACTACCCTAATCTTTGGTTCGGTACAGACAAACAATACGAAGCACAACCTGGTGAAAGCTATGATCAAACTAAAGCATACATCAAATCTGTATTCGACAAAGCCCTTGCATAAAAATCTATGTAATCAATAAAATGCACCGCTAACATACAAGCTAATGTTAGTGGTGCATTTTTGTATACGGCAAAATTATAACTTTTTTTGTACCATGAACTTGCTGACTGCCTTATACACAATTAAGATTAATGCAATTTCTAAGGGGAAGCAAATGATATTTTTAATAAGACGTCCAACAAATATAGCAGATACTGCTTTGTTATAAAATATTGTTAACCACAATGTATTCAATATTAAATGAATACATACAGTAACAATTATTTCTGGTAACAGTAATTTTTTTAATGTAATATCACGACCATGTAAAAAATACCCATATATATAACCTACTAGAAATTCAGATATGATAAATCCGGGAAAAAACACCCCTTGTCCAAATAGAGACATTCCTATAAAACAGGCAATAGCAGCCATTATTCCTGCTGCCATAGGCCCATAAAGAATACCAAATATGGCAGTTGATAAAAATCCAAAGGTGATATGTATAAATGTAGTATGAATAGCAAATATATAAGATAGTAAAACCGTCAATGCTACAAATATGCCTGTCTTTACAATCATATCAGTTTTCATGGAATGTGTCGCTCCTTTTTCTATCCTTCCACTCTAAATACATATGACGAATAACTTGAATGGGAGATACAAACAACATTCTAGGCCCACCATAGCGCATAATTTCACGAATTTTATCTCTGTACGTTGGCGCATAACAATGAGTTTTGCATACGCTACAAAATGTTTTATGTTCCATATGTGGACAGACAGCAATACGATGTTGTGCATACTGCCATACCTGTTCACAATTCTCACACAATTTTCCCTTCTGCGTATGATGTTTATCATGACAATAGATGCCAATAATTTGACGCATCGTTTTCAATTCTAGTTGACGCTTTTCTTCTACTGTCATAATACCTCCTAATTAACAGACCACGATACCCATGCAACCGTATCCACTGTTTTATTATGAATTTTACCATCTATAGTACGGGGTTCAATGAGTTGTCTAATTTCTCGCTTCATATCTTCTATGATCCCCCACTCATTATTGTGGAGGCGCAATGTAAAATAATCTACCGCTTTATCGATGCTCATAACCTCTGTTTCAGGAACTGTTTTGTAGGTAACTTTCACATTATGACCTATCTCATGAATAGCATCTAAACATTCTTTCACCTTACCAGTCCACGGAAATGAATCTCGCCCGAAGAAATATTCTGACAACATATCTACCGTTTCATCCATACGTTCACTAAACGCAATCCATAGACATGTATCATGGCTTGCATCATGCATGGAACGTATATTCTCTACATCAAACATAATAGGACAAAAAATACTATATGCCAAATCAAAGGTTTTATCCCAGCCTAATGTCTGCCTAGTTTCTTCAGACCATGGTGCAATATATAGACTTACATCAAGGCCTTCTGTATCCGCCAGTTGTTTTGCACCATGAATCATACCATCGGATAAATCAATGCCCGTAGTTTTATAGCCTTCTCTAGCTAATCCAAGTGCGTAATCGCCGACACCACAACCAATATCGAGGGCAGTCCCACCATTTGGCGGTAATAGATGTTCGTCCTTTAAAAATGAGAGAAAGTCAGTTACCTGTGCCTTACGATCTGCTCGATTATGTAGTTCTACGAAAAATTTAGATCGATTATTCCAAGACGCTTGTTCATCGCGCCAATCATGGAGATCAACGGATACTTCTTGTATTGTATTATTCATATTATATCCTCTACTATGATACTGTATATGTGACTGTAAATATAGTTAACACAATATCCATATAGCCCTATCGTTCCAAATGGGCAGTTCAGATTTTTATATGGATACTATATTTTTATTCTATATTTTTATTGTATATTATTCTCAATAAAATTTGTGTTACTATAGTCACATTTACATATATTATCTAAAGTATCGAATATCCTATTCTATATATTTACATTGTATCGGATAAAATATATCGTATAGAACGTCCCTTGCCAATCTGTTTAAGTCGCCCCTTCTCCACTAATCGTCGTAACACTCTACCGCTCGTGGCCTGTGCTACTTTTAATTCTGTATCAACATCACTCCGTTTGATGCTTCCACAATCACGAACTAGATTAATGATCTGTTCTTCTTGCTGATAGCTAATTTTAGGTACATTATGTTCAGATATAGGCTCATCAATATTGCAATTTGGTAATATTAATTTAAATGCATTAGTAGTCACAATAATTTGAGGTTTAACTGTTTTATTTTTATAGGCATCCATAATTTTTTGTAAGCCTGTCCCATAGGCTTCAATTAATTCTAACCGATAAAATACATTAGCTAATTTGGGATTCCGGCACAATGAAAACCCATCTAATAAAATATCGTCTAAACTAGTTCTAGGTGGCAAACCGCCAAGCGATGTAAACTCAATACGATTATCATATATGCCTATGGTTGGACTAGCCATATACGAATAATCTCTATGAACTAGCATATTTAATAATGCTTCACGAATAGCAATCTGCGGATAATCTCGTTTGTCCTTTCTATGAAGCCCTTCAATGGTCGCTTTAACTGCATTTCGATTGTCTATATACTCGTACGCTTCATATAATTGATCTAATAAGGCCCCTCTGATTTCACGCCTATCTCTAAAAATATATCCATCTGTTCCCTGAAATACTGCTATTTTCAATTCATGAGGGCATTGATCAGACAATAGTAACCCCAGATTGGTATAAATATCATCAAATTCAGTAATTCCTAAGGTTCTTTTTTGCGGATCATTAAAGGCTAGAGTTTTATCATCAAATTCATGTTTTAACCGTTTAAATGTTAATTTTTGTTGTAAGGATCTAGCACTTTCATAACTATCTCCGTCAGTATCGCGAATCATATCCTTAATTAACATATCACTAGCTGGCACAGAAGCGAAACCTTGTCGCACATATACACCACTAGGTTTTAATCCCTTACTATGAATATAATAAGGTCTTAACGTGCCACGTTGGACTGTAATTTTTAATATATTTTTATCATGCTCTACCAAATTATCGTAATGAATAAATGCAGTAATATCTGGCTTAATGGAATCTCGCACTAAATTACCTATTTTCAACATAAGAGCATCACAATCATCTATACCTACAATATCGCCATTATCATCAATACCAAAATAAATAGTACCACCATTAGTATTAGCAAAGGCAATAATCTCCTTACGAATATCCGCTGTATATTCTCTTTTTAATTCTATTATTTCCGATTCTTTATACATAAAAGCCTCCTTTCTAATCTAATCTAATCTACTCTACTCACATTGTACTATTTTAATGATTAGAAAACAATATATTTCATTATTTCCCAATAATCATCAAAAGGGACTATACCCACATGCAATATATTTGCATAAGGTATAGTCCCTTATAGTTAGATAATTTATTTTTTATCCTCTTGCTTAGTTTCTTCTGTATCTACAGATTTACCAAGCTCATTTTGTTTTAAAACTTGTTGTTCTAATTCTTCTACACTAGTTGGTTGTTCAGATTGTTCAGGTTTTTCTTGAGGTTTAAATTCAGCAGGTTTCTTATCGAATGTATCTCTAAGTTTATCAGTACCTTCTTTAGCTAAGTTTTTGATAGCCTCAGGATCTGCCCCACTGAATTCTGCAAGAGCCTCTTCATTCTTAGGATCAAAGAATGGTGCTTGTTTAAAGCCTAACATAGCAGCTACAAATACCATTGGAATTTGTGCAATAGCACTATTGTATTCTTTTACTTGGAAGTTATAAATTTCACGTTTATCAGAAATGAAAGTCTCATTAGCACTAATCGCTTCCAAAAATTTACCATATTGAGAATCTGCTTTTAATTCAGGAAATTGATTTGCCAACGCCGTAATATTTTGAACTGCCTTAGCCGTTGCACGTGCCATTTCCAAGAAATTATCAGACACCTTTAATTGAATAGATTTCTCATAATCGCCATATTCATCAACTAAACCAGAGTATTGATTGATAATAGCTACCTTTTTCTCATAAGCTACGATAATATTAGCGCGAGCTTCTTTAATCTCTACAGTTAATTTTTGCAATGTATTATATTGCTTAATAAAGAAAATTACCAATGCTAATATCAGCAGAAATATTAATGAACTCATATAATCCTCTCTCCATATCTGTAATACTATAATGAAAACCAAACTAACATGAACAACATGAATAATTTGGCAACATTATACCATATCAAATATATAACTGATATGAAATTTCATTCATAAAGTTCAAACTATAGAATACATTTCAGATATACCTTTACTCCATTTAGTAGTACGTTCATGTATGTCCATTCATTTTTCTCCTATTAATACATACAAATATCGCTTCAATGTTAACGATAAAAATTATTTCGTACACCACTTATATTTATTATAATAAAGAAAAGGAGGACTTGAAAGTATGGGAACCTATATACTAATCCTAATGTTTGTATTAGTTGCTATTGCCGTGGCATTTGCTACTTATAACTTATCTATGATTAAATCCATGTCGCCTGAAGAACGTTATAAACTTCTCTATTTTAAAGATGATCAAGTCTCTATAGGCATTGGATTAGTAAGAAAAAAATATAAATTAAAAGATATTCGCGAAGTGCGTTTCTCTAAAGGCAAAAAATTCCGCAGCATGGGTAGCTGGGCCGGGAGAATGAAGATTTGCAAAATAAATGGTAAGACAAGTCGTTGGATAGAATTTGATGGTACTGTCTATTACAAAAAAATGGTATATATATCTAACGAAGAAATCATTGATAAATCAATAGACATACTCATGAAGGAATTTAGATCTAGAGGAATCCAGTGTAATAAATATAGATAGTAATATACAAAAACGGCTTCTCGAAATTTCGAGAAGCCGTTTGCTATTGGTGCGCCTAGCAGGATTCGAACCTGCGCACCCGGTTCCGGAGACCGGCGCTCTATCCCCTGAGCTATAGGCGCATGTGTACTAAAGAATTATACCATATTACAGCATGCTTCGATAGTATAAAGTATATTAGCACATGGATATATAACATACGCCCCTATCATTAGCTAATCGATGAAATAATAGAGGCGTATTATTTTACATATTCTTTTTAATACCCTGTAAGAGTGCATCACAGCTACGACTGACATCATCATAAGTTTCGTCAAAGTTTCCCGTATACCAGGGATCCTTTACATCTCGGCTTTCACCAACAAAGGCCATAGCCTTATACACCTTAGAGTCTACGTCATCACCGATAATACGACGTAAGTTTCGTGCATTATTTTCATCCATGATGATGAGGTAATCAAATGTATGGTAATCATCTACAGTCACTTGGCGAGCCTTACGACGAGTATAAGGAATACCCATTTCATCTAGCTTTTTCTTAGTCCCATAATGGGTATCGTTTCCAATCTCCTCACGAGATGTGGCAGCAGATTCGATATAAATAGAATCAGTCAAACCTGCCTCGTTAACGATATGCTTCATATAAAATTCTGCCATTGTAGAACGACAAATATTGCCATGACAGATAAATAAAACATTAATCATTATATCTCCTTTAACACCACACCAAGCAATAAGTTATTAACGAACAAAATTCGTAGATACTTTTGTCTCTGCATCAGTATCTGGATATGGTACACCTTGCTCCCTAGCTACCGCAAAGCTACGCATCATCCAAATCATATTACGAGCCAAGTTACGCATGGTTTGCATGCCTTCTTCATCTTGCTTAGCATCCTCTGCTACTAGGCCGTGGCTGATATTCCAATATGTAGAGCCTGCAATTGGCATTTGAGAAATACCAAAATATTTATTAAGTACATCAAAGGATGCAGTTGTACCACCACGACGAGCTACGGCAATAGATGCACCTGGTTTAAAGGCAAATGGATTTGGTGTTACATTTTCTGCACTGAAAAACACACGATCTAAAAAGGATAAAATGCGACCACTTGGATGTGCATAATATACAGGTGTGGCAAAAATAAATCCATCTGCATCCTTCGCTTTTTCTACGAAAGCATTTACCTCATCATCTTTGAATACACATTCACCATGTTCAAAACAATAGCCACATTGAATACAGTCTCGAATAGGTTTGTTGCCAAGCTGAATGACCTCTGTCTCTACATTGGCTTCGCTGAATACCTTTTGTACCTCTTGTATAGCTTGCATTGTTGTACCATTTACATGGCTACTACCATTTACGATCAAAACTTTCATATTCTATTCTCCTAATTCTTACTTAAGAAGTTGTATAAGCTCTAGCTTTTATATATTAGCATAGAAAAATGAATTTGTTAAATCAATAGATTTAGATGCCCGAACCCTCTTTTCAGAATTAAAGAAGGAATAACAAAAGCTATCAGTTAATGATATAAAATCAACTGATAGCTTTTTAGTATTAAGAGGCTGTTTTGTTACAGCCTCTGGCTTTAAACTACAAAATAATTAGGTAATGTATTATTCAATTAGAAATTATGTCGTACCCCCGCATCGATACGCCATGTATTATCTATAGTAGCACCAAAGTTTTTCGTAAATGTGCCATATAGGTATGTACTAGGGCGAACGCTCCAGGAACCGCCGATTTCAGCATCGAGCCATGTATCTTTCAAATCAAGTTCAGTATTCACTGTTGGATTGCCAGGTGCGGAATAGGTTGTATTCATCTTACCAGAGAATTCATGAGCCAATGCAAGTTTTGCAAAGATATTGGATTTTTCTGTTTCTTTACCAATACCAAAGCCTAATCTAGCCACAGCGGAGTTAACACCGTCAGCTTTCACATGCATGGAGCCACCACCGACAATATTAGCATCATAGGATACGCCGTTCAAACGACCTACAATGAATTCTACACTAGGATCGATGTAGAAGCCATTTTGTTTCTTAATGCGCTTACCGTATTCGGCGCTCAAGGATGTGCCAAATGTGTGGTAATCACCGTTCACACGTTGTCCACCTACCGAATAAAGTTTGTAATTATTGGACAATCGGTTTCCACGAGCGATGATGTCTAGGTAACGACCATCATCATGTTGTTTTGTGCCATATAGCGCAATGCCACCAATTTTACCATCACCACTGCCAACGGCATAGGAATTGCTAGATGTACTGTAATCTAGGGCACCGCCAAAAATCCAGCCATTTGATGCCTTATGGTCGTAACCAAGTTGTACACCATTATAGGTCATACGAGCATCAGCACCATCTGTAATCTTTGATTTACCACCAATATATTTAGCCCATACACCTTGATCTGTATTAGCTAAACGAAGGTCGCCTAAACGACGTTGTAAATCATTTGTATTATTACGCCATGCCATAGCCGTAGATGCAAGAGCAGATTTAGTACCGCTTACCAATGAAGATTCTCCAGAGTGTTTAACAGTCGCCGTATTACCTACAACCAGATTACCTTGTGCATCAAATGCATCTGTACCAAGTTCCGTAATAGCAGCCGGTCTTGTAATACCTTCATTAACTTGAACAGCTGTAGCTAGTTTCTTATCATTTCCCGTATATTGCAATTTATTAGCTAGCGATTTCATTTCTGCACGATAACTTGCATCATCAGTCAAATTCTTAGTACTATCACCTTGTATTGTGATGTGGCTATTATCGGCAGCATGTTGAATAATGATTTGGCCTTTGCTAGCTTCGGTCGCTGGCACACCTGCTTTGTAATCAACATTTACAAAACCATTATAGTTTTGAATCGTGATTGGACGAGCATCGATAGGATGAATAATACCGGCTGCTGTTGGATTTGCACCACCTACAAGATTACGTACTTTACTCCCCTTATATAGGTACGCCTCATTATCCCCAGAAGGACGTTCTTTTTTAGGAGTAGGTCGTTCCATGCCAATCCATTCATTATTCCAAGTAGCCCCATTTTGTAGATAAATATCGGCGCCAGAATTATGTGGATTTTTATTGCTTTCAGCATATTCATTCAAAACAGCACCGGTAAGGCTAGAGTTAGGTGTTGTGAAAGCTAGTGATATATTAGTTGGTTCAACATTGTGATTTGGATCGCGGCCATAATCCTTGTTGATAAGGCCCACATTACCAACAGCAACTAAGTCATGAGTGCCTGGATGTTTGCCATCAGCGCCTGCATTAACATATACATCCCCTTCTTCTGCTACTACAGAATAGGTATCAGATGTTTCTACAGGATGAGTGATAATCTTACCGCCTCCATCAACAAGGATATGACCTCGTTGATTGACTTGTAAACCAGAGCCAATAGCATCGATATCTACATTACCTTTAACGTGGATATTGGTATCCCCAAAATCTCGGTCCGGATTATCCTTGCTAAGACGTGGCACCTTCCCACCGTAACCAGCATACACAGCACTCATATAATAATGACCAAGTTCTCGTTTAGAAGCAGGCGCATCATTTTTAAGACGAACCACTAAATCCTTATCTACCGTTAACTGGGACCCAAATCCATTATAAATGCCTGTTACATTTTTAGTTTTACCTTCCTCCGTCAAACTTTTACCATGTACATTTACGGCTAACGTATCTTCTATATGTTTAACCTCAGGTTGCGTTTGCACTGGGGAACCCATCGTTAAACCGAGTAATTCTTCTGCTTTATCACTCGATACATTAATATCAGTGGCCCCAGCAGAGTAAGATAAACCTGTTAACACTAAAGCAGCCATGACTGCCGATACATGACGTTGTAATTTCATAAAGTTCTCTCTTCTTTCTTAGTCAATCTTAATTTACACTCTCAACAGACTGATTTATATACTCTCAAAACATAGAAAGCCCCCCTAAGTCCAACTTAGGAGGGCTTTTATTAACTCACACACTCGGTAAGTACTAGAAATAATAATTATTATTCTTCAGGAGAAATAAGGAAGGACAATGCACTAAAGTATTTATTTTGTTCCCCTTTATTTTGTGTAGGGAATGCAACTTCAACACCCACTACATTTAGGCCATCAGCAGTAACCGCTACAGTAGCTCTACCATTTTCATCAGCTTTAGCTTCACCAGTCAAATCATTTACTAAATCTTTAATAAGAGGTGCATTGGCATATGGTTTACCATCTTTAAATACTTGGATTTCATATGTATCACCTTTTCTTAAAGTCAATGGATTAACAGAAGGTACAATTTGAATAAATGCATTTTTATCTACAAATGGTTTAGCTTGTGGATTCCAGTAATGAATATCATATTTGATGGCATGAGTACTCTTAACAGCACCAGGAACTTCTGTGATTGGTTTATGAATCATTTTGCCATCTTTAGTTTTAGTCCAGTAGCCATAGTCAAAATTAGTTACTGTAACACCAAGATCTGCTGGCGGAACAATAGCTACATTTTTTTCATGTTTAACAACTTGTACTGGAATTTGTTTGCCTTGCACATCATATCCAGTAATATTTTTTACCATATCTGCACTATAGGCATTATCTACAGGGCCTTCACCTAATACAAGTACTTTTTCATCTGTACGATTAGCGAAGAACACACCATGTGCATCAACAGAAGAACATACACAGCCTGCAGCCAAACCTACAGCAAATAAGGATGCTAATAATTTCTTATTCATAAAAACCTCCATAATCAATAACTTATATCAACAAACTTGCTATTATTATACAAATTTATGGAGGTTTCGTATATACCTATACCCGTATAATCAAGCTATTATGCATACTTTATATATACAAGCATTACTATGCTTATCTATCATAAATGATAAATTTATCATCTAACTTTCATATGCATATAATAAATAGGAATACCTAGATCTTATAAAAATACAAAAACGACACTCACCAAGAGTGTCGTTTTCATATATCTTGTATAGATATTATTTTTTATTTTTTGCAGCTTTCGCACGTGCAGCACGATCAAGGATTGTTTTACGCATACGAATGCTTTCAGGTGTTACTTCAACAAGTTCGTCATCATTGATCCACTCAAGAGCTTGTTCCAAGGAGAAGATACGAGGTGGCGTCAAGCGAACTGCTTCATCAGATGAGCTGGAACGCATGTTAGTAACGTGTTTTTTCTTACATGGGTTAACATCCATATCAAGTTCACGAGTATTTTCACCGATAACTTGGCCTGCGTACACGTCTTGGTTAGGACCAACGAACAATGTACCACGGTCTTGAACGGAGTTCAAACCATATGGTGTAGTTTCGCCATTTTCGAATGCTACTAAGGCACCGCGTGTACGGGACGGAATTTCACCTTTGTATGGTGCATAACCATGGAATACATGGTTCATGATACCATTACCTTTTGTAGCTGTTAAGAATTGTGCACGGAAACCGATCAAACCACGTGCAGGAATTACGAATTCCATGCGAAGGTAGCCAGCTAACTCAACCATGTTAGTCAATTCAGCCTTACGTTGGCCAAGATTTTCCATTACAGTACCCATGAATTCTTGAGGTACGTCGATAGTCAATGCTTCTAATGGTTCGCACAATTTGTCGTTAATAGTTTTAAAAATTACGCGAGGTTTACCTACTTGTAATTCATAGCCTTCACGACGCATAGTTTCGATTAATACAGCCAAATGCAATTCGCCACGGCCAGATACTTTGAAAGCATCTGCAGAATCAGTTTCTTCTACCTTCATAGAAACGTTAGTTTCTACTTCGCGGAACAAACGATCACGTAAGTGACGAGATGTAACGAATTCACCTTCGCGACCTGCGAATGGAGAGTTGTTTACGGAGAATACCATGGACAATGTTGGTTCGTCGATGGAGATGGATGGCAATGCTTCAGGATTTTCAGCATCTGCTACAGTTTCGCCGATATTGATATCGTCGATACCAGCGAATGCAATGATATCACCCATTTGTGCTTCATCAGTTTCAACACGATTCAAGCCATTGTATGTATATACGCGGCCAATTTTCGCTTTACGAGTGCTTTCACCAGTCATGATAGCTACTTGTTGGTTAGTTTTCATTTTACCGCGAACGATACGGCCTACTGCGATTTTACCGATAAAGTTATCGTAATCAAGTGTAGTAACCATGAATTGAAGAGGACCTTCCAAATCACCTTGTGGTGCAGGAATTTCTTTAATCAATGTTTCAAACAATGGTTCCATATTTACAGCTTCGTCATCCCAGTTAGTTTTAGCCACACCAGCACGAGCAGATGCGTATACTACAGGGAAATCTAGTTGGTCATCATCAGCTTCAAGTTCCATGAACAATTCAAGAACTTCATCTTCCACCTCTTTAACACGTTGGTCAGGACGGTCAATTTTGTTGATAACAACGATTGGTTTCAATTTTTGTTCTAATGCTTTACGCAAAACATATTTAGTTTGAGGCATTGGACCTTCGTAAGCGTCTACGAGAAGCAATACGCCATCAACCATGTTAAGTACACGTTCTACTTCGCCACCGAAGTCAGCATGGCCTGGAGTATCAACGATGTTTATTTTGATGCCATCATGCATAACGGCAGTGTTTTTAGACAAGATAGTAATACCACGTTCACGTTCCAAATCATTGGAGTCCATTACGCGTTCTGCTACCTTTTCATTTTCACGGAACACATGGCTTTGTTTTAATAATGCGTCCACCAAAGTAGTTTTACCATGGTCAACGTGGGCGATAATCGCTACATTACGAAGATTTTCGCGAATCATAAGATCCTCCCTTTAATTCTTTCAGTATATTCTATATCACATAGCCTTTTTGAAAGTCACTATGTAGGTATATTCCCAAAATTGGCAACACTTAATTATAACGCAGTCTACAGAAAAAAGTCAAAGAAGTACAGGATTTCTAATCATGGCAATTTCAACATTTGATTATACTTTTGACTCATCTTAAACCAAAGACTTATTTACGCTCTATCACGCGCTTAGCAGATTTACGCAACAATGGAATTTGTTCATTCGTTAAATGAAAACAGAATTTAGGAATCATCTGTTCTATAATCTCTTCATCAGAGGCTTTCAAAATAAATTCTGGCTGTAGTATAGGTTCCAATTCATCAAGTCCAGGATAGTCTTTCCCGACGCTCCAATCATGATTCTTATTAAATGGGCACGAGTCTTGGCAATTATCACAACCTATAATCCACTCTTCCAACATCTCCTCTGTCACACCTTCTGGCAAATTACCATCACCAAAGGTATTGATAAAAGATACACAGGTTAATGGGTTCATTGTAAACGGTGCAGATAAAGATTTCGTTTTACACCCTTGCTGACATAAATCGCAAGTATCTGGACATGGTGGTATCTCTAGATTCTGAATATACTCACAAGACTTATCTATTAAATAGGCTACCAATTCATAATTAGAACCTTTAGGACCATAAAAGAAATTATTTTTCCTATAAATGCCAAGTCCTGCTGCTACGGAAGCGGGGCGTAGAGGAACAACGCCTGCAGGCCTTGCTGTTTCACCGCCAATAAATTGGATATTCTTACTATGCAACCACGTTTCAAAAGATCGTCTTCGTTTGGCTTCAACACCATCTGGGATATTGGCTAATGATAATAGTAAGCCTTTTGCATATCGCTTCTGCAGCGACACAGGAAACTTATAATTTCCAAAATACTCGGTACAAACTACTATAGATTGTGCCCAAGGATAATTATCTTTTAATGCTAGAAAGTCTTTACTATGAGCATATACCTTTTCACTTTCAGGTACATCTTCTAAACGCTTCGTTAACCGTTCTTTATAAAAATCAAGTGCATCAAGAGGCACTATACCACAACTATCATAGCCACATGCTAGTGCTTTATCATGAATCTCCTGGGCCAACAAAGTATTCATATCATCGCCTCCTAAACATAGATTAACTATATAATTATCATATACTTTTAAAGACTATAAAAAAAGATTTCTTATGAATCCATTCTCCTTAAAAAAAGTAACAGCACATAAGAAATCTTGTATGAGTATTTAGTTTGTATTAATCTTCACCAATCATACGTACTTCTGGTTCAAGATGTACGCCATGTTGGTCATATACGCGACGTTGTACTTCGGCAATTAAATCGAGTACATCCTTCGCACTAGCACTGCCTGTATTAATAACAAAGCCCGCATGCTTATGGGATACTTGCGCATCTCCTACGGATAATCCCTTTAGGCCTGTTTGTTCAATCAAGGTTCCTGCAAAATACCCAGGTGGGCGTTTAAAGGTGGATCCGGCACTAGCAAATTCTAAAGGTTGTTTGGACTCCCGTTTTTCTGTAAGTTCATCCATGCGTGCCTTAATAGCAGCTTTGTCTCCAGGTTTAAGAGTCATAATCACTTCACCGATAACCTCATGATTATCATGGAATACACTATGACGATACCCAAAATCTAAATGCGATGCATCGTATTCTTTGATATTGCCTTGAAAATCTACAGCTCGCACCGCAGTGACTACATGGCTCATTTCCCCATCATAAGCGCCGGCATTCATAAATACGGCACCCCCTAATGTACCTGGAATACCGATGGCAAACTCTAGGCCAGTCAAGCCATTTTCCCATGCGAACTCAGAAGCGTCTTTCAACATATACCCAGAACCGATACACAATACGTTATCATTGCAGTCCATAATTTGTGTCATATGTCGAACAGATACAACAGCACCGCGAATGCCACCATCCTTCACGAGAATATTGGATCCGCAACCGATAATGGTAACAGGCACATCAAACTCGTGAATGGTGCGAAGCGCAAAGCTCAATTCAGCCATCGTTGTAGGCTCAACGAACAAATCAGCAGGACCGCCGATTTTAAAGGTCGTATGATGACGTAAATATTCCTCTTCTCGTACACGTGTACTTGGTAATGTTTCTAATAAAGCCGTCTGTAAGGCCTTAATGTTGTGGTTGTTGTTTTTCCCCATGATCTAACACTTTCATCCCCTCAGTGATTGGTTCGCTAATGATTTTGTAAATATCATTAGATACTTGGCTCCAACGCATTTGCGCTTGCAAATAATTAGCAGCTGCAGTATTTGCTTGAATTTGAGGCATCAATTCCTCTTGTTTCTTTTGCAAATCATCCGCTTCAGGCGCACCGGACAACTTAGCATATTCCCACTGCATTTGTTGAGCCATAAATGTGCGCACCAATGCAGTTGCTTCTGCGTCAGCTTTAACAGCCTCTTGCGCTTGCATTAACTCTTTATACTCTTCAGATTCACGCATTGCATGTGCTAAATCATGGGCTTTATCGTAATTCATATTCATTCCCCCTATTGCATACACTATTTTTTGTGAAAGCTAACTTTCACCAACATCATACATATTTTACTTATGGCTAATCCAATTGCCTACTTCTTTCAAATCTGGATAATCCAATTGACGCATAGCCTCATAGGCGATAATTGCCACCGAATTTGAAAGGTTTAAAGACCGCGCCTCTTCCACCATAGGAATACGAATGCACGTTTCTTCATTGCCTTCTAATAAACTTTCAGGTAAGCCTCTAGTTTCAGGACCAAACACAAGCATATCACCAATTTCAAATTTCACATCAGAATGCACATGTTTAGCCTTCGTAGTCGCATAAAAATAACGACGATCAGGATATTTCGCATATAGTTCTTCTATATTTTCATGTACCTGTACATCTACCAAATGCCAATAATCAAGGCCTGCCCGTTTAACATGCTTATCGTCAATGGAAAACCCCAACGGCTTGATAAGATGCAAGGTCATATGGTTTGCCGCACAAAGGCGTGCAATATTGCCGGTATTACCAGGAATCTCCGGTTCATATAATACAATTTCCATACTATTCCCTCTATTCTTATATCTATATTATTCTACCTAATCTAAAGTGCGTATTCAAGTAGAGAGTTCTATTTTTCCTAGGTAAAACAAAATAGTACTACCCAACTAGTATCATTTACTGACCTACTAGCATTATTTACTGCTGTTGCGAATAAAATGTCCGCTCTTGCCACCATCTTTTTCAACGAGATATGTAGGTCCCATAATCATGCCTTTATCGATGGCCTTACACATATCGTATACCGTAAGAAGGCCCACTTGAACGGCCGTAAGGGCCTCCATTTCAACACCGGTTTGTCCCGTTGTTTTCACCGTAGCCATAATCTTAACTGCTTTATTGTGTGTATCCGTTGTGAAAGCCGGGCTTTCACCATCAATAAGATGACAATGAACCTCTACCTTCGTAAGCATCAATGGATGACATAAAGGGATAAGATTACTTGTCTGCTTAGCCCCCATAATGGCAGCCAATTGAGCAACGGACAAAACATCCCCCTTCTTCATCGTTCCGCTTTGAATACGCTCATAAATAGCATCATTGATGGCGATAAATCCTTCTGCTACCGCAATACGATGCGTATGGTCCTTTTCGGACACATCCACCATCCACGCGTTTCCTTGTTCATCAAAATGTGTTAATTCCATAATATTTCCTTAATTTATGTATAAATGTACATCAATAGTTTTACTTTTTCCATTTCTATTATACAATATAATTAAATTAGTATATATGAGGAAGGAAGTGTTCCTATGAAAACAAAATTAACTTATTTCGGCCATGCGTGCTTTATGCTAACAAACGGTGACGTATCCATGATTTTCGACCCATTCTTAACGGGCAATACATGGGATATCGCAAAAAAAGAAGATATTAAATGCCAATACATCTTCGTCAGCCACGGTCACGACGATCACTACGGCGACACTGATTTCATCGCAAAGGCTAACGATGCACTCGTAATCTCTACAGCTGAAGTTGCAGGCAAAGCTGCCGCTGCCGGTTGCCGTACACACGCTATGCACCTTGGTGGTAAATATGATTTTGAATTCGGTTCCGTTCGTATCGTTCCAGCATTCCACGGCTCTGGCGTACCAGGAGGTCATGCCGCTGGTTGCATCGTCAACTTCTTTGGCGACATCGTATACTTTGCAGGTGATACAGCCCTCTTTAGCGACATGAAACTATTGAACCGCTTTGGTGACATCGACTATGCACTTCTCCCTATCGGCGATAACTACACAATGGGCGTTGAAGATGCAGCCCTTGCAGCGAGCTATGTAAAAGCGCGCATCTCCATCCCAATCCATTACAAAACATGGCCTGTTATCGACCGCGAACCAGGCGTATTTGCTAGCCTTGTAGAAGGTAAATACAACCAAACTGCGGTTATTATTGATCCAGGTTCTTCTATTGAATTAAACAGCTAATTAAGCACACAAGACTGAGGAGGCACCTACTTCCGAAATCTTCCACCGGCTATTTCTTCGCCCCTTTGGGGCTCAGGCCAAAGTCAGATTTCGAAAGCAGGTGTCTCCTCGCTCTTCATCACTGCATAAAACAAATATATTCAATAGACTTTACAAAGGGGCTGTAACAAAACAGCCCCTTAAATCAAAAAAGTTATTAGTTGATTATATGAAATCAACTAATAACTTTTTTGTATTTCCAAGCAAAAAGGGTCCCGAGGGACCCTTTTCGTTGGTATAATTAAATTATGAACAAAAACCATACCAATGAATCTAATTATACCAAACTAGTAATACCTCGCCAACTAGTTTTACCATTGGATTATGGCATTTTGATAAAAGAAACAGCGCCTGTGCGGTTACTCGATGCTGTATTGGAGGAATTAGACTATAAAGAGTTACAGCATTTGTATTCTTCTAAAGGGAGAAAATCTAAAGTTCCACCGCATATTCTGTTCAAAATTTTTGTCTATGCTATGTCTAACGGCGTGTATTCTACACGTATGATACAACAACAATGCGAAGAAAATATTAATTATATGTGGCTTCTTCAAGGCTATTCAGCCCCAAGCCATATGACTTTTCAACGATTTTTTGCACGTTGTACACTAGATATCTTAATGAATCTGTTTTCACAGATGATGGAAGCTATTAACAGACGTGATACCTTAACATTTAATGAAGTCTTTATTGATGGAACTAAACTAGAGGCTAATGCCAACAAGTATACCTTTGTCTGGCGAAAAGCAGTACAAAAAAGACTAGATACATTACCCTCTAAATTAGCTATATTAAAGCAAGACATCTGGAATGAATTAGGGCTAGATCCCCATTGTATGAATGATGAATGTATATATACTTTCTTAGCCAAAGAAATTGAAGTACAACATATGGAACTCGTACAAGGAAAAGGCAAGCATAAAACACCATTGCAACGGTTGTATGAGCGAGCTGAAGTTCTATATGAGAAACGCAAAGAATACGAACAGCAGTTGTATATTATGGGTGAACGCAATAGTTATTCTAAAACAGATCATGATGCTACCTTTATGCGTATGAAGGAAGACCATATGCGTAATGGACAGCTTAAACCTGCCTACAATGTACAATTAGCTGTTCATTCTGAATATATTATGGGAGTTGGTGTATTCCCTAAGCCCAACGATACGAATACGTTAATTCCATTTGTACAGCAATTAGAACAAATCCATAGTCGCCGATTCACATATGTGGTAGCTGATGCTGGTTATGATAGCCATGAGAACTTAACTTGGTTAAAAAACAACCAGTACCTATCTTGTATAAAACCACAATATTATGAAAAGGCAAAAACTAGAGCTTGGGCTAAAGATATTAGTAAAGCTCGTAATATGGAATATATACCAGAAGAAGATGCATTTATATGTGCAAAAGGCCGTAAATTAAAATATGCTTTGACTCGTAATGCTAAAAACAAAACCGGATTTATATCTGAGCGAAAGGTATATGTCTGCGAATCTTGTAACCGCTGTGGATACAAGAAGGAATGCCAACGGTATATGAAACCAACAACAGTAAATCCAGTAAAACGAATTGAAATTACACCTGCATATGATGCTGTATTGGCAGAAAACCAAGACAGACTGCTTAGTAATACAGGCATTCAATTACGAATTAACCGTTCCATTCAAGTTGAAGGCGCATTTGGTGTGTTAAAACAAGATCTTGGGTTTAGACGATTTTTACACCGTGGCAGTGGAAAAGTGCATAAGATGTTATATCTACTGGCTATGGGATTCAATATTGAAAAATTACATAACAGAATACAAGCAGGACGCGTTAACACAACATTATTTACTGCAAAAGAAACTGCTTAAACTAAGAAATTTTTAAATAGGCCCAAAGGTCTATTTAGGTGCGCCTAAAAACAAAAAATACCAAGAAAACATAGGATTTTACAAATCTAATTTTCTTGGTATTTCTTATATTTTAAAGGGACTGCAACTAGAATGCGGTAAAACCGCATTCTGTTACAGCCCCTTGTTTTGGAAATAACGTAACAATCTTAATTGATTAAGTATCATCTGCGCTCAAAAGAAAGGTAGGGACCTCTAAAATCTAACTCGCCCCCCTCTGTATATGCGTCTAAAAAATAGAACAGGCCTGTTCTATTTCTAGAACCCTAGTGTAATCGGTAACTTAACAATCTTAATTAAGTATCATCTACGCTCAAAAGAAAGGTAGGAACCTCTAAAATCTAACCCGTCCCGCCCTCTGTATATGCGTCTAAAAATTAGAACAGGCCTGTTCTATTTCTAGAACCCTTGTGTAATCGGTAACTTAACAATCTTAATTGATTAAGTATCATCTGCGCTCAAAAGAAAGTTAGGAACGTCTAAAATCTAACCCGTCCCATCCTCTGTATATGCGTCTAAAAAATAGAACAGGCCTGTTCTATTTCTAGAATCCTAGTGTAATCAACTACTTAACAATCTTAGTGACTAAATTAATAAAACGTTCAAAGGGGCGCGATGGCTTTCAAAATCCGACTTTGGCCTGTTCCCTTTTTCCCCAATGTAATCAGTAACTTAACAATCTTAATAAGCTTAGTAGTATCTACGTTCAGAAAGGGGACGAGGGTGATTAAAATCTGACTTTGGCCTGAGCCCTTTAGGGCGAAGAAAAAGCCGGTGGAAGATTTTAGTCACCCTCGTCCCCCTCTGCCGTAAAAAAAAACAAAGATTGTTAAGTAATGATTACTCCTGATTTGCCATGGAAAACCCCGACCTACTGCTCATTCTCACGAATTCGTCGATGTCTTGTGTTTCGTCAACGGCTACGTAGCCCAGTTCACGGACTATGCCGTGTGGATTATGCAAGGATAGTTTAGGTTCAGAGCCCGTAAGGACCCAAAGTACTTTGTATCCTTTTGGCGCTTCGCGAAGGCGATCTTCGCCTTTGCCATCCGTAAAATATACGAGCAAGTCTACGTGATGTTGATTAGCTAAGGAAAATACGGGTGAAAAAGCAGTAGACCCGCGCACATCAAGGCGTGGTTTTACGTCTTTTACAGTTTCCATTGTATAAGTACGGCGTACTTCGTTATCACATTCTACAATGGTAATGCGATGATTATAGGCATGAACAATTTGTAATACTTGTTCTAATGCATTGGTAAATTCTGCATCTGTAATACTACCGCTCATATCGAGGGCTACCCACACATTCGCCTTATGTTGGCGTAATGTACCAGATAATTCCAAACGCTCAGGCTGACGCCGATTGCGACGCATCGTCGTTTTTTTATGTCCGCTAGCCACCTTTCCCATCAATTTTTTAAGATAAAAATACCAAGGTAAGGACCGACGCGTCTTTTGGAATGTGTCGATAAGACTTTTTACATAGCCTTCCATATCTCCTTTTGATGCTTCGTTGATATAGCGTTCCGTAATTTTATCCATTGTTTCTGTATCGATAGAATCGGACTCATCCCATATATCGTGGCTCGAATCGGCATTAAATTCCATCGCCACGATTTGACTAGCATTATCAACGGATACAAAGAGGTCTGGTTTTTCTTGCATCGCCTTGTCAATGGCCTTTGCGTAATACTCCAATGTACGGAATCGCTTTAGTAACAGTCCATATCTCGCATTTACATTGGCAACGGTTATGGCATCGCGGTCAACATGCTCTAAATAATCATTGACCACCATATCCATAGCCATGTGAACGGCTTTTTTATCAAACCGTTGACTAAGTTCTTTCACCCGCATCAAATGAGCGGATATAACATGTAATATTTCTCGCTTAATACCATCTTTCATAACATCCGGCGGCTGTCGTAACATAATGAAAGGATTGACATAGAGCACATAGCCTCCATGTTTGAGGTTAACACCAAAAGCACTGGTCATGTCTAAGCGTACACGATGCGTCATTTGTAGATAAAAATAGCCAAAGAACTGATCCTCGTCGAGCAATAGACTATTTACATCATGTAAGATATGCCATAACCGTTGTTCATAGCCATCAGCTAGTACGTGTTGTGTTAACACATCGAGGTCTGTACCTTCCCCATCATACAGTTCCGTTAAGCCCTTGCCTATCGTGCCAATATGGCTATCCGACATATTGTGATTTACCATATCTACAGCAATCTCTTCTGCGTGTTGCTTATGCACGGGATGTTCATCTACATACGCTTGATAACGCGCGTATAATTGCTCATACAACGCATCCGCATCACGAGCAATCTGATTTCGCTTTCTATGCCAGCGATCGAGTTCCTTGATAGCCTCTTCATCGTAGCGTCCAGTCTTCTCCCATCCGTCTATATGAGTGAGCAGGTCAGACGCATCCCGAATATCGTCTTTATCTAAATTTCGATTCATAATTTCTACCTGTCATATGTACTTTCACAATTAACGATTGGCTTCAAAAAACATTTCAATAAAGAGATCATCTTCAATAGCATAGCGATACACATGAGCATATGTGTTGCGTAAATCTTTCATAACAGCAATGCGTAAATCGCCTGGATATAATGTAATGAACTCGATAAAGTGATGAACTTCCTCTGCATTACTATTGCGATTCAAACGATACAACATATTTTTTGCGGATACATAGAGGCGAGTAGGGCTTTCACCATTGACACGTTCTTGCAAAGACATAATAGCACCCGGTTTATGCACAGCCTCTAACACATCATCAAAGGAGATCAATGGCTCTTGCTCAGTTTCAACAAAATTGACGAATGCCTCTGCAATGAGTTTACCCACATTACCGCGAATTACATTTTGGAATACATCGCGGCTGTAACCACCTTCCTTATAGATCCCATAAATATGAGATATCCGTTCAAAGGAACGCGGTGTCGCATCGATATCATCTTCGTGACGTTGATTTAAATAATCTGGATACGAGGAAATAAATTCCACTACCTTATCTTCAATGCCTGCAGAAATAGCCCAGTCAATCCATTGCATATAATCCGCTTCCATATAAAGCCATACAAAACGATTTTGTTGAGCTGGGTCCATATCAATTGTTTGGTAGTCAAAGGAATCCTCTGGGTTCATAGCCGCAATAATACGCACATCATTACTCAAGGCAAAGCCATTGATTTCTCGGTTCAAAATCAAGTTCATCAATTCTTGTTGCACCGCATGTTCTGCACGGTTGATTTCATCAATAAACAGCAACACATGTCGACCTGCATTAACGGCCCGTGATACATGTTCCAATGTATGATGCACGGCATACACGGTAGTCTTTATTTCTTTAACCGTACCATTACTATCTTTATGGGATACAGTTTCCACCGTTGGGAGGCCCCCAATTTCACCTTCTTTTAAAAGATTGCCATCAATGGTAACGAGTTCCCAATCATGAACCTCTGCTACGCGCGCTGCTAGCGATGTTTTACCAATCCCCGTTTCACCGACGAGCAATGGCACTTGATTAGCGGCTAGTACCAATTCCACACTAGCCATTGTATCTGTAAAATTCATTATGACTCCTTATTCTTAATACAGTAAATATTGATCGATAGCGATTTTCTTCGCCTGTACTGATCCATATACATCAACTAATAACAATATATCGATAGGCCATGTTGATTGGCGTCCGCCAATGGCAGGATTGCTGACGAATTCCCGTACGTATCGCTCTTCTACAGCAGGATTTGCAATCATTTCAGTTATAATTTGTCGAACCATATCGACAGTCAAACCCAGTTGTTTCGGTACATACCCAAGTATCAATGTAGAAACCTTCAATAGCTCTACCACTGTATCTAAATCTAGGTTCGTAATTTGACGCATAGCTTGCGGATCTTGTAACACGGCGGCTTTCAAAATCTCCAATGTAGGATTCTGGATATAACGCAATGCCAGATAATTAGATTTTACAGCCTCCATTTGAACCCGCTCTGATGGATTTGCAATATATTGCAATGCATCATATTGTGTTTCTACAGCCCTTAACTGTAATTCCTCTGATGGATTTGTAATGTATCGAATGGCCCAGCCCGATTGGTCTAACGCAATGCGAACGACTTCATCCGACGGATTTTGAATATACTCAAGAACTGCCCAATCTTGTTTTACCAATGAAATCAGTAAATCATCACTTGGATTCACCACATATTGAATAGCCCGAGGCGACTGAACTAACGCAGTTTCAATCACTCGCTGAGTAGGATTCTTAATGTACTGTAATAGCATCCCATTCTGTTCCACACATACTAGCTGCATACCCTCTGTAGGATTAGGGATATTGCGAATGCCATGGGGATTGTTTTTGAGAGCCGTTATATATTGTTCTTCTGTCATACTACCCTTCATTTCTATCTAAAAAGGCCATACGAATACGCATGACCTATACTGAATTCTATTCTATTATATCATGTTTTTTCGATGTAGTTATATTTCTTTCGTATACTAACTACTTAGTTAACTCATCTAAATCAGAATTATTCCCAATTACAAGCAATTTATCGTCTTCTGAAAGTATAGCCGTCGGGTCCGGTGGCACATCGAGACCTGTACTTCTTCTAACCCCTACGGCATTAAGATTATATTGCTCACGCAATTTAGAATCTTTTAAACAACGCCCTACCATGAAAGAAGGCATACTAATTTCAATAAGGCTAATATTTTTAGATAATTGTAGATAGTCCATCACATGTTCTCGCGTTAACGATTGAACGAGTCGCAATGCCATATCATACTCAGGATAAATGACCTGATCTACACCGATTTTTTGAAGCATTTTACCTTGTAGGCTATTTTCTGCCTTAGCCACAACCTTAGAAATATGCATCTCCTTGAGAAGCATGGAGGTCATCAAATTTGCTTGAATGTTGCCGCCAATGGCTACAATGACCATATCAAATTGACTTAACGCCAATGCTTTAATCGCTTCTTCATCAGTAGTATCTGCTACGATGGCATGTGTAAGATAGGGTGATATTTTTTGTACAATATCTGGATTGATATCTACACCTAGCACCTCATGGTTCATAGATGCTAACATCTTGGCAATAGTCATACCAAATCTACCAAGGCCTATAACGGCTATTGTTTTTTGTTTCATTATGTACCTCTTTTAGATGTATTGTCATCTATCGTTATAACATTACATTCTCTTCTGCATACGAAATTGGCTTGTTCGGCTTTGTACGTAGCGCCCAGGTTCCAATAACGGTCATGACACCTACACGGCCTGTAAACATAACCAAGATAAGAACCCATTTGCTGCTTTCAGATAAATCAGGCGTAATTCCCGTCGTAAGGCCAACCGTACCAAATGCGGACGTAACCTCAAACAGCAATCGGATGAAATCAAAGGGCTCATCCCATGCCAAATAGCACGTAGCTAACAATACCAATAATATGGAAAGAAAAATAATCCCATTTGCCTTAAGAACAGTAACCATAGATATACGTCGACCGAACACCTCTACGTCTGAACGGTTGTTGAACAATGTGCACGATGCTAAGATAGCAACCATAACGGTACTGATTTTAACACCACCGCCCGTAGAGTTCGGACCAGCGCCGATAAACATGAGGATAATACTAACAAACAATGTAATCGGATGCAGTTGACCATAATCGACAGTAGCTATCCCCGCTGTACGAGGTGTTACCGATTGAAAGATGGCAGCCATCACCTTATCCCACACTGGTAATGGACCAAAGGTTTTTGGATTGGCCCATTCTACTCCGAGGAATACAATAGCTCCTAGTACAATCAAGAGAGTCGTACCGATAAGCATAAGTTTGGTATGCAGTTTTAAATCTGCAAAGCGTCCCACCTTGCGATGGGACCATATATCAAAAGCTGCTAAATAACCAAAGCCACCGATAATAATTAAGGCCATCGTATTAATATTAAATAATACATCGCCTACCATTTTATAGGGCAAATCATTGTCAAAAAATACGAATCCTGCATTACAAAAGGTAGAAATGGCCTGCATAAAACCTATATAGAATGAATCATCTCCTATATATGGATGCAGTTGAATAGCATACAAAATTCCGCCTATACATTCAACGGCCAATGTATAAATGGTCAATTTTTTCGTCACATGGAGAAGACCATTCATACCATCTTGACCTACGTCTTCTGAAAGTAATAGTCGATTCTTAAGGCCTACTCGTTTTCCCAATAATAAGGCAACAATGGTTGTAAAGGATACAATGCCAAGCCCACCCAATTGAATAAGGATGACCATGACGATTTTGCCAAACAACGACCAGTGATAATAGGTATCCATAGTAGCTAGACCCGTTACGGATACACAAGATACAGCGGTGAAAGCTGCATCAACTAGTGCCGTGCTTTGTCCCTGTGCACTGGCTATAGGTAACATGAGAAGTATAGTTCCAACCGCCATGACCGCTAAAAAGCTAAGTGCCAGTAATCGGTATGGATTCTGTTGCATATATCGTTGCACATGATGCGGTCTATGTTCTTGCCACATATGACTACTCCAATCCGGCTAGGCTAAGCGCTGTTTTTAATGATGGCAATGCGCTACGTCCACCGATGCCCTGTGTATTGAGCGCAGACACAGCAGATGCAAAAATGGCAGCAGCTTCTAACTGTTTATGTTCTAACGCTCGTAATATATCTATAGGCCGTATGGATTCTTCATACCCTGCATGTACTGGGCGAATCGACGCAGCCAGTTTCGATAAAAATGCACCGTGGAAACTGTCCCCTGCCCCAGTCGTATCTACTACATGCTCTTGTGAAAATGGTTGACAACGATATGCCGTTCCATCAGGCCATACAAAATAACTGCCATTGGCCCCATCAGTAACACCGGCTATTAACGCCCCTCGGTCATGAATGATGCGACAAGCCTCTTCTAAATTAGTGGTCCCTGTATATTTTTCTGCATAGTCGCGCGCCACAATAACGACATGAGATGATTCGGTAATTGGTTTCATATCATCATCGTAACGTTGCGCACCGCCATCTAGAGAGATGATAGTACCACTTTGCCTAGCTATATCAATAACGGTACGCATCAAATGGCGATGGCGCCCATTGATATGCACGATGGATGCATTTTCTATTAATCCCTGATAATCACTTAAGAATTCTGGCTCAGGCGCTGTAGAACGTTCAAAAAATACAGCTCGTTCCCCGGTTTTCTCTTTCACAAGAATCGTTGCTGTACCACTCTTAGCATCCGCATCAACTTGGACGCCCTCTGTATTGACATTATATTTTTGAAAGTCCTCTAGAATATAGCGTCCAACCATATCATCACCAATACGATCAATCATAACCGTGCTAGATCCATATTTACCAGCCGTAGCTAGAGCAGTCGCCACAGGACCGCCGCCATCTGTAGTAGACGAGATAGCCTGTTGTACCTCTCGACCTGTTGGAAAATGATCAACTACGATGAATCGATCTAAGGTACTAGCCCCAATACCAACTATATCTATCACTTCGTTAGGAAATGTATTCATACTAACCTCCTAATACCTTGTATAACTATATGTACAGAATACATTCCAACACATAAAAAGTAAACCCTAGACCACAATATACTCTAGCTGAACCGAGTAGTCCAGTTTAAAGAATAGATTGTAATCTAGGGTTTTAATACTAAGATAAAACGTACCTGTCAATGTTTGTAGATATTTATATGAGAGGTTGTTAGTGATAATTAGGACATCATACGTTCCATCATGTATTCAATTTCATCAGCACTTAGATTGTACATGGCTTGTACCATGCGGTTAGCTGATTCACCAGAGGCACCACTCTTAGCAATTTCCGCTTTCGCTTTCGCAATAAGAGCCTCTTTACGTTGTACCTCTGTATCTTCATCTGTTGGTACCGAAATATTGGCTTTACCTTGGCCAATACCACGCACCTCTTGGTTAGGATTTTCTTTAGATGTAGTCTTCGTATCTTGGGCCGCTACAAATTCTAAGGCAAAGGAGTTTTTACCAGTTAACACATATTCCATAGCCTCCAATGTACTTTGCGTAATGTTAACAGTCCAGAATTCACCAGCTGATGTCAATTTGTATAATAATCCATTATACGAAACTAGGCCTCGTTCTTCCCATAGTTTATACAACCAATTTAACTCATCTAAACGAGAGTCCATAGCCACTAATGTATTGATATTCAAATAGCCTTGTTCCAATTGGCTTACTACTTGATTGACAAATGGTTGTAAATCACTTTGCTTCATAAGTGCCATAAATGGCTTTTCACCACGACTTACCATATCTTCGTATGGTTTAAGTGCACGATGAAGCATCATACCATAGCCATCTACATTACCACCAGCGCCACTGCCAAATGGGAACATCGGTACGCAAGCTTTCGCTAAAATATTATATAAACTACGTTCACGATTATTGGCACTCCAATGAGCAGCACTCAATCTACGATACGCACGAGTCTCTAAATAGGTACGACCAAATTCGAACATATCCCCTTGCATAGCTGTTGTTGCAGCAGGTGGCACCTTACCGCTTGCAATGTCGCGGTTTAGATCACTACCATCAAATACGTTCAATTGATATAAGTCCGCTCCATCTACACCAGAACTTACTAAATCGGCTAAGTCTTGTTCCCAAACCTCCATAGTTTGACCTGGTAAGCCATAAATCAAGTCAATCACAACGGAACATTGACCATAGGCTTTTAAAGCCGCTAATCGTTCTAGTACCGTTTCTTTTGTATCTAAACGACCTACCATTTGGCGTACTTCAGTATTAAAGGATTGAATGCCGATGGACATACGGTTAACACCATTATTCATCCACACTTCAAGGTTTTCAGGAATCAAATCATGAATGCGCCCTTCTAGCGTAAGCTCATAGTCATTAGCTAATGGTAAGTATTCCTTAATCGCCTTTAATAAACGCTCAGAATTTGCTGGAGACAATGATGTCGGTGTGCCACCACCAATGAATACGGCGTGGATAAGCCCATCCTTTAAACGTGGGCTTTCACTAGCTAACTTAAGTTCCCCAATAAGGCCATCAATATATTTGTCTTCAATACTCTGACTTGTACCATTTTGGAAGAATCCACAATACGTACATTTTGTCTTGCAAAATGGAATATGTATATACGCACACTGCATTTGCCCCTTCTTAGGAGAACCACTCATTACAGTATCCCATACAGATTGAGCTTCCTTCGGTGAAATTAAAGTCCCATTAAGACCTGCATGAACAACGCGCTTATGAGGAAAGGCACCGCTCATGGGATTATCACAGGCCAAGCCTAGTTGTAGATTCCGTTGTTTTTCTGGAATCGATTCAAAAAAACTTGCTAAACTCATACGTTTCCCCTTTCACTCGTTAGCCTTGCAACTTTGCAAGCACAGATTTAGCAAATTCTTTGGCATTTGCAAAATCTTGTTCATCTGGATGCGTTTCTGCGGCCTTATGCAATGCATCACGTTCAGGGCTTTGGCCATGAGCAGATCCTGGCGGGAACATTTTGTACATCATCTCGATAACCTTAGGATCGATTTTACCTTGGCATACAAAACCATCTACGAGAGCTTCTTTATTAGGCAATAAGGCAGATGCCTTTTCAATACTTTCACGAGCATGATCAGAATCGGCATACATGCCCAGTGTAGCAAAGAATACTATATGTTTATTGGTAAGGGTTTCAATCAACTTAGCCGCTTCTTTATTAGCTGTGCCACGATCCACCCAGAAACCTACAAATACAGTATCGTAATCCCCTAGATTGGCCGGTGCCTCTTTTACCGGTACACAAGGTGTACCTTCAGGCATAACAGAGGCCATCGCCTCCGCTACGCTTTTTGTATTCCCAGTGAGGGAGGAATATAAAATAATAGTACCCATATTTATCTCCTTACATTATGTATGATTAATCATCGTCATCTGTACCTTCGGATAGGTCAAATCGTACCGGAACAGTTACCGGTTGAATGTCATCTGTTGGGTTTTCATATGGTAATGCACGATTTACCGCAGCCATAGCCTCTTCTCTCAACAATGGATCATCGCCAGATTCCACATATTGTTCAACGGCATTACCATTTGTATCAATACGTACAAATACGTAAATTGTTTCATGAACTTCTTTATGTTGACGAATGTATTGTTGAGGAATCACCTTCTGATTATTTACAGCATTATAAAAGCCTTGTTTATCAAAATCGACATGAGCTCGACCATGACCACCACCAGAGCCCTTGCCCGTACCAGAGCCTTCGCCTTCACCCTTTCCATCACCAACGCCCGTTCCTGTACCAGTACCATGGCCGCCACCTTCGCCGCCACCAGATCCTGGACCATTACCGGCACCACCGCTTTCACCAGATACATTTGATGTATTTTCACTACCCTTACTTGGGACATCTACCGCATCAGGAATATCCGTCGCTGTAGATGGTTCTACATTCGCTACTACAGCCTTTGTTCTTGCCGCCACTTCATCTGCAGACAATGGTTTTGGGAATAGAGATGACCTATCACCGCCGCCACCACCAGCGTGACCACTACCGCCATCGTCGAGCACACTTTGGGTGAGATCGACTTCATAGGTTTCCTGCTCTTGAATGGCCGGAACAACTACGAAAAAGATAACGGCAATAAAGAGAATGATAAGATGAACTACGGCGGATATTATGGCTGCTTTTTTCCATGATATGCCTAATCCCATAGTTATCCTTTCTGTTCTGCTGCAATAGCTAAGCGTTTAACACCAGCTTGTTTAAGCATGTCCATAATTGCTACTACTTGTCCGTGAGCAGAGCGTTTATCCGCTTGCAATATAACGCTAGCATTTGGATTTTGTGCAATTCGTTCTTTTACCATTGCTTCTGCTGCATCAATGCTCATTGGGACATTATCAATCGTTATATGACCTTCTGCATCTAAGGTAAGCACCACCGGTAATTGAGCTGGTGCAGATGCGGTTGTAGCCTGTGGCAACTGTACAGACAAGGCCTTTTGGGCAATTGTTTGTAAGCTATTCATCATGAAGAACACCAATAAGAAGAATATGATATCAATCATAGGGATAATCATGAATTCAGGCTTGGATTTCATACGAAAACTTTGTAAATTCATTGTTATTTCCACCCTTCTCGTTTTGCGGTAATGATGTTAACACACATGTTTTCAATTTGGTTAATAATAGAGTCCAAACGATGGCTAAAAAATGTATACACGATAAAGGCCATAATGGCTACACATAAGCCAGTTGCCGTTGCGATAAGGGCTTCCCCTACACCACCAGTAATGGCAGATGCACCAGCACCAGCATCGAGGATACTAAAGGAACCAATCATACCTGTTACAGTACCAAGTAAACCTAACAATGGGGAAATTGTAACGGTTGCACTTAAGTAATCCATATATTTTCTAAAACCTACTGCATCGACACCCATTTGATCAGAGAATGCCGTTTTCATGCCTTCTTCAGTAGCACCATTTTTCAAACCAGCTTCAGCAATACGGCTAGCGATGGATGGGTTTTCTTTGATTACCTTTTCAATTTCATCCCATTTTTGTAATTTTGCATACTCATTAACCGCATGAGTTACTATATAGGTTTTCCCTGCATATTTACGATAGTAGAAAGTGCGTTCTACGGCGATAGCAATGACCATAAGAGACAAGAATAATAATGGATACATTACATACCCGCCACTATGAAACAAGTGAATGACATAATTTAGATTTTCCATACTAATAAACCTTTCTGTCTATTTATAGACTGCACATTAGAACCTGTACGTTCCTTGAATTCTTGCATAATCGCCTAACTTAAAGCTTTCATTACCATATAAAGTATCTCGTTTATTTGTGCCCTTCGCATCAAATGTATAGAATGCTTCAAGGAGTAAATCCTTGCGTGGTACATACCCAGCACCGAAGGTAAAGCTGCGAATACCATCGAGGTAACGATCCGGTACAGCACCTGTACCATTACCACCGAGGAAAGAGCCATGAGCGAAGTATTTATAATCGATGAACGCGTTCCAAGATTTTGGAACATCGATATCCGCACGACCAATATCGAGGCGAGCCATCCAGAAATGAGGTGTACCACCCATTTGGTGACCTTTCACAGTAAAGTCTGCGGTTCCACGTTCATGGTCATATACAGTATTACCGTTCATGTAGCGACCAAATTTCGATCTATTTTGACCATAATCTACAGTAAGTACTGCACTTTCACCGATTTGATATTTAGCGCCAATGCCAAATACATTTGCTATATTGGAGAAGCTTTGTTCATCATTGCCATTACCATTAGCATTTAAGAATGTACGTTTACTACCATTAAAGGAGCGTAAGTACCATGCTTGTAAGCCAAGACGATCTCCAATTTGTTTCTTCACTTGAACAAACGCTGCCGTTTCAATAGGTGGAATTGTATCTTTTTCAAGAACTACACCTTCTGTTTGAATAATATTACCGATGATTTTACCAATCGCTTCACGTGGTAATTTATTTTCAGACTCTGCGTCGTGTACAACTTTTTCAAGATTATATAAATAGTTGTACATTGCTGGTGTCATGCCCCAACCATAATCGGAGCTACCTTCGCCCCAATCATCATAGGACATTGTAAAGTTCTTATTATAAAGGGCATCTTTAGCATCATAATCGCTAAATACATATTTTCCACTATCGTATTTATACGTTTTTACACCTAAATAGCCAGTAAATTCATAGTCGCTAGATGGTTGTCCATAATAATCATAGGATTGTTTAAACGTACCATCTGGTTGTTTAACCCAAACAGTATCTAACTCGCTATTATTATAGTTAGACCAGTTATCTGCGGCATTATATTTTGCGATTTCCGAAATAGATTGATTAATATCTGCAGCATGTTGATCAATATAAGCTTTTGGATTTATTAAAGCATCTTTATTATCAGTAGAAACAATGAGCCCCTTAGCCTTTTCTTTTAGGTATTCAGGGTATAAAGAGGAATTCACATTATACATGATTTCTCCAGTTTTATAGAGTTTCTCACCTGTATTCTTATTAGTGATTTCATACATTGCATAGCCACCAGATGGAATAGCTAAGGAGAATTTCTTATCAGCCATTTCAGATGGATATGCTTTAGTGAGAATATCTTGTAAATGTGCCATAACTTGTGCTTGCTTTTGTTGGGTTTCTGCTAATTTATTATTAGCCTTTTCAATCTCTTGATCCCGATTTGGATTACTCCAGCTGAGGTTCAATGATTCTTTATACGCTTCATACTCATCCTGTAAATCCTTAAGCTGTTGATAGAAGTAAATTGTATCTACTTTACCTTTATAGGTAGATTCATAAATACCTGAAGGGCTATCTGGTGCTGGTGCATCATCACTGGACTTGCTTTCACCATCAGACCCTGTTTTTGTAGCATTATTGATATCGTAAGGATATTCGTCACGGTTAATACCAATTAACTCTGCTGCTGTTGGCGGTCTAGTAATCACCTCATGTACCACATGAGTATACGCAGAATCACTAATACCAGTGCTATGTTTAAAGCTGCCTACACCAACGCGAACTTGGGTATCATTACCAGTCCATACGCCGCGAACCCCATCATAGGATTGACCAAACCAATAGCCACTAGCACCCATAGGTTCGTTTAAACGACCTACAGAAACATCCCATTTCTTAACATGTCTAGTAAGATCAACCGTATCAAGGCGTTGATGGTTAAATCCTTTCGATTCAGATTTAGTCCAACTTGTATCAACGCCGCTCATACCCGTCATGCTACCGATAACGGAGAGATTTGTGAATGGGTTAAGACGAGCATCAAATCCAAGGCGAATCCGTTGTTCAAAGCTATGTCGATTAGAATCATACATATTCGTCTTAGCAGAACCGATGGCTGAATTAGAGCGGAATGGGGATTGCGGACGATTGGAACCATCATGAGACATCCAGCGCGCACGATAATCGCCGATAAACTCAATGCCACGTTCCTTGGTTGTATCAAAATCAGGACGAATAAAGTCAGTTAATTTAACAACTTCGGATATATTTTGTACACCCCCTTCACTACCGGATGCGCCATTAGTTACGCTGCCATTTGCGACTTTATTACTATCTTTTCCGATTGGCGTAGACTTAGCATCGCCACCGCCAAATTTGAGGTTAACGCCGATACGATATACACGTTCTTGCGTTGCTCGGTCATCATCGCGATGATTAAAGATATTGTTAATACCAAAGTACATCATGGCATTCTTATTAAATCGTTTTTGAACCATTAAGTTCCAAATACCAAATGTTTTCTTTTGGTAAACTTGCTTTTTGTATACGCCTGCATCACCGGATAAAATATCTGGCCAGTAGTTACCACCATTATTTAAGGTGTTACTATCTAACATATTGATATAATAATCACCCCAAATAGATCCATTCCAACCAGTTTTTGGATTGTCATAGGTGACACCAATATCTACCTTATGTACCGGTTTATCCAATAATTGACGAGGCATAGTTGGGTCGCTCTTATTAATCGCATGTAAATAGGTATATCCTAATTTACCGGACCAATATTTGCCGAATTTTTGTTGCACTTCTGCTTGAAGGCCTGTGATTTCAGCCATACCGATATTCTTAAAGCTATAAATCATATCCGGAGCGCGTTGGTATTTTGCGTCACCTTTCAAATATGGTGCAAAATCTTGGAATTCACCAGTGAAATAAACCGACATATAGTTTTTGATGCGGTTATGGAATACACCAACACGAGCATAGGTGTTTTTATTTTCCCCTTCTAAACTCATATCAATGTTAAGCGATTTTTCAGGTTTTAAATTTGGATTACCCGCCCAATACCAACCGAGTTTTGCAACACCAATACCTACCGGATTAGATGCATACATTTCCCAGTTATACCATAGTTCGCCCATACCAGGTTCAGTATAACCGGTGCCGACATTGGCCTTAAATCGACGATGAGGGTTGCCTTTCACATTATAGGTCATCCCCATGGATGCGGATAAATTGGAACCAAACAAACTGCTATTATCTAGTCGGATAATAGGAACAAATGTAAGATTTTTATTCACTTGCCAAGTATCGGAGATATAAGCATTCATCTTACGAATTGTACCTTGACCAGTCGTCAAGCGTTGGTCGCGATTGCGATACTCTTCTAAGAAGGCCTTGCCATTTAGTTTAGGTGCTTTTTTACGCATTTCAGGATCACTAGACTCGCCATATTTAAAGTAGTCACCTACGATATTTGAACGAGTATTAGCCATATCCGGATTTTCTGCTTCTAATCGAGATTTTAATGCATTATAACGATTTCTAAAATCATCGGATATAGGTTGATTATTAGGAGATGTACTAGACCAAGAGCTAATAGCCCCTTCAGATAAACCATAATTTACATAATCATCATATGTAATCCCCGGTTTCTGAGCATCTGTTTCAGCACCATAGTATTCATAATCCATATCCCATTGCGGCATACCGCTACTAGAGTTTATGAATTTATAGTCATGAATATGGGAATAAACCTTAACACTGTTATCCCCTTTTTTACGCACAAGACGATCTAGCTTATCGACAAGTAAGCTCTTATCATACGCCCAAGGGTCGATATACATGGTACTCGTATTAGGGGAACTCTTTAGACGGCTGCCAGATCCTTCTTCACGAGCATAGCTAACACCATAACTAAGACGATGCTTATTATTAAGCTGCGTATTCGCATTGAGTCGAACATCTAATTGACGATGATCGATATTGTCAATATACCGTAACTCATTTGAGCCTTCATAAGAGGATCGTCCCGTATAATTGATAAGCGCTACGTCGTCTTCTTTAATGCGGGAGTAGTTTGTTTCTACGGTCCAATCGCTTTTACCAGCTCTAGCATTCCATGAAAGGTTAATCGTATTACGGCCTGCAGTCCGTTTGAAATGTTGTTGTGGCTCTAAATCGGAATCAGAATGTTTAATATCCCGTACAAGGTCTTCCGTATATCGATTTAAACGCATTTCAAATTTATTGTTCTTATTCGCTTCATACGTTGCTACCAGACCAATATCAGATGCATCACCATAGTAGCGCAGTACATTGGGTTTAAAGTTATGCTTCGCATAGTCAAAGCCCATCCCCGATGCACGGCGTTTAACCGATGCAAGGACAGGCATTAAATCGCGTTTACTACCAGATAAGCCAACCTTTAATTTACCCATCTGCCCCGAATCAGCTCGGATATAAAAGTTTTGGAATGGGAATAAATCGCCATCACTCTTACGACGCATTCCTTCGGCATTCACTTGTAATGTTGGTTTTTTTAGTGCTTTCTTAGTGATGATATTAACGACACCACCCACGGCATCTGAGCCGTACTTAGCACTGGCTGCACCTTGAATAACCTCAATGCGTTCTACATTTTCGGCACCTAGCCGTTGAACTTCATCAGCGGCACCAGAGTACTTATCAAAATCACCAAGTACTGGTTGCCCGTCCACAAGAATCAATGTATGACGAGCCTCTGCACCGCGAATGGATACACCGACGCGCCCCATGGCATCAACGGTTCTAGAAACACCCGTTTGGGTAAATATAATATCTTCGACGGACTTCGCTTGCTTCTTCTCAATCTCTTTTTTGGTAATGATTTGCACTTGCTGTGGATTTAACTTTGCTTCTTCTTGAGCCCATGTGCCTTGTACATGAACTACATCTGTCGTAACGGCTGCATTATCCGCCATAACGACGAGAGGTGCATTTAGCCATAATGCAACCGCACTAGATAGGACTAAATAGCGTTTTGTACGTTCCCATCGATTCACTGTTGCCTCCTCACAATCCTAATTCTCTCAACGATACATATAAATTTACAAAGCCTATATCCTATATTCCGGGCATATAAAAAATACACTTTGCCAACACCGCAATGACATTGAAAATCATTTACAATTTTATGTTAACAAAGTGTATCTTGTATATCTACTCCGAATAGACCAAAAATATACGTTTTGGACTAAAATGACTATAAATTTTAGAATTTATATGTCATTTGGAAACGAGTATAGTTTCCAAGTTTAAAGTTTTCAGCCCCATATAAGGTATCTCGTTTGTTGATGCCTTTCGCATCAAATGTATAGTATGCTTGTAAAAGTAGATTCTTCGCCGGTACATAACCACCACCAAAGGTAAAGCTCTTAATACCATCTAAATAACGATCTGGTACTGCCTCAGTACCATTGCCACCAAAGAAGGAACCATGAGAGAAATATTTATAATCTACAAAGGCTTCCCAAGAGCCGGCTTTTTCCATGTCCGCCTTTCCAATATCAAAACGCAATGCCCAAAAATGAGGTGTACCACCAACATCGCGACCTTTCATATCAAAGGTAGATGTGCCAGCCACATGTTCATAATGCGTATTGCCATTCATGAAACGACCAAAATCACTACGATTTTGACCATAATCAAAGGATACACTAGCATTACGGTTCAATTGATATTTAGCGCCGATACCAAATACATTGGCTACATTGTTAAACTCATGAGCTTCTGTACTGTTACCATTTGCTGTATAGAATCGATAATCGCTACCACCAAAGGAACGTAAATACCATGCAGCTACGCCAAGACGCGGAGTTACCATATGTTTAACTTGTACATAAGCAGTCTTTTCAATCGGAGGAATGGTATCACTTTGCAATACGACACCAGTTGTAGGGATGATGGCACCTGTATACTTACCTAGTGCTTCCCTTGGCAATCTACTATGGCCATCTGCACTTTCTAGCATACGAGTTATATTATTAAAATAGGATGCTATCAACATTGGATAGTGTGCACTGCCATTTACATTAATTACATCTGACATACCAGAGTCTTTAACATCAATAGCATTAACCTTATAAATTTTATCAGACAAACCATCCAAAGCAGAGTCATCAAATTCAATAGTATAAGTCGCATCTTTACTAAAGATAAGCTTAGCCCGTTCTTCAGCTCTAGCTCGATATGACGCATTTATAGCATCCTTATTCTTATCATACCAGTTGGCAAGGAATGTCTTACCATTATCAGCTAGTACGGACGTATCACTTAATTTCACTTCATACAATGGATCATTTTTAGTTAAGTCCAACTTACCCGGTGCAATATTTACATTCATTGTACCTTCGTCAGGAACCCATTGCTCAGTATCTTCATCATAGTATTTATCCTTATACACCATTTTAACTGGTATTTCAGGCATCTGAATTAATATCGTCTTTTTATTCGCATCAGCGCCATAGGCTTGTACCGCAATGTCTTGCATCCTACGTACCACATCGAATTGAGCAGTCCGTATTGGTTCTTGTGCCTTAGCTACACGTGCTTCTACATCTGGTAACGACGCTTGCATATTAGCTAAATTAGCTTTTAATGGTGCCAATTGAGCTTCAGTCCATCCATCAAGATTTTCCTTAGACCAAATATCCGATTCCAAATCGCTAATATTCTGCTTTAATGTTGTTAAATCAGATGCTAATGCCACCTCTTGGTCATGTAAGGCTTTCAATTGTTGATAGAAATTAATCGTATTCGGTGCATTGGGAATAACAAGTTCTTGATTACTACCATCAGCAGCGCCTACAATACCGATGAATTCCTCAACAGTTGGAACGCGGTTAAATTTCGTATAAATACCATGAGTATATGCACTATCTGTAATGCCAGTACTATGTTTAAAGCTACCTGCACCAACACGTACTTGTGTGTTCTTATTAGTCCACACACTGCGAATACCATCGTATTCCTTATTAAACCAATAACCGGTAACCCCCATAGATTCACTAATACGGCCCACACTGTGATCCCATTTAGCACTATGATGTGTTACATCTAATTCTTCAAGGCGTTGTTTATTGAGTCCACTAGAACCTTCTGTAACATGACTGCTATCTACACCGCTTTGACCAGATGCACTACCTACGACACGTACATTAGTTGTATCATTTAAACGTGCATCAACGCCAACGCGTATCCGTTGTTCCAAGCCATGTTCTTTCGGATCACCTAAGTTTTTAGTAGCCGCATCAGAGATAGAGCTTGTAGGGGTGATTTTTGTGGCAGGACGATTAGAGCCTAAATGGCTATCGGAACGTACCCGATAATCTCCTACCAGTTCTACCCCCTTCTTCTTAGATTCATCAAATGGACGTGCTAAGAATCCTTCAAGTACAGCAGGTGGTAAAGCCAACAGTTGTTCTTTTGTGAGTTTAGATTTGCTTTCACCAGAACCTAAACCAAATTTCATATTCAAACCAATGCGATATACACGAGCAGACATAGCACGATCGTCATCACGATGATTGAAGATGTTGTCGATACCAAAATAAACGCGAGAATCCTTGTCTATTTTTTTCTGAATCATAAAGTTCCAAATGCCATATGTCTTATGTTCATACATATCCGCAGAACGTTTCGTATTCATGTTATATCGAATAATGGAACGATCCGAATTATCTGGATCCACGTAGGATACCATATAATTGCCACCGCCAGATAAGGAATTACTATCCAGCATGTGAATATAGTAATCGCCCCAAAGGCTACCACTCCATCCGCTAGCTTGATCTTCAAAATCTACACCGATATCAACCTTATGACGCGGTTTGTCTAATAGTTCGCGTGGCATATCTTTATCAGTCTTATTGATAGCTCGTAAATATGTATAGCCAAGACGTGCCTTCCAGTGTTTATTTAAATTTTGCTTAACCTCAAATTGAAGGCCTGTAATTTGTGCCTTACCAATATTTCGGAAACTATAAATCATATCAGGTGCATGAGAGAATTTAGCAGCACCATAGCTTGTGGATTCATCATATTGAGGATAGAAATCCATTAGATAGCCTGTATTATATACAGACATATAATTTCGAATATTATTGTGGAATACTGTCACCTTTCCATAGGTATTTTTATTTTCACCCTCTAAGGATAGGTCAAAGTTCATCGCTTTTTCTGGTTTAAGATTTGGATTGCCTACCCAATACCAACCGAGTCGCGCTTCCCCGCCTCCGATAGTAGCAAACGTAATATTAGGGCCATACATTTCCCAGTTGTAGTATAGTTCGCCCATACCTGGTTCAGTATAACTAGTCCCTACATTAGCCTTGAATCTGCGATGTGGATTTCCTTTCACATTATGAGTCATACCTAGATTGAAAGATAGGTTAGATCCAAATAAATCACTGTGGTCTAGTCGAACAATCGGCGACAATGTAGTGTTTTTATTCACTTGCCAAGTATCTTGAATATAGAAATTTTGTTTCTTAATTTCAGCACGACCTGCTGTTTGTTGATTAACACGTTTTAAATATTCTTCTTTAAAGTAAGAACCATTTAATTTCAACTGCGTAGAATCAAAATCAGATACAGTACCATAGTAGAAACTTGGCAAATAGGCATCATGTAATGCAGGATAGTACTTGCCATTAGCATCGGTTCTACCTTCCTTATTAGCATGATAGTCGGCGATAAACGCTTGATTTTCCGCCAATAAACGACGAGCGAATTGTTGGTACCGTGCATATGCCTCAGGATTGCGATTTTTTAAGGAATTTTCTGTCGTAGGACCATCCACTAAGCCCATAACAGCAGATGAATCACTACCGGTCGTATCTAGATAACGAATGTAGTCCTCATAGGTAAATTCTGGCAATGTACTAGCGTCATTTTTATCGCCATTATACCATTCTTTCTCCTTATTCCACTGCTCTACACCGGCTTCATTCTTTTTGAAAGAATGATCGTAAACAGTTGAAGATGGCACACCATTTCTAACGGCCAAACTCTTATCATAATCCCATGGATCAATATGACGTTTATATGTTGTAGGCGCATTTTTAAGACGGCTACCTTCACCGGTTTCACGTACAAAACCTACACCATATGACAAAAAGTGTTTTTTGTTAATTTGCGTATCTCCGCCAAGCGTTAAATTCCACTGGCGGTGGTCCACATTATCTACATAATTTAATGTATTTTTACCTTCATACGTACTATTGCCATAGTCACTTGTTAAGGTTACATCATCTTCTTTTGTACGCGTATAATTTAACTCTGCTCTCCACGAGCTTTTATCATTGCGACCATTATAGCTTAAATTTAGATTATTTCGATCTAAATCACGTTTATAGTGAACTTGTGGCTCCATATAGGAGTTACTACGCTTTACATAACGTTCTAAATCCTCATTATATCGCTCCACACGTAGTGCTAAAGATTGTTTATCGTTAATATCATAAGTAGCAGCAAGACCAATATTAGAATTTGTTCCATAATAGCGTAACGAATTCTTTAAGAAACCATGATCCTCATCGCTAGTCATGGAAGTAGAGCGCCGCGCTTCACTAGCGTATATAGGCATAATGTCCCGTTTACTGCCATGAATATTCATTTTAAACTTTCCTAAGGATCCAGAATCGGCACGCATAAAGAAATTGGAGTATGGCACAATGTCTCCATCGCCCATGGTTCTACGGCCTTCTGCATTAAATTGTACGGACGGTATGCTCCGCGGTTTATTAGTGATGACATTGATAACACCACCAATAGCATCAGAACCATATTTAGCACTGGCTGCCCCCTGAATAATTTCAATGCGTTCTACATTTTCCGTACCAAGCCGTTGTAATTCATCACCAGCACCTTGGTATTTTGCAAGATCGCCCATAACAGGTTGGCCATCTACAAGAATTAATGTGTGTCGCGGATCAGCACCGCGAATAGAAACACCAACACGCCCCATAGAATCTACCGTTCTAGACACACCTGTTTCGGAAAACACAATGTCCTCAACAGATTTTGCTTGCTTCTTAGCAATATCCTTTTTAGTAATAATTGTCGTTTGTTGGGATTCTAGTTTAGCTTGTTCTTCCGCCCATGTCCCCTTTACATGAACTACATCAGTAGTAACTGCCGCATTATCAGCCCAAACAACGAACGGCGCATTCAACCACAATGCGACTGCACTAGATAATACTAAATAGCGCTTTGTACGGCTCCACCGATTCATTGTTGCCTCCTCTTATAATCTCACTCAACTATATGCATCATCACAATTAGCAATAAAAAAATACACTCTGCTAACACCAATGACATTGAAAATCATTTACATTTAATATGTTAGCAAAGTGTATTATGCATATCTACTCCGAAAAGACCAAAATTATACGATTTTGATACTTTTGTTAGATATAGTTAAACAATATGTAATTATACTCTACGATAATCACTAGGTGTCATACCGACAAAGTCCTTAAAGGTACTTGTAAATTTACTACCGTTTTCATACCCTACGGCATTAGCAATTTGTAAGATGGATTCATCCGTTTCTTGGAGTAAACGTTTTGCCTCATTAAGGCGACATTCTTTGATGAATTGATGAATCGTCACACCATATACGCCTTTAAAGCAACGCTTTAAGGTTGATGCTGGGACATCAAAGTCACGAGATAAATCATCAATAGTAATGCGTTTGACAAAATTCTTAGACAAATATTTACTTACCGCTTTTACAATATCTACCTGTTGCTTTCGGTAACTTCCTCGTTTTTCATAGGAGTCTGTAGAGATTACAGATAATAATAAAAATATTTCTACAATCTTGAGCTTAAAATAATGAGACCTAATTTGATCTGGCACATTATATAAACTGGAAAAAATTTGGCGAACCGACTCAGTTTCCTCCATCATCATACCAAAGTCTGTATTTTCACAAAATCGATTGGCTATGGCAGCCAAATCAATTTGTGTATCTGCTACAAGGGTATCTAATACATGCTGAGCTCGTTCTACATCTACTAATAGCACTATCCCTTTAAACGATTTTGTAGGGAAGTAATTTTCATGTTGATAATCAGACCTAATATGCCACCCTAACGACATATCCCCTGGCCCCATATACAAGTATTCTCCAGATGCGAATTTGCATTCAATACGTCCCTCTTCACAATGATTAATTGCAAAGGTCTTTGTATGAGATTGGGCGAAAAATTGAATCGTTTCACGCTTTACATCAAGGAATAGCAAATCAATACCGTCAAATACGGTATGTCTAGCCATACATACCCCTGATTGTCCTTTCATATGAGCATGTGGATTCATAATATCACCATATATATATATAAATTATAAACAATACATTAATAGTAAATATTTTGAGATTAATTGTCAAATTCATTTTAGTAATAATTCATGTAATCTTTATTAAAATACGAAATATACATTCATCTTCTAAATATAATTAATGAACCTAAAAAAATCCTCCCATTAAAGCATGCTCTAATGGGAGGATTTTCATATTATTATTTATTTTTTGTTTTAACTACCAATAATAATGCTATAACATGAGCAATCCATACGACTGCCATGATGATAAGGGCAATAGGGATATTTCTAGAAAAATAGGCACCTATTAGCATGATTGTAGTTACAGAAGCTAAAATGGACAACTTTGCCCGCAACGTCAATGCTTTATCGCGTTCATACGCACCAACTGTCTTTTTATATAATTGGGACTCCAAAAACATTCTATGAAAGCGTTCAGATCCACGAGCTAAACAAAATAAGGTAAGCATATAAAAGGGGACTGTTGGCAATATTGGTAATACGATACCTGCTGTACCAAGGCAAAAACTTATAGCGCCAATGGTTAAGAATATATATCGAATTACGACATTACTATGTTGCTCAGCTGTTTTCATTACTCTTCTTCTACGTAATTAATAACTTTCCCTTTTGTTTTAATGAAGTTAGGAATAATAAGAACAAGGGCTGCAATAACAACGACGCCATAAATACCAGCCATGCCAATCCATTCAAAGGCATTACCAAGTACAAGACCCATTACGGCAAAGTCCGCATCGCCGAATGTCGTATTTTGGAAACCTAATTGGCCTAAAACTGGCAATGCTAGTGCTGGCAAGAATGTGATAGCTAAACCATTAAGGAATGCACCTACAGCTGCACCACGGCGACCACCGGTAGCATTACCATAAATACCTGCTGTTGCACCGCAGAAAAAGTGAGGTACAAGACCAGGAATGATGAGTACGCCACCTACAGCACCTAGAATAAGCATACCGATGATACCGCCGATAAAGGAGCTAATAAAGCCTAATACAACGGCTGTTGGTGCATAGGTAAAGAATACGGCACAGTCTACCGCTGGAATTGCATTAGGAATGATTTTTGTAGCAATACCTTGGAATGCTGGAATCAAGTCCCCCAAGATCATACGAACACCAGAATATACGATAGCTACACCTACGGCAAAGTTCATAGCGCTCATAACAGCAAATAGGTATGGGCTCATAGAACCGGATAGAGTTGATACGAATTCGGAACCAGCCGCAATAGCTGCAATCAAATAAAATACGATCATAGTCAAGGCAGTAGATAACGTAGAATCACGTAAGAAGCCCCATTTTTCAGGAATTTCAATGTCTTCTGTACTTTCCTCTGCCTTACCTACGTATTTTGCTACCCATGCAGATAGATAGTAACCTAAACTACCAAAGTGGCCCAATGCGATTTCATCGCCATCGGTAACTTTAGAAGTATAGCTTTGACCGATAGCTGGAGAAATAGCGGACCAAGCGCCCATTAAGAAGCCACCAACAAGAATCAATTCAATACCAGATAAACCTGCAGTACCAAGCACGGCAGACATTAAGCAAGCCATAAATAAACTGTGGTGACCTGTAAGGAATACATACTTAAATTTGGTGAAACGAGCAATTAATAAGTTCATCAATAAGCCTACAACGAGGATAGACATCGTTTCAACACCAAGCACCTTTTGTGCTACCGCTACGATAGCTTCATTATTTGGCACAACACCGGTAATATGGAATCCGTGTTCAATCATTTTTCCAAGTGGATCAAGATTGCTAACGATAACACCTGCACCAGCAGCAAGCATTAAATAGCCGAGAATCGGTTTTAATGTACCAGTCATAATCTTATGAAATGGTCGTTTTAAAGCGATTAAGCCTACACAGGACATAATACCAATTAACAAGGCTGGTTGACTTAATACATCTCGTAAGAATTCTAATATCATTTCCATAGAATTATCTCCTCTATGAGTTACTTAGCGATTTGTTGTAATCGTTCCAAAATATCTTCTTTAATTTTCTTTTTATTAATATAACTACGTACAATAGCTACATCCTTGTCCTCAAATTGTTCTGCCAATTCCTTTACAGTAACAATTAAATCTGCCTTGCGACCTTGAGCCGCATTAAAATCGATTGATTCTACTTGTGCTTCGATATTATTTTCAGCACAAATTTCTTCAATTTTCATTTTTAACATCAAACTAGAACCGATGCCATTACCACATACTGTTAAAATAGAAATCATAGTCCACCTCCAAAATTACGCTTCATCAAGATGTTCTGCTAAAAAAGATTGTACATCTTCAAGGCTTTCAAAATTTACCGCTGCATCAAGGAATTCTTCATCCTCAAATAGGGTTGCAATATCGGTAAGCAATTGAATATGTTCATCCTTATTCGGCGCACATAAAAATACCGCTACTGATACAGGATCATTTTCTGGGCTACCAAAATCGATAGGCTTTTCTAACGTTACCAAAGCCGCACCGACTTGCTTAGCCCCCATTTCTGGGCGCGCATGAGGCATAGCAAGACCCGGTGCCAATACGATGTACGGCCCCATGTCACGAACTACGTCAATCATAGCCTCTGTATATGTAGGATCTGTAAAACCACCATCGACCATGAGCTGACCACCATGACGAATCACATCTTCCCATGTCTCAGCAGGATAATGAAACGATACATTATCCTCTGATAATAAATCTTGTAACAAGCTAACACCTCCTATACTTACAACTTGTATACTCATATTATAACTAGGTATAGTTAAAATGCCTATACCTTATGTATTTATTTACAAAAAAAAGTTAGACCCCAAAAGGGTCTAACTTTCGCTTATTCACATGGCATATATAAGAGTTGCTATTATTGGAAGAGTACAAAAAAGATATTTTATATACATACACCATGTCAATATTTAGTTATTCAAGTACTCTAAGTGTTGCTTATTAGATGCATCTGTACGCGTTCTAATAGCCTCTACTAATGGTTTCAGGATTTGATATTCCTCGTCTGTCAAACGGAACGATCGACATTCGCGTTTGTACATACGAGGTCTACGACCAGAACCTTCTCTCTGTCCGCCCCAGGTCATTAACATATACCTCTCTCTAAGAATCATTATATTATTGTCTCTCACAATAATTAGTATATGCTATTTTATGCGGATTTTCAAGATTTTTATCCAAATTTATAAATAATTAATTATTAGCTTCTGCAGCCGCTTTTGCAGCTTCTGCTGCTTTTTTCAAATTAGGTACAGACGTTGGACATGTAGCGGGTGTACATGCACCATTAGGACCTAAGTCTTCTGCACGGCTCACAAATGTAGTATGCAACATGTGATGTGCTTTGTGGCTCATAGGTTTGCCATCGAAGAACTCAGCATATAATTTTTGGATATCTGGATTATCACAAGCCGCTTTCACTTGTACCTCTGCATCACGAGTATACAAGGATGCAATACGAGCTTCACGAGCCTTATCAGCCATTGGTAATTTAACGCGTGGTTGACCACCACCACCGATACAGCCACCACGACAAGCCATAACTTCGATGAAATCATAATGGATGTTTTCTGCACGCATGCGTTCAATGAATTTACGCAAGTTGCCAGTACCATGAACAGCCGCTACATGTAATGTTTTATCACCAATCACTACATCAGCTTCACGCGCACCATCCATACCGCGAATAGCTTCGAATGGAATCAATGTGCTAGGAGCATCTTCACCTGTTACAAGTTTATAAGCAGTACGCATAGCTGCTTCCATAACACCACCAGTGTTACCGAAGATGATACCACCACCGGATGCTTCACCCATCAATGGATCAAACGTGGAATCTTCCAATTCATCAAAGTTAACTTCTTCTGCACGCAACCATTTAGCAAGTTCACGTGTAGTAATACAGTAATCTGTATCGCGCATTTCTGGCGATTCCCAGTATTCTGCAGAAGAATTCATTTCGTCACGACGAATTTCAAATTTCTTAGCAGTACAAGGCGTTACCGCTACTGCTACCATTTGTTTTGCGTCGATGCCCATTTTTTCAGCAAAATATGTTTTTTGCGTAGGCGCTTGCATCGCAATTGGACTCTTAGCAGTAGATAGATTTGGTAAAAATTCTGGGTAGAATGTTTCAGCAAATTTTACCCAAGCAGGACAGCAAGATGTGAATTGAGGCAATTCACCACTGCCATTAAGAACACGTTCAACTAACTCGGATGCTTCTTCCATAATAGTCATATCAGCACCAAAGTTTGTATCGAGTACATAGTCACCGCCAAGTTTACGAAGGGCTGCAACCATTTTGCCTTCTACAAAAGTACCCGCTTCCATGCCGAATTCTTCGCCTAAACCAACGCGCACAGCTGGTGCAGTTTGGAATACAACGATTTTGTTAGGATCTGCAATAGCAGCCTTAACTTCATCGATTTCAGAACGTTCGTTAATGGAATCGAAAGGGCAAATAGATGCACATTGACCGCAATGGATACAAATTGGATGATCTCCATTAGTTGTCAAATCGTAATAGTCGAATACGCCCATATCAACAGCGCATGCTTTACGGCATAAAGAACAGTTTTTACATTTAGATAAATCTTGCACAATGGCAATATTGCCTTCTTCAATAGGCACACGACGATCTAAAAATTCGTACTTACTCATGTTTCCTCCTACTTAGGTAACGTTGTTATCGTTAATCGATGAAATTATACTACAAAATGTGATTTTTATCAATAATTCTGAAAGTAATTCCTATGCATATCAGGTATTAAAAAATCGCATAAAATAAAGATTTATAGACGTTCTTCTAATTCCATCCATCGTTCAGTCAATGTATCGATTTGAGATTGTGTCTCTTCACGTTCAGCCATGAGTGTTTGCATTTTTTCATAATCCGTACCGGCTTGGCTAATCATAACATCCAACCCTTTAACAAGATGCTCTAGTTTTGGCAATTCCTCCATAATCGATGCATATTCTGCCTCTTCAGCCTTATTAAGGCCTTTCTTTACAGGACTTTCCATACGACTAGATTCAGTACTAGAGGATGTACCAATTGTCTCCGTAGAATCAGCGGATGGTTCTGTGCTATTCACACTAGAGCTCTGTTGTTCAGGTACATAGAATGGAGAATTATTACTTTCACCCATGTCAGCCTTATAATCAGAATAGGATCCATGTACGATATCGATATGACCATTGCCTGTAAATACAAATAATTTATCTACCACGCGGTCTAGGAAATACCGATCATGGCACACGGTTATGATGACGCCACTGAAAGAATCAAGAAAATTCTCTAACACCTCTAGTGTAGGGATATCTAAATCATTAGTCGGTTCATCCAAGAGAAGTACATTAGGCGCACTCATAAGCAATTTTAAGAGGTATAATCTACGACGTTCACCACCGGATAATTTGCGAATAGGCACACCATGTAATTCTGGAGTAAATAAAAAGCGTTCCAAAATTTGACCCGCACTTAACGTTGTGCCATCACCGAGCGACATATAGGAATGGTCTTCTTTTATATAATCAAGGACACGCATGTTTTCATCAAATTCAGGCAATTCCTGTTTAAAGTGTGCAATCCGAACAGTTTCGCCTTTGCCAATGGTTCCTGACACTGGTTCATAGGTGCCATCGAGGATTTTCATAAATGTTGATTTACCAACACCATTGGGTCCTACAATACCGATGCGATCATGACGCACCACATGATAGGTAAAATCATCAACCATAGGACGTCCATCAAAATCAAAGGTTAAATGTTCAATATCAAAAATGGTCTTGCCCAATCGAGTCTTTAAGGCAATCGGATCCATTTGATCAGGACGTCTAGTTTTCTCCATATTTTTAAGCGTTTCATACCGTTGTAAACGGGCCTTTTGTTTGGTACTACGAGCTTGGGCACCACGGCGTACCCATTCGATTTCTCGCTTTAAAAATTGACGCCGTTTTTCCTCCGTAGCCGCCTGACGAGCCTCACGATCTGCTTTCAGCTCAATAAATTTCTCATAATTTCCTTCGTATTCATACATATGGCGATTGGATAGTTCCAAAATACCATTACATACAGAATCTAAGAAATATCTATCATGAGTACTAATCAACAAGCCACCTTGCCGATTGCTTAAATACGTTTCGAGCCACTCAATGCTATCCTCATCTAAATGGTTTGTCGGTTCATCCAGCAATAGTAAATCGCATGGATATAGCAAGGCTTGCCCTAATGCTAATCGACGCTTTTGACCCCCCGATAATAGGCTAACGGACATATTGACATCGTGAAAGCCCAATTTACTCAAAATGATACGCGCCTCTTGCTCTACTTGCCATCCATCTTGGGTATCCATTTCTTCTAAGCACTGCATATAATGGCGCTCAATACGTTCATCAGATACGCCCTGCTCTTGTATGTAGTGGTAATCACGACTGGCCTTATCAAATCGTTTTACCATTTGTAATCGTGGATGATCACCATCTAAAATGGCTTCCAATAAGGTATTTCCTTCATCAAAGCTTGGCGTTTGTGCTAAATAATGGATGGTAGCCTTGCCATTGCGCTCAATAGTTCCCTTATCACACTCCATCTGACCGGTTAAAATCTTTAAAAATGTCGATTTACCAGTCCCATTGATGCCCACAAGCCCCAATCGTTTTTGATTTGTAAACGTTATGGACACATCGGTAAATAATAATCGTGTGCCATACGATTTCTCTATATTCTGTAAACTAATTACGTTCATTCCCGTACTCCTCTGTTATCATTATGTTATTTATTATACTACAGATTTTCATTGACAGTCATACACCGCATCAGTAGAATACAGATAGATAACTAGACAGTAATCCAACATGATAAGTACATACTATTAGGAGGTTCTCATGGCAACAGATGCAGTATTAGATTTTTATGATGCTCTAGATTTTGAAATTATCGACTTTGATGGTTATGATACACTTTTTGTTGAACTATTAGATGATGGTACTTATGCAACTGTATCCGACGACGATGGTCATATGCCAGATACACTCGATACGCCCATCGTATTCAATGTATATGACGATACCGATTCATTCCAATGGAGTGTAAGCCTTAATGATTCTCATCAATTACAAGCACTACTGGAGGAACATACTTCAACAGAAGATTTCTTAAACGCATTACAAACGATTCGTACAGAAAACATTGAAAACTATCAATAATTCACCACGCGAATAAGAAAAAGGTCATCCCCAAGCTAATGGTTACCTAATCCATACATATGGTAGGTAAATTAGTTTGAAGGATGACCTTTTTATTTACAATGTTTCTAACTCGCACTTAGTAGAAAGTGCATCTGTTTTTGTATCGAGAATATGAATGAGTTCGTTTACGATATTAGCAGCACCATCTACATGCCAAGCACGTGCTTGTTCAGACATTTGTTGTAACCGTGGCGGATTGATTAACAACGCAGCCACTACGTCCTCTAAATTATGTATATCTCTAGCCCAACGCGCACAACCTCGCTCCTCTAATAGCTCCGCATTAGCCTCTTCTTGACCGGGAATAGCATTAAAGAAAACCATAGGTAGCCCAATGGTAACAGCCTCCATACAGGTCAATGCACCAGGCTTTGTAACGAGCATAGTCGCTGAGTGCATTAACTCAGAAATATTAGATGTATAACCGTATACAGTGGTTTTCGTTTTCATCCGTACACTAAGATTTACTAGAGACTCATAGAGCGATGTATTCTGTCCCGCTACGACAGTAATCTCATCAATACCATTGACCGCATCTAAATGTTGAAGTGCAATCTCTAATGAACCTAGGCCTAATCCACCACCCATAACGAGAACCTTAACAGGTGATTTCATTTCATAGTGATCGATGGCATCCTTAAAGAATGATCTACGCACCGGAATACCGGACACATGGATTTTATTCTGCTCAATACCGACGGCCGTCATTTCTCCTACCATGTCATCTGTAGCAACAAAATAGGTATCTACTTGAGGGTAAATCCAGAATTGATGGCTACTAAAATCCGTTAAGATAGCTACTAATGGTACATCAATAAGGCCTTGGCGTTTCAAAATACAGGCGGCTCCACATGGAAATGGATGCGTGAATACAATCACATCAGGCTTCTCTTGTTGAATGAGCTTCAACATACGACTTTTAAGAATGTAGGACAAAACGGTTTGTAGAATAGTACCTTTTTTCTCACCCTTTGATACGCGATAAATCATATCGTATAACATAGGAAATACATCAATCATCTTAATGTATGTACCCTTGATAAGATGTTCTACTGACAAGGTTTCCGTATCAAGAAAATCCACATGGCTAATCTCTGCCTGTGGTTCTTTTAATTTCCAATATTCTTCTATCGCCCTTGCGGCCTGCATATGTCCTGTCCCAATAGAGGCAGATACAATGAGGACCTTCCGTGATTGTTCTGTAGTCATAATCTATCCTTTCCTTGTGATTATACCACATAAACAAGAAAAAATAACATAGACGAAAAAAGAGACCCTATTGGGTCTCTTTTACATCTTATTCAGATTATTTTTTGCGTTTTTTTGCAGGAGCTGCGTTAACTTGTTCTTTCAAACCTTTACCAGCTTTGAATGCAGGAGATTTGGAAGCTTTGATAGTGATAGTTTTACCGTTTTGTGGGTTGCGGCCTTCACGAGCAGCGCGTTCACGAACTTCGAAAGTACCGAAGCCGATAACTTGAACTTTACCACCAGCAGCTAATTCTTCAGCAACTGTGTCGAATACAGCTTTTACCGCTTTTTCAGCGTCTTTTTTAGTCAATTCAGTTTTTTGTGCAACACTTGCGATTAATTCTGTTTTATTCATGACAGAACCTCCTTAAAAATACAATACCCGAGATTACTAACATACCTCTAGGTTACTTTTCCTGCACTTTAGCCTCCTCCCAAAAAGCATCCAGCTCAGCTAATGAAAAGTCTTCCCATGAGCGATCGCTTTGGTTAACACAAGCTTCTACATGTGAAAAACGCTGTCGGAACTTAGTGTTTGTGCGATTCAGTGCATTTTCACCGCTTATTTTATACCATCTAAATAGATTAATCAAGGAAAAAAGCACATCTCCTGCCTCTTTTTCCATATTTTCTCTATCTTTTAAGGCCACAGCCTCCTTAAATTCACCGATTTCTTCACTCACTTTTGCCCAAATTGGCTCCAGCTCATCCCAGTCAAAACCTACCTTTCCGGCCTTATCTTGTAGCTTTTGAGCAGCCACCAATGCTGGTAAACTCTTGGATACTCCATCTAATACACTTTTTCGTATATTTCCCTTTTCTTGTGCTTTTAATTCATCCCAAGTGTATATTTTTCCCTTATTATCAGGATTTTCTTCTGGAAATACATTAGGATGACGATGAATCATCTTCTCAGTTACATCATTTATTACATCTTGTAATGTAAAAGCTCCTGATTCTTCAGCAAGACTACTATGAAACACGATTTGTAATAATACATCACCTAGCTCTTCACGCAGATTATCCATATCTTTATTATCAATGGCATCCACTACTTCGTAGGTTTCTTCAATAAAATAACGGCGCAATGATTCATGCGTTTGTACCTTATCCCAAGGGCATCCATTAGGAGAGCGTAACTTTTTTACCACCTCTACAAGAGGTTGTATATCAATATTGGTCTTCATAGATTTGATTCTCCTCTGCTTGGCGTTTACGCAATCGTTTTCCAATAACAGGCATATGATACATATCATCCATTACGATAGCCTTAGTAATCCAAAGAGATAGTATATATACAATGAAAGCAATAAGGATGGATATAGCTACGGCAGCACCATTACCAACCATATCGACAAGGAACATAAAGCTAACTTGTGTAGCACCACCCATAGCCATAGCGGAAATGATGATTTTCAATAGGTTCATACATTGAATAACACTACCTACATACCGTTTTACAAATACTAAATTAATTAAGGCGGCGATGGCGAAGTTTAAATTCGTAGCCCATGCAGCACCATTAATACCGAGTTCAATGGATCCGGTCAATTGATAATCTAAGATAGCTTTCACCATAAGCCCTATAAAAATAGACAGCATAGGAATAATGGTGCGCCCTAATCCTTGTAATATACCAGCCGTAATCTGTTGCCATCCTAAAAAGATAATACTAAGACTAATCACGGCAATAACGGGACCTGCATTGGGCGTTGCATATATTAACTGAGAAATAGGCGTTGCCAATACGCATAAGCCTATACAAGCCGGTATAGCAAATAAATTGGCAATCTTCATCGCTGTGCTAGCACGCTCGATTATACGACCCTTATTCCCCGTTGCATGCGCTTCGGATACAGCCGGTACAAGGCTCGCTGCGAGAGCCGTCGTTAAAATAATAGGTAATCCAATTAATGACGTGGCCATCCCTGTCAAATATCCAAACTGTGTAGTCGCCTCATGTAAATAGTAGCCAATATCCATCAATCGTTTTGGAACGATAAAAGTATCAATTAAAGATACCATAGGCAACATAATATTGGCCATGGAAACGGGAATAGCTAGGGCAAATAAACGTTTAATAACAGCACTGGTACGTTCTATAGGGGCCTCTTCATTTTGCTCACTTAGCATCTGCTGACGCAAACTACGTTGAGACCTATAAAAATACACAAGTACGATTAAACCCGCTAATACGCCTGGAAATGTGGCAAAGGTAGCGCCACCTGCGGCCAGATGTAATCCGGAGTCGATAAAATAGTATGCAAGCCCCACCATGGACCCTACGCGAAATATTTGTTCAAAAACCTGACTTGTCCCGGTAGGAACCATATATTGGAAGCCTTGGAAATAGCCTCTAAAACAGCTTAAAATAGTGACAACAATAATAGCCGGCGATAATAATTGAATCGGTATTAAAGCCCTTGAATCCGTTATAATGTTCCATTGTATAAGCCATTCTGCACTAGCATAAAGCCCCACACTAAAGATAATACCTACTAGCGTAAGCACGCGTAAGGATACATTAAAAACTTGCTGTACCCCGCGCATATCTCTATTCGCCAATTTTTCAGCAATCATAATGGAGATTGCCACAGGAATCCCTGCAGCCGAAATACTAACTATAATCTGGTATATCGGATAGGCCATCATATAGAGACCTATCCCCTCGCCTCCCAGAATACGAGCGACGAGTACCTTACTGAAAGCACCAATAATTTTAACGATAACACCAGCGATTGTTAAAATCATGGCCCCCTTTAAAAATCGGTTCATAGGCCCCCCTTAGATTTCTTTGACAACTCCTTCATCACCGCTTCTGTAATCGTTAGAATAGATCCCTTCAATCCATTCAAACTGATATATAATGATGCCGGTTTTGTGTCCATGAACTTCATTTTCTTCCATAAATCTTCGCGAACAGCGCCCATATCCCAATCGGCCATCTTTGAATCATCTTGCCAATGGATGATGAGCTGATCATCGCGGCGAACGATGCTCTTAATCCCCAACAACCGAGCCTGCTCCTTAATTTGAGCAACTCGTAGTAAACGGTCTACCGAATCCGTCGGTGTACCAAAACGGTCGATGAGTTCATCCGTCAAATCATCAAGCTGCGCTTTATTTTTGATTTGTAACATTCGTTGATATACGGAAATCTTGCGCGCACTATCCTTGATATAGGCATCATCTATGAAAGCATCGATTTCAAGATCAATGGCAGGATCGGGTACTACCTCTTTGACGACCTCTTTATTTTGTGCTTTCGCAATGGCTTCCTCTAACATGGATACATACATTCCAAAGCCGACCGATGCGATATTACCATGTTGTTGTGAACCTAATAGATTACCAGCCCCACGAATTTCCAAATCGCGCATAGCCAGTTTAAATCCGGCCCCTAATTCTGTAAATTCTTCGATGGCTTTCAACCGCTTTTCTGCCGCTTCTGAAAGCATCTTATCAGGTCGATACATGAAATATGCATAGGCACGTCGTCTAGACCGACCTACACGTCCACGCATTTGATAGAGTTGCGATAAGCCTAATCGATCTGCATCGTATATGATAATCGTATTAGCATTTGGTATATCAAGGCCTGTTTCAATAATGCTTGTACTGAGCAATACATCATAATGACCTTCATAGAAATCGGTCATAATTTCTTCAATTTGACGGCCTGTCATCTGTCCATGTGCAATAGCATACCTCAAATCTGGCAACGCCTGTTCTAATAGTTCACCCATATGATTAATCGATGCTACCCGATTGTATACGAAGTAAACCTGTCCGCCCCGGGCGAGTTCTCGTTTGATTGCATCAGCTATGAGATTCATATCGTATTCCACTACATACGTCTGTACTGGTAGTCGATCCTCTGGCGGGGTACTAATGACCGACATTTCACGAACACCTACAAGAGACATATGAAGCGTCCGCGGAATAGGGGTAGCACTTAAGGTAAGAACGTCAATATTATTGGCCCATTCTTTCCATTTTTCCTTTTGCGCTACACCAAAGCGTTGCTCTTCATCTACAACGAGGAACCCTAAATCTTTGAATTTCACCTTTTTATTTAACAAGGAGTGCGTGCCGATTAATATATCAATAGAACCATTTTCGACGCCCTTTAGCACCTCTTTCTTCTCCGCTGTAGAACGGAATCGATTGAGTACATCTACCTTTACACCAAATGGATTAAATCGATTTAAAAACGTTTGGTAATGTTGCTGAGCTAATACAGTAGTTGGTACCAATACGGCCACTTGCTTACCGCTCACAACGGCCTTAAAGATGGCACGCATAGCGACCTCTGTTTTACCAAAGCCCACATCCCCCGCTAACAAGCGATCCATCGGTGTTGGTCGTTCCATGGATTCTTTAATTTCTCGCGTAGCTTGTAATTGGTCCTCTGTTTCCTCATAAGGAAAGGCATCTTCAAATTCTTGTTGCCACGGTTGATCCGGCAAGAACGCAAAGCCTTCCGTAATTTCCCGTTTCGCATAAAGTTCAACTAGCTTATCCGCCAAATCATCAATGGATTTCTGTGCCTTACTAACTGCTTTGCGCCAATCGCTACCGCCCATCTTATGAATGCGAGGTACATCGCCTTCATTGCCGATATACTTTTGCAATTGATCTAAATTGCTAGCAGGCAAATACAGTCTATCTGTTCCGGCATAAGCAATTTCAATGTAGTCTCGATGGATACCTTCTGTTTCAATCGTTTTTAAGCCCACATATTTACCGATACCATGCATGCTGTGAACAACGTAATCGCCAACCGATAAATCCGTGAAATAATTAATTTCTTGGCCCTTTTTAGGCTTATTTCGAAGTTTGCGTTTTTGCTGCCCGTAAATATTGCCTTCTACAACTACGACTAAATGGCTATGCGGTAATTCAAACCCATCTGTTAATAAGCCTTGCATAACGTGAACCGTATTAGACTCAAAATCCCAGCTTTCACAAAGCTTATACGGAATAGCATCACCATGCAAAGCCTTTTCTATGCCTTCACGGCGCTGTAAATTATTAATTACAAGCACAACTTGATTGCCTAGCTTTTGCCACTGCTTGATTTCATCCATCAACAACGGAATTTGACGCTCAAAGCTCGTCATCGTTTTTCCTTGAATGCCAATCGGATAAAATCCAGCTAGCCCTATAGAACGCTGTTGCATGAATGTGAAAGCCACCTCAATCTTAGCATCTACAGAGCGTTGTAATTCAGACCATTCACAATGTTGCTTGCGATGTGTTGCATCTTCTTTTAAGAATTTCTTCAACGCTTCTTGAATGCGCACCGGTTCATCATAAATGATAAGTCCATCCTTTGCATAAGATAGCAATGTACTATCTGCGTCATCACTAGTTAGGAAGAATGGTGTCACCGTATAGGCATCCACCGTTTCGATAGATCGTTGGGTATCTACGGAGAAATGACGCATCGTGTCGATTTCATCGCCAAAGAATTCCATACGTATTGGATCATCACTATTCACAGGGAAGATATCAAAAATATCTCCGCGCACAGAAAAATGACCACGTTGTTCTACCTGGTCTACGCGTTCATATCCAATTTTAACTAATTTTTCTAACAGCTCATCTCGCTCTATAGATTGAGAAACCTCAAGATGCACACTTTGAGATATAACATATTGAGGACTCACTACATATTGCGTAGCCTCTTCTATTGTAGCGATGACTACAACAGGACGATTCCAGGCCAACATACTAAGCGCTCGCATTTGAGCCCCTTGTCCTTCAAGGCTACGAGCTACGGTAGTAAATTCTACACGTTCTGTAATGGGAAATGGCAATACCTGCACATTAGGCCAGAAAAACGCCAAATCGCGTTCCCACAATTCTTTATGTTCTTTATCGTGCACCACGATAATAATAGATTGTACCTGTTCCTCTGGAATAGCACGGCTTAAGAGGAATGACTTTTGTGATCCACTTAAACCATATATAACTGACTTTCCCTTTTGGCGAAACGCCTTTAGCCCATCTGTCATAGATGGGTTTTGTGAAAGCAGTGTGTCAATTGAAGTATCCATACTGCACCATATATAATGATTATCTATATAATATCTTAAACATATCTGTTACAAGTACAATAGTACTGATAATTTATTATAGCATATTTACGAATATGCCAAAAAATGGGGGTTATAGGAGGAAAAACACCTGTTCCCCTGAACAGATGTAAATGGGCAAAAAAAAAGCACCTACAGGTGCAAATATAGTTGGTGCGGGAGAAGGGACTTGAACCCCCACGCCGTAAGGCGCCAGATCCTAAGTCTGGTGCGTCTGCCAATTCCGCCACTCCCGCGTACCGACTGAAATTATAATACCACTTATTATATATGACGTCAATCATTTTTTGTAATTTTTATGAGACTTCATCATATATATAGAATTAACAATTTCAAGATGTCTATGTATCTATCAACTCTAAAGTTCCAAGAATCAAAAAAGAGGTTCTATAATAAATGTTGGGGTGACACCACTACGGTGTCACTTCCAACATTATTTTTTTGCAAAAAATAAGCATACGGCCATGGAAACGGGAATAGCTAGGGCAAATAAACGTTTAATAACAGCACTGGTACGTTCTATAGGGGCCTCTTCATTTTGCTCACTTAGCATCTGCTGACGCAAACTACGTTGAGACCTATAAAAATACACAAGTACGATTAAACCCGCTAATACGCCTGGAAATGTGGCAAAGGTAGCGCCACCTGCGGCCAGATGTAATCCGGAGTCGATAAAATAGTATGCAAGCCCCACCATGGACCCTACGCGAAATATTTGTTCAAAAACCTGACTTGTCCCGGTAGGAACCATATATTGGAAGCCTTGGAAATAGCCTCTAAAACAGCTTAAAATAGTGACAACAATAATAGCCGGCGATAATAATTGAATCGGTATTAAAGCCCTTGAATCCGTTATAATGTTCCATTGTATAAGCCATTCTGCACTAGCATAAAGCCCCACACTAAAGATAATACCTACTAGCGTAAGCACGCGTAAGGATACATTAAAAACTTGCTGTACCCCGCGCATATCTCTATTCGCCAATTTTTCAGCAATCATAATGGAGATTGCCACAGGAATCCCTGCAGCCGAAATACTAACTATAATCTGGTATATCGGATAGGCCATCATATAGAGACCTATCCCCTCGCCTCCCAGAATACGAGCGACGAGTACCTTACTGAAAGCACCAATAATTTTAACGATAACACCAGCGATTGTTAAAATCATGGCCCCCTTTAAAAATCGGTTCATAGGCCCCCCTTAGATTTCTTTGACAACTCCTTCATCACCGCTTCTGTAATCGTTAGAATAGATCCCTTCAATCCATTCAAACTGATATATAATGATGCCGGTTTTGTGTCCATGAACTTCATTTTCTTCCATAAATCTTCGCGAACAGCGCCCATATCCCAATCGGCCATCTTTGAATCATCTTGCCAATGGATGATGAGCTGATCATCGCGGCGAACGATGCTCTTAATCCCCAACAACCGAGCCTGCTCCTTAATTTGAGCAACTCGTAGTAAACGGTCTACCGAATCCGTCGGTGTACCAAAACGGTCGATGAGTTCATCCGTCAAATCATCAAGCTGCGCTTTATTTTTGATTTGTAACATTCGTTGATATACGGAAATCTTGCGCGCACTATCCTTGATATAGGCATCATCTATGAAAGCATCGATTTCAAGATCAATGGCAGGATCGGGTACTACCTCTTTGACGACCTCTTTATTTTGTGCTTTCGCAATGGCTTCCTCTAACATGGATACATACATTCCAAAGCCGACCGATGCGATATTACCATGTTGTTGTGAACCTAATAGATTACCAGCCCCACGAATTTCCAAATCGCGCATAGCCAGTTTAAATCCGGCCCCTAATTCTGTAAATTCTTCGATGGCTTTCAACCGCTTTTCTGCCGCTTCTGAAAGCATCTTATCAGGTCGATACATGAAATATGCATAGGCACGTCGTCTAGACCGACCTACACGTCCACGCATTTGATAGAGTTGCGATAAGCCTAATCGATCTGCATCGTATATGATAATCGTATTAGCATTTGGTATATCAAGGCCTGTTTCAATAATGCTTGTACTGAGCAATACATCATAATGACCTTCATAGAAATCGGTCATAATTTCTTCAATTTGACGGCCTGTCATCTGTCCATGTGCAATAGCATACCTCAAATCTGGCAACGCCTGTTCTAATAGTTCACCCATATGATTAATCGATGCTACCCGATTGTATACGAAGTAAACCTGTCCGCCCCGGGCGAGTTCTCGTTTGATTGCATCAGCTATGAGATTCATATCGTATTCCACTACATACGTCTGTACTGGTAGTCGATCCTCTGGCGGGGTACTAATGACCGACATTTCACGAACACCTACAAGAGACATATGAAGCGTCCGCGGAATAGGGGTAGCACTTAAGGTAAGAACGTCAATATTATTGGCCCATTCTTTCCATTTTTCCTTTTGCGCTACACCAAAGCGTTGCTCTTCATCTACAACGAGGAACCCTAAATCTTTGAATTTCACCTTTTTATTTAACAAGGAGTGCGTGCCGATTAATATATCAATAGAACCATTTTCGACGCCCTTTAGCACCTCTTTCTTCTCCGCTGTAGAACGGAATCGATTGAGTACATCTACCTTTACACCAAATGGATTAAATCGATTTAAAAACGTTTGGTAATGTTGCTGAGCTAATACAGTAGTTGGTACCAATACGGCCACTTGCTTACCGCTCACAACGGCCTTAAAGATGGCACGCATAGCGACCTCTGTTTTACCAAAGCCCACATCCCCCGCTAACAAGCGATCCATCGGTGTTGGTCGTTCCATGGATTCTTTAATTTCTCGCGTAGCTTGTAATTGGTCCTCTGTTTCCTCATAAGGAAAGGCATCTTCAAATTCTTGTTGCCACGGTTGATCCGGCAAGAACGCAAAGCCTTCCGTAATTTCCCGTTTCGCATAAAGTTCAACTAGCTTATCCGCCAAATCATCAATGGATTTCTGTGCCTTACTAACTGCTTTGCGCCAATCGCTACCGCCCATCTTATGAATGCGAGGTACATCGCCTTCATTGCCGATATACTTTTGCAATTGATCTAAATTGCTAGCAGGCAAATACAGTCTATCTGTTCCGGCATAAGCAATTTCAATGTAGTCTCGATGGATACCTTCTGTTTCAATCGTTTTTAAGCCCACATATTTACCGATACCATGCATGCTGTGAACAACGTAATCGCCAACCGATAAATCCGTGAAATAATTAATTTCTTGGCCCTTTTTAGGCTTATTTCGAAGTTTGCGTTTTTGCTGCCCGTAAATATTGCCTTCTACAACTACGACTAAATGGCTATGCGGTAATTCAAACCCATCTGTTAATAAGCCTTGCATAACGTGAACCGTATTAGACTCAAAATCCCAGCTTTCACAAAGCTTATACGGAATAGCATCACCATGCAAAGCCTTTTCTATGCCTTCACGGCGCTGTAAATTATTAATTACAAGCACAACTTGATTGCCTAGCTTTTGCCACTGCTTGATTTCATCCATCAACAACGGAATTTGACGCTCAAAGCTCGTCATCGTTTTTCCTTGAATGCCAATCGGATAAAATCCAGCTAGCCCTATAGAACGCTGTTGCATGAATGTGAAAGCCACCTCAATCTTAGCATCTACAGAGCGTTGTAATTCAGACCATTCACAATGTTGCTTGCGATGTGTTGCATCTTCTTTTAAGAATTTCTTCAACGCTTCTTGAATGCGCACCGGTTCATCATAAATGATAAGTCCATCCTTTGCATAAGATAGCAATGTACTATCTGCGTCATCACTAGTTAGGAAGAATGGTGTCACCGTATAGGCATCCACCGTTTCGATAGATCGTTGGGTATCTACGGAGAAATGACGCATCGTGTCGATTTCATCGCCAAAGAATTCCATACGTATTGGATCATCACTATTCACAGGGAAGATATCAAAAATATCTCCGCGCACAGAAAAATGACCACGTTGTTCTACCTGGTCTACGCGTTCATATCCAATTTTAACTAATTTTTCTAACAGCTCATCTCGCTCTATAGATTGAGAAACCTCAAGATGCACACTTTGAGATATAACATATTGAGGACTCACTACATATTGCGTAGCCTCTTCTATTGTAGCGATGACTACAACAGGACGATTCCAGGCCAACATACTAAGCGCTCGCATTTGAGCCCCTTGTCCTTCAAGGCTACGAGCTACGGTAGTAAATTCTACACGTTCTGTAATGGGAAATGGCAATACCTGCACATTAGGCCAGAAAAACGCCAAATCGCGTTCCCACAATTCTTTATGTTCTTTATCGTGCACCACGATAATAATAGATTGTACCTGTTCCTCTGGAATAGCACGGCTTAAGAGGAATGACTTTTGTGATCCACTTAAACCATATATAACTGACTTTCCCTTTTGGCGAAACGCCTTTAGCCCATCTGTCATAGATGGGTTTTGTGAAAGCAGTGTGTCAATTGAAGTATCCATACTGCACCATATATAATGATTATCTATATAATATCTTAAACATATCTGTTACAAGTACAATAGTACTGATAATTTATTATAGCATATTTACGAATATGCCAAAAAATGGGGGTTATAGGAGGAAAAACACCTGTTCCCCTGAACAGATGTAAATGGGCAAAAAAAAAGCACCTACAGGTGCAAATATAGTTGGTGCGGGAGAAGGGACTTGAACCCCCACGCCGTAAGGCGCCAGATCCTAAGTCTGGTGCGTCTGCCAATTCCGCCACTCCCGCGTACCGACTGAAATTATAATACCACTTATTATATATGACGTCAATCATTTTTTGTAATTTTTATGAGACTTCATCATATATATAGAATTAACAATTTCAAGATGTCTATGTATCTATCAACTCTAAAGTTCCAAGAATCAAAAAAGAGGTTCTATAATAAATGTTGGGGTGACACCACTACGGTGTCACTTCCAACATTATTTTTTTGCAAAAAATAAGCATACAAGGCTCACATACTTTACAATAAAAGTGACTAATTCCCAAAGAAAGGA